>CAZPJD010000030.1:0-79260 GCA_964586775.1 uncultured bacterium | reverse complement strand
CCGCGGCCTGGCGGATCCAACTGGCCACGAGCTGCTCGTCGAACGGGTCGTTCTCGTGGATGTGGAAGTAGCGGACGTCCTTCACCTTGGACTCGACCGGCGGCATCGGGCGCAGCGACGTGCCGCGGAAGAAGCTCACCTTGACGTACTTCGTGATGCAGTGGAAGCCGAGGAACCAGCCTTGGCCCTCGACGCCGTAGAACGGCGTGTTCCAGCGGACGGCCTTCCGCACGCCGGGGACGGTGCGGACGATGAGCGCATCGAGTCGGCGTCCCACGTCCTGCTTCCAACCAGGCATGGCCGCGAGGTAGGCTTGCACGGGAGCGTCGCCGTCGGCCTTGGCGATCTGCGGATTTCCCCCCGATAGAAGCTTCACGGGCGCGCCCCCCGCCGGGCCCGCGTCTTTCGGCTTCGCCAATTTCGTGCTTCGTTTCGCGCTCACCGTTCCTCCCCGCTTTCGACCAATGACTCGATTTCCGAACGAGTTCATTGCAGAGGAGCGAAGATCTATTCGAGTTCCTCGATGGCGTTCGTCGTCAGGTCGATGCGCACCTTTCCCATATACGGGCGCTGCCACCAGTAGTCGTTGAGCAGATCGTCGAGGATCGCGAGCAGCGTCGACAGCAGCGATCGGTCTCGATCCGTTTGCACCCGTTCTTCCAGAAAAGTCAGTGACCGGCCCTGCATGAAGTTCACGAAGAACTGGAAGTAGGCCAGCGTCCCATCCTGCTCCATCTGGTCGACGGCGAGCTTCGCCCCGAACTGAATCCGTACGGTGGCGTAGGCCATGTCGTAAATGCTCAGCGATTTGAACTCGTCCACCGAAAGGCCCGCGTTCTCGATGCGATCGTCGATGGCGTTTCGGGTCGCCCGCTCGAACGCCGCGTCCGCCAGGATGCCGAGTCGCCCTTCTTCGACCGCGACGCTTTGCGTGCTCTTGCCGAGCCCGGCGAGCAACAACAGGTCGTACAGGCGGACGAGCTTCAGGATCGGGATCACGCCATCGCCGACCGCACCCACGATCTTCGCCGAGATCATGTGCTCGAAGCTGCGATCGACGTAGGCGTCGAAGGTCGGCGAGTCCTGAACGGCGAATTCCTCGAAGCTGTAATCGTTCGCGTCGGCGAATGCCTGGTAGTCGCCGAGATAGCGATCCCATTCGGGCACGTCGCGCACCACGATCGTCTCGACGTCCACCGTCGCGTCGTCAAGGAACGTGAAAAGGCGGTAGCCGACGGGGTAGTTGGTCAGGCTCGGCGTCTGGACGTCGATGATGCTGACGTCGTCCGTCACGTACTCGGAGATGTAGTCCATGTGCAGGTGGCCGCTGACGTAGAGGTTCATCCCCAGTCCGGCCAGCTCCGTCGCCGAGCGTCGGGTGTCGAAGAGCGCGCCTTCCAGAAATCCAAGCCGGTCGAACATGAGTCCGCAAAAGGGGTCGCCCAGGTTGTGGTGACCGAACGCGACCACCGTTTTACCCTGCTCGGCCGCCCGGGCGTAAACGTCGGCGATCCAGGCCCACGTGCGGGGTTTTGCGGTCTTCAGGCTGTCGCCGCCCCAGCCGGAATCGCCGCCGTTGACGGAGAATCCGTTGGTGTCGATGACCAGAAACCAGATGCCGTCCACGGGCTCGACCAGATAGCTGAACTGGGTCTGCGTCGCGCAGTCTTCTTCGGACTCGACGGTGCCGCACCCGTTTTCGGTCTGAGGGCCGAATTCCCAGAAGGCGTAGCCCTCGGGCGAGCCGTCGGTGTCGGTCGCGCTCAGGCCGAACGGCTCGAAAAGATCGAACAGTTCCAGAGCGCCGATGCTGAACGTGCGGGAGTTGTTCAGCAGCATGCCGTCGAACAGGGGCGAAGTGTTGGGTTCGCCGGTTTCGTGATTGGCGTTCGTGATCGCATCGTGATTGCCGCGCACGAACAGAAAGTCCACGCCGTACTGCTGTTCGTAGCCCTTGAGATCCTCGGTGAACGCATCGTACACGGCCCGCTCGACCGAGTCGCTGAAATCGCCGTTGAGAACGATGTGCGTGACACCCCGGGAGATGGCGTCGAGAATCACGGCGCGGGAAATGACAGGACCTTCGTTTCGGATGTATTGCAGCGCCTCGTGCGCGAGCAACGCGGGATAGGCCGGAATCGCGGTCTCATCGCCCAGTTCCGTTTCGGGGTACCAGATGTGCAAATCCGACACGACGGCGATTTTGGCCTTGACTGGAACGTCGTCGTCATCCGCGTCGTCGTCCACGTCGTCGTCGATATCGTCGTCCGTGTCGTCATCCGGTCCGTCGCCGGTATCGTCGTCGGCGGCGGTGCCGTTTGGGCTCCCGGAGTCGTCGTCATCGTCACCGCATGCCGCGAGAACGCAGCCCAGCGCAAGCCACAGCGAGACAAGAATCATCCAACGAGTCTTTCGCATCACGTCCATTTCTCCATGACCGATTCGTTCGCGAATACGAGGCTATTGACGGTGCCAGACCCGCCCCGACGGCGCAACACCCGTTTCGATGTTGCGCGAAAGTCACGCGACTTCCCTTGTATCGGTGCAGGTACGTCTCCACACACCGATGAGGCAAATCCCATTCCGCACGGAATTGACGTACAGGCCGAGAGACCTCAGGATCGTCCCGACGGTCCGATGGAGATGTCGATGTCCGATGGAATAACTTTTTGGAAACGGGCGATGTGCTTCTCGTTGGTCATGGCGATGACTGCCGCGTGCGCGGGCGACGGCGACTCGAATACCAAGGAGTCCGACGACGACGCGGACACGACGCTCGACGACGACGACATCGGCGACACCGCGGATGACGACACCTGGGCGCCGCTTCCGCCGCCTGAGGACGCGCTCGGTCCAACAAAGTACCCCATCGTCCTGGCTCACGGTTTCATGGGTTGGGGATATCTGGGACCCCTGTCGAATTTCTACCTCGTCGCCGACACTTACGCGGCGTTCGGCTACGACGTCTTCGAGCCATGGGTCAGCTCGATCAACACGATGGAGACTCGCGCGAACCAGCTCGCGAACAAGATCGACGAGCGATATCCCGGGCAAAAGGTCAACATCATCGCGCACAGTCAGGGCGGCCTCGACGCGCGCTATCTGATCTCGACGATGGGATGGGGCGATCGCGTCGCGTGCCTCGTGACGCTCTCGACTCCGCATCAGGGCGCGTCGATCGCGGATTTCGCAACGGGGATTCTGCCCGATGTGGCCGAGGACGCCGCGGACGCGGTGCTGGAACTGCTCGGCATGGACTGGGAAGGCGTGGTGCAGGTGACGCGCCCGTATGTGCGCGACGTCTTCAACCCGGCGAACCCCGACGACGAGCGCGTGAGGTACTTCTCGTTCCACGGCAATGGCGAGGAGATCTTCGCGCCGCTCGCCATCACGCATGCGATCATCGAGTCGATGGAAGGCTGCAACGACGGCATCATCGGCTGCGAATCGGCAACCTACGGCGAAAACCTCGGCGAGTTGCCCACCGACCACTTCGGCATCGTCGGCCACCCGCTCGGTTTCATCGACTTCCCGTACATGGACTTCTATCTCGATCTCGCCGTCTTCCTGCGGGAAAGCGGCTGCTAGGCGGGCGGCGCGACGTCGCGCGAATCGCCGCACGTGGCCGATTTGGCGACCGCCGATTTTTCGCGACCACCTCACGGACCTGGGCGGCCACCGCGTTCTTCGTAAACGATTCGCCCCTTGGTCCGCCAAGTACCGATTATTCCTCATAAATGAACAAAGACCTAACAATGGCTTTCATCATAAACATCGATCCATAATTCGTTTATAGGGAAACAAAGGAGAGCGGTGGTGGAACGACGCGTCCGACCCGAATCATACGACTTTTCCGTACTGCGCGAACTGCGCAGTCGCCGTCGCGTGACGCTCGAATCGCTTTCCGATGCGACGGGAATCAGCTTCTCGACGCTCACCCGAATTGAAACGAATCAGAATCAACCGAGCCTGTCGACGCTCTCGGCGTTGGCGACGTTTTTTGGAATGCGTCCGGCGCAGCTTCTGGAAATCGCCACGCCCACAACGCATCAGGTGACCGAATCCCCCGAGGACTTCACCGATGGACATTCGCGATTCATCGGATGGCCGGATCTCGAAATTCGGTTGTTTCGGCGTGCGCCGGGCGAAGGACTCAACTACGAACCGCCTGCGGGAACTTCGCATGTGGCTTGGGTTCTGAATGGCCGGATTCGCGCGCGGGTACTCGGTCACGACCATGAGCTGCCATCGGGAAACGCGCTTCGATTCGACGTTTCCGAGAGCTGCGAATTCAGTTTCGACGAAGACTCCGAATTCCTGTGCGTCACGTTGCCCAAGAGCCGCTAGCGCCACATCCGCCGTATCCTCGCCGCGGAAATCGATCCGCCCCATCTGCCCAGGAATTTCGCTCGCCGGCGCGACGTTGAATGGCCCGCGTGGGAAAGTCCCCTTGTCGCACCGTTGCAACGAAGCGACGCACACATTAACAATGGCCCCGAATTGATTGGCGCGCCGTTTCGCGCGCCGACGCGAAACTTTCATTTCGACGCGCGACGTCGAGAACGTCGGTTTGCGCGCCGTGCGTATTTCCGGCTCGGGGTCGCGGTCGATTTCGCGAGCGCAAATCGTCGGACGACCCGAGCAATGCGACGTGGGGAGAGGATGACTTCGGATCCGGACTCCGACCAAATGGTCTTCGCAAAATTCGAGGAGCTTCGCGGGCGAATTCGCGAGCTCGAGCAGCGTCTGGAGCAGCGCGACGAGCGCATCAAGACGCAAAACTTCGATTCGCGGACCCTCTGGTCGCTCGTCGAGGCGCTCGACGAAGGGGTGCTGGAATTTCGCAAGGATTTGTGCGTGCGATCCAATGCGGCCGCCGCGCGGATGCTGGGCGCGATTTCCGGCGACGCGCTCGTCGGTGCGTCGAAAAATGAGCTGCTCCAATTTGAATCGGCGCCCGCGGGCCAAAGCGAAAATTCCGCCAAACGCAGACTCGTGCGCGACAAGTCGTCGCACGCGACCGTCGTCGCGCACCCGATCTTTCTCACGCAGGCGCCGACCGACAGTGAGTTCTGGCTGCTGGAAAACGACGAACCGCTCGAGGAACTGCGCCGCACCTGCGATCTTTGGGCGGCCCGGTATCGCGGTGTCACCAGCGCCCTTTTCGAGGGAATGTGCATCTTCAAGGACGGGCGCATTCTCGAGGTGAATCCCGCCCTGTGCTCGATGTTCGGTTACAGCGCGGACGAGGCCGTCGGTACGGACCCGTTCCGCCATTTCCCGCCGGAGGTTCACGCCGAGCTGCGCGCCAAAGCCGCGGACGAGTCGCCGCGCCCTTACGTCACGCGCGCGCTGCGCAAGGACGGCTCGCAGTTCTTCGTGGAGGTCTCCGGCCGACGCTCGCCCTTCATGCACGCGGATTGGTCCTTCGTGCTCATCCGCGACGTGAACGACACGATTCTCGCCCGGCAGCGGTTGCAGGAAACGCTCGACAACCTCGAGGCCGAGGTCCGCCGGCGCACTGAGGAACTCACGCACACGAACGAAACGCTGCGCCACGAGATCGAGCGGCACCACGAAGCGACACGGCATCTGCGTCATGAGCAAAACCTGGTGAAGGCGCTGCTGGACAACGCTCCCTTCGCCATCTCATTCAAGGACGTGCACGGACGTTACGTGCGGATCAACTCGGCCCAAGCCCACTGGCTCGGCGTGGAGGATCCTCACCACGCGCTCGGTCGCACCGACGCGGACTATCTGCCCGCTCCCTTGGCCGCGCGAATCCGCAAGAACGAGGAACTGATCCTGCAAACGGGCGACGCGAAGATCGACGCGATCGAGCGCGGGCGCTTCGGGGGAAAGGATACCGCGTGGCTCGCAACGACGGTGCTGCCGTGGGAGGACAGCCACGGCAAGATCGTCGGAACGATCTCGATCTCGCGCGACGTTTCCGCGGTCAAGAACGCCGAGGACGCCCTGCGCGCGTCGGAGGAGCGATTCCGAACGCTGGCCGAAAATTCACGCGACACGATCATGCGTTTCGACCACGAGTGCCGCCACCTCTATGTGAACTCGGTCGTCGAGGAGCAGACCGGCATCGCGGCGGCCGACTTCGTCGGCAAGACGCACGGCCAGCTCGATTTTCCGGCGGAACTTGTGGATCTGTGGGAGAACGCGATCCGCGAGACGTTCCGGAAGGGTGAACCACAACGTCTGGAGTTCCGTCTCCCGACGGGCATCTGGATCGACTGGCTGCTGATGCCGGAGTTCGACGCCGCCGGGCGAACGCGGACGGTGCTCGCCGCGGCGCGGAACATCACCGAGTCGAAGGAGTCGCTCTCCCGAATCACACGGTCCGAGTCGTTCTTGCGCGCGCTCGTCGCAAACCTGCCCGACTTCGTCGGCGTGCTCGACGAGAACGACCGCTATGTCTACCTCAACCGCATCGCGGTGCCCGACGCGAGCATCGATGATGTGATGGGAAAACCGGTCGGCGTTTTCACGCGCCCGGAGGATCGGCACATCCTCGACGCCGCTCTGGCGACCGCCAAATCCGGTGTCGCGGCGCAGTTTGAAATCGAGACACGAGTCGGCGACGCGGACCAAACCTGGCGAAGCCGATTCGTTCGGTTCGCGCAGGACGGTTCCGCGCGGACCATGATCATCGCGACCGATGTGACGGAGGAACGACGCGCCCGGGACGCGCACAAGGAAAGCGAGACCCGATTTCGCTCTCTGGTCGCGCATTCGCCGGACCACATTGTCATCGCCGACGGCGACATGCGGCTTCAATTCGTCAATACCGGCGATGAGGCCGTCGTTGCCGGGTACATCGGGCGATCGATCGAACAATTCGTCGACGAGGCCGATCGCCCTGCGGCGGTCGCCGCGTTTCGCGAGGCGTACGAGCACGGCGTCACGCGCGAACTCGAACTGCGCGGACTCATGCGCGACGGAACCCGGGGTTGGTATCTGGCGCGGATGGCACCGATGCAACGCGACGGCTCGGCGACCGGCGTGGTCATCGTACTGACGGACATCCGCCGGCACAAGGAGAGCGAAGGCGCGCTCCGCACATTCCAGCGCGCGGTCGAGCAGTCGCTGCACGGGATCGCGGTCGTCGGTCTCGACGGTCGCATTTCGTTTTCGAATCCGGCGTGGGATCGCATGCACGGCTTCCCGCCCGGAACTCTCGTGGGAACGGACATCGCGAGCCTTCATACCGCCGAACAGTGGAATCAGGAGGCGCTGCCGTTTCTCGAGGTCGTGAACGACACCGGTGCGCACTCCGGCGAGCTCGGGCGTCGCCGCGCGGACGGCGCGACGTTTCCGTCGCTCACGACCATTTCCAACATCACCGGCGCGGACGGCGAAACCGTGGCTCGGATCGTGATCGCGCAGGACGACGCCGACCGCCGCCGAACGCTCGACGACCTTCGCGATGCCCTGTCCAAAGCCCGCGAGGCGGATCTGCTCAAGGGCCGGTTTCTCGCGAACATGAGTCATGAGCTGCGAACGCCGCTCAACGCGGTGATCGGCCTCGTGGAGGTGTTGGAACTCGAACCGGAAATGGCGGTGGACAAGCGACGGCACTACACGACGCTCATCCGCCGCGCGGCGCAATCCCTGCTGCTGATCGTGAACAATCTGCTCAAGCTCTCGAAAATCGAGGCCGGAAAGTACACGCCCGAACCGACGCGGTTCCCGCTGCGCGGCCTCGTCACCGACATCTTCGAGCGCTACGAACCGCAGGCGCGTGCCAAGGCGCTCGATTTCCGGCTCGACATCGGCGAAGACATTCGGGAGGACGTCGTCGGTGATCCCGTCATGCTGGAACTCGTCCTCAACAATCTGATCGGCAATGCCATCAAATTCACCGCCCTGGGGAGCGTGGAGCTGGCGGTTCAGGTCGGCGAAGGCGTCGGTCGCAACACCCGATTCGAGATTCGCGACACGGGAATCGGCATCGCGGCCGAGCACCTGCCGCACATCTTCGACGCGTTTTTTCAGGCCGACGATTCCACCACGCGCGCGTATCAGGGAACAGGACTGGGACTCGCCATCACGCGGGAGTTCGTGGAACTCATGGGAGGCGCCATCACCGCCGAGAGTGCGGTCGGTCGAGGAAGCCGCTTCACGTTCGAGATCGACCTGGACTCGCCCGACGATCAGAACGACGTGGTGTAAACGTCAGGCCGAGGCGCGCTCGCCGGCGACCCGGTCGAGCAGCGCGGCGATCTGCGAAGAATTGACCGGCTTGGAAAGCACTTCCTGCGCGCCGAGGTCGATGAATCCTTTTTCGTTGATCCGATCGACGTACGCCGAAATCACGGCGATGTAGCATCCCCGACAGGTATCGAGCGTGCGCAGCGTGGAAATGAACTCGCGCCCGTCGAGCTTGGGCATCATGTAATCGAGCAGGATGAGATCGGGCTGAAAATCCTGTACGCGCACGAGCGCTTCGTAGCCGTTCCAGCACCACTCCACGCGGGCCTGCGGGCGGTGATGATGCACGAACTGCTGAAGGATCTCCGCCGCGACCTCGTCATCTTCCACGATCAGAACCGACGGCTCCTTCATGGTGCACCCCCCAGGTCAATTCGCACATCGTTTTGACCCGCTCGACCATCGACCATGCATTCGCAATAAGATCAGTGTAGGAATTCGCGCGATATCGTGCAAGGGGGAAACCGAGTTGACACGCTTTCGCCCGCACACGACCATAACCGGAATCGAGGGCGCGGATCGTCGCGTGGCGGTAAGCGTCCCGACATTTTTCGAGACGACGGGATGGGTTTGATGCGGATCTGGCTTCTGATCGGCGGGTTCGGCGCGATCGGCGCCGTAAGTCGGTATGCCATGAGCGGCGTCGTGTACCGGGTATTCGGGACCTCGTTCGCCCACGGAACGCTGGCGGTCAATGTGCTCGGGTCGTTTCTGCTCGGCGCGCTGATGGAAATCGGTCTGACGGGCGCCTGGCTCTCCGCCGAGTGGCGCTCGGCGCTGGCCATCGGATTCCTCGGCGCGTTCACCACGTTCTCGACCTTCAGTTACGAAACCCTGAAGTATCTGGAAGACGGCGATTGGACGCGCGCCGGCGTCAATGTGCTGCTGAACGTCGGTTTGTGTCTCATGGCGTGCGGGGCGGCGATGCAGGTTTCGCGATACCTGCTGGGAGGCGTGCGATGACCGAGCGGCGGGCCATGCGGCGACTGGCGGGAACGCGGACCCTGATGCGCATCTTCATCGGCGAGGACGATCGGGCCGGTCGCAAGCCGCTCTACCTGGAGATCGTCGAATTGCTGCGCGCGGAGAAGATTGCCGGCGCGACGGTGCTGCGCGGCATTCTGGGCTTCGGGGCCAAGAGCCACCTGCACACCGGCCACCTGCTCCGTCTCTCGCAGGACCTGCCGATCATCATCGAAGTCGTCGATAGCCGCGAAAACATCGACCGCGTCCTGCCACGTCTCGACGCCTTGATGGGCGAGGGACTCGTGACGCTCGAAAATGTCACGGTGCTGCGTTACGCGCCCGGCGAAAACGTCGATCCGCGCGCCTGACGTCGAGCGGCGCGAATTCCCGATCGGGGAACGATTACGAAGCCGCGAGAAGCCGGCGAGAGAGAATCGAATCCTTGTCGATCCCGGCGTTCATGCGTTCGAGCAGATCGTGGGCATGGCGGCGGCACAGCGAACCGAACGCAGCCACCACGTTGGGATCGAACTGGCGACCCGCGTTGCGGACGACCTCACCCAGGGCCACCTCGTGCTTGAGCCCGAGGCGATAGACGCGGTCGGATGTCATCGCGTCGTAGGAATCGGCGAGGGTCAAAATCCGCGCCAAGAACGGAATGCCCTTTCCCGCGAGCCCGTCGGGGTAGCCCCGTCCATCCCAACGTTCGTGGTGATGTCGGATGATCGCGCGTTCGTCGGGAAGCATGCCCAGCGGTTCGAGGATCCGCTCTCCTACGATGGGGTGCGTCTTGATGGCTTCGAATTCCTCGGTCGTGAGCGAGCCTTTTTTTTGCAGGATCGCGTCGGACACGCCGATCTTGCCGATGTCGTGCAACAGTCCCGCGAAACGCAGCACGTCGAGGTCCGACTGCGACACCCCCATCTCGCGACCGATCATCATCGCCAGATTCGTGACGCGATCCGAATGAAATCTCGTGTAAGGGTCCTTGGCTTCCAGCGTTCGCACGAGCGACGTGAGCGTCGAGACGAGGTTCGATTGGATCGTGTCGTAGAGCGCGGCGCGCTCGATCATCACGGCCGCTTTCTTCAGGATCGTCCTCACGAACCCGAGATCCTGCTCGCCGAAGGCGGCGTCGCCGAATTTGCCCTCGACGCACACCACGCCAAACGCTTCGCCGCGCACGAAGAGCGGGGCGACGACGGCGGAGGTCGGCGGGCGCTCGGGCGCGGCCATCATCGGTTCGAGGATTGCCAGGCCCATCGGATCGGCCATGCGCTTCGGATCCTGCGTCTTGCGCATGAGTTCGACAAACGTCCCGGAGGCTCGGACGCGCGGCACGCGCCCGGAAACGGCTCCCGGAGGATGGATGGAATGCAGCACGAGCGTGCGCGTGTCGGCCTCCCAGAGATAGGCCGACGCGGACCGCGCGTCGCAGGACTGCGCGGCAAGCCGCGCCATGCGCGCAAAGACCGGTTCGACGCCCTCGACCTCGTCGAGCGATTCGTTGATCGAATACAGCGTCGAGAGTTCCCGCACTTTGTCGTGCAGACGCTCCTCGAGATGATCGACGTCCACGTCCCGCGGGCGACCGGCCCGGCTCTCCCGGCGTTCGATCAGGCGGCGGACGATGCTCTCGAGGTAGTCGAACTGAAAGGGCTTCGTGACGAAGTCGGCGGCGCCGTTTTTCATGGCGTCGACGGCGATGGCCGTGTCGCCGTATCCCGTCACCATGATGACGTCCAGATCGGGGCGCTCCGACTTCGCTTTCTCCAAAAACGAGAGCCCGCCCATTTCGGGCATCATGATGTCGGAAATGGCGAGGTCGAACGTCCCCGCGCGGAGCTTCTCGAGCCCAATACGGCCGTTTTCGGCAGCCTCGACCGCGTAACCGATCTGTTCGAGATAGCGCGCGAGCGCATTTCGGATCGGAGCTTCGTCTTCCAGAATCAGAATCCGAGCCCCGGGCGTGGTCCCCGTGGTTCTCATTTTTTCTACGATCCCACCGCTCGGGGCCGGGTCGAGCCCGTGTCCGTGCGGACGAATTGGCGATTCAGATTCGAGGAAACGGCGCCCAGCCGGTCGCTCAGGTCAGCCTCATTTTTTTTTTGCGCTTCTGCGATCTGGCCGAAAGGCGCCGTAGCCCCGCGAAGCGTGCGAACGGCCTGAATCTTATCGAAGATCTCCTTTTGTCGCGCCACCAATTCCCGATCGATCTCGCTCGCGGCCGAGGTCTGGCGTCTCATGAGGTCGTCGATCTGCCGGTACGCCTTTTCCAGGCTCTCGAGCAGAGACTTGTTCTCGTCCACGAGTCGCCGCCGCTCCAGCGCATTGGAGACCGTCAATCGGATCTCCTCGAGTTGAAAGGGCTTGGTGATGTAGTCGTACGCGCCTTCCTTGATGGCCGCGAGCGCCGAATCGAGCGACGCGTATCCCGTCACCAGAATCACGGCCACGTCGGGATCGGTACGCCGAGCCGCACGAAGGACCTCGAGCCCGCCGGCCCGCGGCATCATCAGATCGGTCAGGATCACGGCGTACCGGCGTTTCTCGATCCATTCGATCGCTTCCATGCCGTCCGTCGCCGTATCGACCTGAAACCCGTCGAGGCCGAGCGTCTTGGCGAGGAGCTTGCAAAAAACATCCTCGTCGTCCGCAACCAGAGCCCGTTTGGGTTCCGTCTGTTCGGTCATCCGTCAAGCCTCCCGGCTCAATCCATCCGCATCGCAAACAAATCGACGGTCGGCCCCGGCCGTCAGAGCGCTTTCTTGTTCAGTTCGTCGACCGACTGCGCGCGAAGCGCGCGCACCGCCGCGTCGCCGATCCGTTCCGAAAGACCGGCTTCGCGCCCCTCGGAACTGATATCCACCCGATCCGCCCGATTCGGCGCTTCCGACGCGCCGGAACGTGGCTCGGTTCGGGCGAGCGCCCGATGGTATCGGCTCAGAAGTCCATGAATGCTGACCGTGCTGATCGACAATCGGCCATCCTTCCCTGGTGCCGGTCCGTCAATCTCTGCATCGGCAGTTTGGCGGGATCTCTAAAGCGATGTTGGAGGTTTTTGCGCGATTTCCGGCCAAATTTCAATCGGAACCGTCAGTTATCTCGTCCGCAAATCCGCCCACAAGTTTCTGAAATTGCTCGAAAATCTCGACAAACTCGTATTCCACGGTGTCGGCGAGCATGACCCAGTCGGCATCCCGCTGGAAACCGATGGCGTCGTTCAGGGACTTTCGGAATCTCTCCAGCAGTTCCTCGACCGGACCGAATCGAAAATCGGGGCTGAATGCTTCGAGTTGCCCGCGCAGCTCGGTCCAATACTCCATGGTCGCCTGGATGCGCTCCATCAATTTTCCGAAGAATTTCAGGGCGTCGGGCATGTTTCCGCCCCGCAGCTTGACGACGGCGTCACGGCTGGCCTTGGCAATGACCTCGAATCCCGCCCGGCCATCTTCCAGCGCTTCCCGCAAAAGCACGGCCACCGACTCGGTGATGACGCGAAAGACCTTCGTATCGTCGGGCAGGACCGACATGAGTCCGATCTGGTCCACCGCCGGATCAATTTTTCGGTTGTCCACCTGGACCGCCACGATGATCCGGTCCTCGGGGACCTGCCCCTGGTCCTGCAACCGGTCCAGAATGGTGTCCAGATTCAAGGGCGTGTCCCCGCCGGCCTCGCCCAGCAAACGGTCATCCACGTACAATTTCATGTCATCTCCGGCGAAGCCGCCCGGGCGTGCGCGATCAATCGACGCACACGTCCCAAAACGTCTTCGATTTCAAAGGGTTTGGCCACAATCTCGATCCCCTGCGAGCGCGCCGCGTCCGCCACGCGCGCGAATTCGTCCCCCACCGCCCCCGTGACCATGAGAAACGCGCAGTCGGGGATCTCCTTCGCGATCGCCTCGCACGTCTCCGCGCCGGATATGCCCGGCATCTGCGCGTCCACGATCACCAATTCGGGCGACAGGTGCCGCGCTTTCTCGACCCCCGCGAAGCCCGTGGACGCCGTGTGCGTCTCGTATCCGTGCATTGCGAGAACGTGCGCGAGAAGATCCCGCACCATGCCCTCGTCGTCAACCACCAATATGCGTCCGCCGGGTTCGAGTTCCGCCGCGGCGTCGTCTTCGAAATCGATCGCCGCCGTCTGCCCGGCATCGAGCACCGGGCAGAGCATCTCGAACCAAAGTCGCGCGCCGTCGAGGTTCTCGCGGATGTCTCCGCCGATCTCGCGCAGTACGGCCCGGCCGGTCGTGAGGGAGACGCTGCCGGCCCGCTCGGTACCCAAGCCAGGTAGTGAGTCCGCCACGCAAATCACGGCGAAGCGCCCGTCCACCCGCGCATTGACCGTCACGACGCCGCCCCCCGCGTCGCGCAGCCGGGTGCGTGCGTGGATGACCAGATTGAGCAGAACCTGCTGCGCGCGTCCGACGTCGAGCACGATCTCGCCCGCGTCGTCGATCCGGGCGTCCACCTCGATGTTATCGTTACGCAATCCCGCTTCGACCATGGTCAGGACCGGCCGGACCACCTCGGCCAGCGTCGTGGGATCGCAGCGGTCCATCGGCCGCCCCACAAAGCCGAGCAGCGCCCCCACCACGTCGCGGGCTCGCGTCGCGGACTGATACACGGCCTGAATGGCCCGGCGATAGTCCGACGCCGCGCCCGTCTTCTCGGCAAGCTGCGCGTAACCGAGCAGCCCGCCCATGAGGTTGTTGAATTCGTGGGCGATGCCCCCCGCGAGCATGCCGAGCGCCGCCATCTTCTCCGACTGAACCTGGGAGTGCGTCATGTCGTCGGCACTCGCATCCGCGGAACCGACGAGCAGATATGACCCGGCGCCCGCTTCGGTTCCCGGGACCGGGAATTTCGCCACCGGACCGTCGGGCGTCAGTCCACCCGACATCCACGCGCGATTCGCCGCCACCACGCGCCATTCGGCGTCCGCCACCGCCACGGGAATCGCAAGTTCGTCCCACGGATTCGGCAATGTCGTCATGGCGTCGTCGCCCGCGTTCATGACGAGGCCGCCGGGCGCGCGGCGATCCACGCCGTCGTTCGCGCGATGCCCGTCTCCAGATCGATGCGCGGCGTGAATCCCATAAGCGAGCGCACCAGCGACGCATCGCACATCAGCTTCATGATCTCGCTCTGGGGATGGATGTGCGGCACGTGGACGATCGGCGCGCGCCCGGCGGAAACGAGTTGCGCGAGGTCGTTGATCGTCACGTCCGCGCCGCTACCGGCATTGAGCACGCGCCCCTCGGCCCGCGTTTCGAATCCGGCCTCGACGATGAAACGCGCGCAGTCCTCGACGTACAGAAAATCGCGGGTCTGCGTCCCGTCGCCGTAGATGCGCAGTTCGCGGCCTTCCCGCGCAGCCTTGCAGAAAATGGCGATCACGCCGCCCTCGCCCGACGATTTTTGAAAAGGCCCATAGGTGTTGAACGGCCGCAGCACCACGACGGGCAACCCGTAGGCGTGGAAGTACGATAGCGCCAAATCCTCGCCGGCGAGCTTTGCGCCCGCGTAGGGCGAAGCGGGTTTCACCGGGTCCGACTCGCGGATTCCGCTCGGCGAAATACACCGGTCGTATACCATGCACGTGCTGGTGAAGACGAAACGCGCGCGAAACTCGCGGCACAGTTCCAGCAACTCGAACGTGCCCACCACATCCGCGTTGAACACATCGCGAGGGTCGTCGATCGACTCCTGCACGTTGATCCGCGCGGCGAGGTGGAAGACCGTGTCGAAGTGGTGTCGCTCGAATAGCGAGCGCATGGTCGCCGCGTCGCGGATGTCGCCACGGGCGAATTCAACGAAACGCGGATGGCCGCGGAATTCTTCCAGATTCTCTTCCGAACCATTGGAAAGATTATCGAGGACGACGACCTCGTGCTCGGCGCGTTCGCGCCCGAGCAGTTCGGCGACCACCCAGCGACCGATGAAACCCGCGCCGCCGGTGACGAGAATCCGCCTACCCGGCATTGATCGTCTCCATAAAATCCCCGGCGAACAGGTCGCCCGGCTGAAGGGGCTGCGTCGCGCGGACGCCGTGAAGCAGGTTGGGGTTTTGGAGCGTGCCGTCGGCCTCGAGGATCTTGAGGATCGCGCCCGTGCTCACGGCATCTTCGGAACGGCTGGAATACGAACCGATGCAAAGCGGCGTCGCGCCCGACATCGCGGGCCGCGCCCCGCCAATCTGCGGCATGATGAGCAGATTGTCGCCGACGTCGAAGGTGCGCGCCGACTCTTCCTCGGTGACGAGTTCCTCGTACAGCTTCTCTCCCGCGCGCACGCCGATCTCGCGCGTGGGCACCGGCGCGAGGCCGTACATCTTGGCCGTTTCGGCAATCAGCACCTCGGCCAGGTCGAAGATGCGCACCACCGGCATCTTGCGCACGAAGATCTCGCCGCCGACGCCGTCGCGCAGCGCCGTGAGCAGCAACTCGTTGGCCTCGCGAAAGCTGATGACGAATCGCGTCATGTCGCGGTGCGTGATCTCGATGGGCAGGCCGAGCCGGATGCGATTCACGAACGTCGGGATCACCGAGCCCGAGCTTCCGAGGACGTTGCCGAAACGCACCGAGCAAAACCGCGTGCGTTTGCGGCCCTTGTGAAAATTCCCCGCCACCATGAGCTTTTCGGCCATCAGCTTGCTCGCGCCCATCGCGTTCGACGGATTCACCGCCTTGTCGCTGCTGGTGAAGATCACCGTTTCGATGTCGTGCATCAGCGCGGCGTCGATGAGGTGCTGCGTGCCGTTGATGTTGGTCTTGATGGCCTCGAAGGGGTTGTACTCGCAGCTCTCGACGTGCTTGAGCGCGGCGAGATGAAAGACGATGTCCACGTTTTCGAGCGCGCGGTCGAGACGCGGCCGATCGCGCACGTCGCCGATCAGAAAACGCACCTGCTTCTCGAAATGGCGAAACTCCTCGCGCAGGTAGAACTGCTTTTGCTCGTCGCGCGAAAAAACGCGCACGACGCCGGGCGACAGCGACAGGAGCGCCTTGAGCAATTCGTAGCCCACGGTTCCCGTGCCGCCGGTGACGAGGATGTTTTTCCCGTCGACGGCGGACCTGAACGCCTCGTAGGGATTCGCCTTCTCCCCCATCTTCCGATCTCCGTTCGTTTTCGATATTCGAAGCGCCGATCCGCCCTGCCCGATCGGCGACTCAGTATGCGGAAAATGCCCCGCGGCGAACAGGGGGCCGCCCGGCGCGCCCGGCAGCCGCTCCCGGGTCCGCGGATGCCAACTCCCGCGTTTCTGATATGCTTTCGCTCATGTCGTCGCACGCACTTGCGAAACTGCGATCCCGGTGGCCCGCGCTGGCCCAAGTCGTGGAATCGACGCTGCCCGCGCGCTTCACCGATACCGCCGGCGGGCGAACGATCCGGCTCATCGACGAGGCCGGGCGGGCGGTCGCGCTCTTCAGCCCGCGCGATCCGCAACGTGAGGCGCGGGATGTCATCAGTTCGCGCCTCGGCGAACGCCCCGCGTCGCCGGTCGTGCTGTTCGGCGTCGGCGCGGGGCATCGCCTCGTCGCGTTGCTGTCCGAATTTGACGCTCGGCGCGTCGTCGGCGTCGTCGTCGCCGCGTCGGTGTTTCGCGCCGCGCTCGACGCGGGACTGTTCGACCCCGTGCTGGACGATCCGCGCGTAGATTTCGTGCGCGGCGACGCCGCGGGACTCGCGTCGCTCGATGCGATCTTTGCAAGCGCGAATGGAAGCATCCTGACCGACGACGCCGAGCTGCGTTTCTGCGATGCCGAAGCGCTCCCGACGCGCCGCCTCGCCGACCACCTCGCGACCTACGGACGTGTCGGCGCCGACTCCCGCACAAAGATTCGCGCGAACTTTCGGGCCAACGTCCCCCACATTGCGACCGACACGCCGATCCGACTGCTCGCCGGGGCCTGGCGCGACGAACCCGCCGTGATCGTCGGCGCGGGGCCTTCGCTTTCCGCCGGGATCGCAGAGCTTTGTGCGCTGCGCGATCGCGTTCGCATCGTCGCCGTCGACGCGGCGGTCGAGGTGTTGGAACGGGCCGGAATCCGCGCGGACCTTGCCGTGTCGGTGGACCCCTACGACGCCAACGCCCGCCAGTGCGACGGGCTCACCGCCGCGCCGCCGCTCGTCTATCTGCCGTCGGTGCATCCCGATGTGCCCGCGCATTGGCCCGCGCCGCGCATCGCCGCCCTGCCCGATCTCGATCCTGTCGCGCAGGCGCTCGACGACGTGTGGCACATCGGCCGCGTGGCGTCGGGCGGCATCGTGGGGACCACAGCGACGGCGCTCGCCGATTTTCTCGGCGCTTCGACGCTCGTGTTGCTCGGCATGGATCTCGCCTTTTCCGGCGGACGCACGCACGCCGACGGTGCGTTTCATGCGTCGTCCGCGCCCGAGCGCACCTACCTCGATCCCGTGCCCGCGATCGGCGGCGACACCGTGTGGACGAACGCGTCTTTTCGCCGCGCGATCTCGTGGTTCGAGCTGTTCGCCGCGGCGAAACCGCTGGGCGCGTGTGTGGATGCGGGAAGCACCGGCGCGGTCAAACGCGGATGGATGACAACGGCGCTTCACGCTTTCGCGACGCGTCTCGCGCCGCTCGCCCCGTGGAGCGCGCCGCGTTCGGGCCTGCGACTCGACGCGAACGCGGCCGTGCGCCTGTTCGACGCGGCGGCGTCGGCCTACGACGACGCCTGAGAATCCCGTCCGCGAGATCAGACGTTGAAACGGAAATTGACGATGTCGCCGTCGGCGACCACGTAGGTCTTGCCCTCGAGACGCAGCACCCCGTCGTCGCGGCACGCTTTGAGCGTCTTGCGGGTCATGAAGTCGTCGTAGGACACGACCTCGGCGCGGATGAAGCCGCGCTCGATGTCGGAGTGAATCGCGCCCGCGGCGGCGCGCGCCTCGGTGCCGCGTGTGATCGGCCACGCACGGCACTCGTCGTCGCCGACCGTGAAAAAGCTGATGAGATCGAGCTGCGCGAATGCATCGCGCGATAGCTTCGGCGCGGCGGGACCGTCGAGCCCCATCTCTCGCGCAAAGGCGTCCTGCTCCTCTATCGGCAGCAGGCTGACCTCGCGTGCCACGGGCAGCGAGATCGCCGCGACGTGTCGCCCGCGCAGTCGATCGCCAAACATCGCGACGTCGACCTCGCCGACGCCCTCCGCCGTATTCACCACCACGAGCTGCGGCGTGACGGTGATGAGGTTGAACCCCGCGATCGCGGTCTTTTCCGCATCCGAGAGTCCGATGGTCCACAGCGGTTTCTCGTCCTCGAGATCGGCTTTGAGACGTTCGAGCAGGTCTTTGGTCTGGGCATCCATCGGCGCTTTTTTTGCGCGCTCCAGAATCCGGTCGATCGAGAACAGATCGGCAAAGATCATCTCGCCGTCGAGCTGGTTCAGATCGCGGGCGGGGTCCGGATCTTCGGTCATCATGGGCGTGCGCGCGGCGGCCACCACGTGCAGAAAGAGCCGCGATCCGCGAATCGCGTTGATGTACTGCTCCATCGCGCTCTTGCGCGCCGACTCTCCACCGCCCGGCCACGCGGCCTCGCGCACGCGGATCTCGCCGTAGACCGTGCGTTTCGGGTTGAAGATTTTCGAAAGCGCATCGACCCGGTCGTCGCGCACGCGCACCGTGGCGATGCCGGAGCCCGGGGTTTCGGTTCCCGCCAACGCTTCGAGCAGCGTCGTCTTGCCGCACTGCCGAAGCCCGATAATGGTCGCGTCCATGATTTCTTCCGTGGAAATGAAGTCGCGTGTCCGGTTGACACGTCCCCAAGGGGGCTCATAACGTAGGGTCAAACACGCGATTCGGCAACACCTTTTCGCCTCCCGTTGGAGCCCCCGAATGCCTCGCCCCGCGCGCTGGGTCCGCCTTGCCTGCTTTCTCGCCGCGCTCTCGTGCGCGGCCTGCGCGAAGTCGGTCTCTTACGATCCGTCGGCCCCCGCGACGTTTTATTACGAGCAAACGCGCGCGGTCGGCCTGTCGATCTTTCAGTTCAATCTCAATTTGCGCGAGGTGCTGAAGTATCGTCAGGAGATCGTGTCGGTCGGCGAGAACGAGATCGAGATGCGCTTCACGCCGCTCGACTACCGCGTCACCGCCACCAACCGCGAGGGCGTGCAGAACATCTTCGGCACGGCGCTGTTGCAGCAGTCCGAGGAAGGTCCCGAGGTCAAGATCCTGCGCGCTTACGGGCAGCACCCCATCGATGTGCGCGTATCGCGCGAGGGGCGGGTGCTCAAGCTGCGCGCCGACCCCGCCGCCTTTCCCGCCGGCGCGGGGCGCGATGCGGCGATCGCCCGCACCGAGCAGCAGCTTCAGCAGGCGCTCGTCGAGCCCCACCTCATGCTCACGCAGGCCGTCATGCCCACCGAGGCCATCAAGGTCGGCGAATCGTACAAGCCGGCGGGCTACATGATGGATCTGGAGAACGACGAGTTCGGCCCACTGATGAAGGTGGAGTCGATGACGGACGCGGGCCTCGCCACGCTGAGCATCGACTCGTCCATCGTTGCGAAGCTGCTGAACAAGGCGAAGTCGACACTGAATCTGCCAAAGGATCTCGATCAGCGCCTCGACTTTCGCGGCGACGGCGCGGGGACTTTCCTGTTCGACACCAAACGCCAATGCATGAAGGAAGGTTCGGTCAACGTCACCGCCGAGGCGCGCCCCGCCGCACCGAACGTGGCCGTGAACGCCGTCACGGTCCGCCTGGCGTTTTCGCTGCGCGAGATCCCCAAGCCGTAACCGGTATCGACCACGACCAATTCGCCGTGCGCCGTGTCTCTCTTCGCGGCGCGAATTCGTGTTAAGACGGCGGCGGAACACGGGCGGGTCGCGTTTTGGCTGTCACCAATCACAGCGAAGTCGTTTCCCCTGCCTCGCTCCTTGCGAGGGTCGGTATCGATTGCGCGCCGCGCCATTCCGACAAGCGCGTGAGTTGGTCGTGCGTAACGCACAGCGAAGCCGTCATCCGCGTCGTCGCGAAGGCCGTTATTCGAGCCGGCTCGAGTGACCGGCATCTCGAGTGCGGGTGGCGCTGGAGCGCCGCGATAACGCGGATGGCGACACCGTACTTCATGCCCGAGCCGGGTGACGTGATCGCCGATCACGTTTTTCGGCACGGCGCGATCCTCGTGGAAACGGATCGCGGCTGCGCCATGTTCGCGCCGATCCTACCCGTTTCGCCGCCCGATCTCGCCAGTTACGTCGACCTCGAACGCGACGGCGACGGCGACGGTCTCGCGATTCGGCACGGCGTCGGCGCGCTAAAAACGCGCGGGCACGTGTTTTTTCGGCGTGCGCTCCGCGCGTCGATTCCACCCGGCGAGATCGAATGGACGCACCTGATTGCCGCGTGGCCCGGCTGCGCGCTTGAAGACGCGGTTGAACGCGCGGCGCGCGTGATCTGGGCGACGCGCACGCGGATCGATGTTCCCGGTGCGTCGGACGCGCAGTACGATCGCTACTTACGCGCGGCGACGGAGCGGATCTTTCGAAGCGATCTTTTTCGCGAGTGGAATCGCGGCGGCACGCGCGTGGCGGGCATGACCACGCAGACGCTGACGGCGAAACGCACGCCGCCCGTGATGTCGCGCGACGAATTCGACCGGTTCCTGAAGAACCAGAGCAAGCTGCTCGGCGCGATGGCGATGGTTCAGAAACACGTCTTCACGCGGCCGATCGGCTATCGCGCGCTCACCGCGATCCTGCACACGGGACGCACGGCCGTCGCGCCGATCGCGACGTTTGGCGTGTGGTTCAATCAGGTCCGCACCGCGCTGGGCGCGGCGCTTTGCGCGCGTTCGGTTGGCGACGGCGAGACGCGAGGGCGCGCCCGCGCGATGATCGAACTGGCGCTCTCTGCGCCTCTCGAAGACGGCGCGTCGCCCTCCGTCGCCCTGCTCGGCGAGCCGTCGCGCTGGCTGCGCGGTACGCGCGCGTTCGAAATGATCGACGACGCGTATCACGTGCCCGACATGGCGGTGACGGGCTTCCACCTGCTCGAATGGCACGAGAACGTCGAGGCCGATCCGCGAATCCTCGACCGGTGCCGCGCCATCGCGGAATTCCTGCTTCGCGTGCGCGACGGCACGACGTTTCCGTCCTGGGTGCGCCGCGTGGCCGGGCGCTGGGAAGCCGAGAGTTTTTTGCGTGTTTCGGCCGCGATGGCAGCGCCCGCAATGTTCCTGGCGCGGCTGGCGCGATTCGACGCCGAGTTGCGATGGCGCGATGCCGCTCGGGAAGCGCTCCAATTCATCGAGCGCGAGATCTTGCCGACGGACGATTGGAACGACTTCGAGCTCGCCCTCTCGTGCGCGGGCCGATCCACCGGGCTCGATCCGCGAACGGGGACGCGCGCCGCGAACACAATGTCGATCTACTGGGCCGCCCGCGCGGCGCTGGACCTTGCGGAAGACTCGCCGGAGTTCGCCCGTCTCGCGCGGGCTTTTGCCGCTCGGCTGTGCCTGTTTCAGCAGCCGCACAACATTCCGCGACTTCGCTTCGACGCGTTCGGGGGATTCGCGTGCATGAACACCGACGCCGAGCTCTCCGACGCGCGTCAGGGCCTGTTCGTACCGCTCCTCGCGGATCTGTATCGAAAGACCGGCGATGAAGAATACCGGTCGCGCGCCCTCGCGGCCTTGCGCGCGTGCTTTTCGCTGATGCTGATCGAGGACAACCGCGACATCGCCCCCGGCAACATGGCGCGCTTTCGCCTATCTGACCGGGGCGCGATCGTCGAAAACTACGGCCACACGGGCCGCGACGAACCGACCGCCGGATATCTCTCGCCCGATTGGGGCTGCGGCACGTCGCTCTATGCGCTCGGCATGCTTCGCGCGACGCACGCGCTGGATGTTGTTGGTGGAGTGGATTCATGACGCGCTCGCTCATCTTCGGCGAGTTGCTCTACGACGTCTTCCCCGATGGGCGCGCGGTGCTCGGCGGCGCGCCGTTCAACGTCGCGCGGCACCTGCGCGGCCTCGGCCTCGATCCGCTCATGATCTCGCGCGTGGGCGACGACGAGCGCGGACGCGCGGCGCTGGACGCGATGCGGGCGTGGGGGATGGATACGTCGGGCGTGCAGATCGACACGGCCCACGCGACCGGCGAGGTGCGCGTGCGCCTGAAGGACGGGCAGCCGACGTTCGAGATCGTGCCCGATCGGGCGTGGGATCATATCGACGCGGCCGCGGCCGTTTCCGAGGCGTCAGCGACGTTTGGCATCTTCTATCACGGCTCCTTGGCACTGCGTTCGGCGCCGTCGCACGAGACGTTTCGCGCGCTGACGCGCCGTGACGTCGCTCGCCGATTTCTCGACGTGAATCTGCGCGCTCCGTGGTGGAAGGCCGCGGATGTGCTCGACCTCGCGCGGGGCGCCCATTGCGTGAAATTGAACGACGACGAGGCGGCGACCCTATGGGGCGATGCGAGCGTCGAAACGGGATCGCGAAGGCGGGCGGAATGGGATTGCGATGCCGTCATCATCACGCGAGGCGAACGCGGCGCGGATGTCGTGACGAGCCGCGAGTCGCTTCACGTCGATGCCGTGCGCCCGCCGGTCTGGGCCGATGCGGTGGGCGCGGGCGATGCGTTTTCCGCGGTCGTGATCGCGGGTCTATTGAAGCGTCTCGAATGGCCGGCGATCCTGTCAATGGCCGCCGCGTTCGCCGCGAAGGCGTGCGGCGTGAGCGGCGCGCTCGGCCTGCCGGACTCGGCCTATGCCGAATTTGCCCGCTCCCTCTTCGCGACCTGCGAAAACGCCCCGTGACGAACACCGCCGCGGCGTGTTAATCCGCTCTCGGCAAGTCTCGTCGTTTTCATCGGAATGGATCGTGCTGCGTAGCCTCTACCACGTCTCGCGTTTCCACATCGTGCTGATCGCGGCCGGCGGTTCGCTGGTCTTCGGCAAGATGCTCACGGGCGCGTTTCATCCCGCGTTCGCGCTCGTCGTCGCCCTCGACTGGTTTCTCGTCAACATCGTCAACCGCGTCGTCGATCAAACCGAGGATGTCGCGAACCGGGTGACCGGGGCCGACTTCGCGCGGCGCAACGCGCGCGCGATTCTCGCAGCCGCGATCGCGCTCTACATCGCGAGCTTCGCCGTTCACATCGTATGGATGCCCGCCCTTGCGATACCGCGTCTCGCCTATCACCTACTCGGCCTCGTCTACAACTTCCCGGTCCTGCGCCGAGGCGGACGACGCTTTCGCCTGAAGGAAGCCTACTTTTTCAAAAACGCCGCCTCGTGCGTGGGCTTTTTGCTGACGCTCTTTGCGTATCCGCTGTCGTCGCTCGCGCTGCGAGACGGAACCGGCGTCGCGTACATCGGATTGTTGGCCGGATTTTTCGCCGCGCTCGAGATCGGCTTCGAGATCATCTACGACCTGCGCGATCTTCCCGGCGACCGCCGCGCGGGCATTGCCACCTATCCCGTCGCGCACGGCGAGACGATCGCATCGCGCATCGTGATTGTCCTCAATCTCGTCTCGGCCGCGTTCATCCTGCTGGGTTCGTGCCTCGGGCGTTTCGAACTGCAGGAGTTCGTGCTGATCGCCGCCCCGGCGCTGCAACTCGCCCTTTTCGTTCGCGGTCGGCGACGCGGCTTCACGCAGGGCGACGTCGTCGTCATCACGTGGACCTTCGCGGCGATGAACTTCATTTGGGTCTGCTGGGTGCTCGTGGAACTGCCCGTGCGTTGGCCCTTCGCGTGGTCCGTTCCGCTCGCGGTCGAATGCACCTTGGTCGCGATCGGGCTCGTGTCGTGGCGATGGATGCGAACCGTTCTCGGCGACCGCAAGTACTGGGGCAACTACGCGCTCGTCGCCGTCTCAGCCTGGGCCGCGGAGCACAGCGCCATCGCGCTCTATCGGTTCTACCACTACAGCCCGGACTGGCACGCGTTCATCGGGCACGTTCCGATCGCGATCGTGCTCATCTGGCCGCTCGTCGTGATCCATGCGCGAGAGTTCATCCGCCGCCTGGGTCTGCGCGGCGCGCGCGGGGTCGTCATCGGCGCGGCGCTGGTGGGCGTCGAGGCGTCGCTCATCGAAACGGTCTGCACCCATTCCGGGCTGTGGTTCTGGGAAGGCCGCGGCGTCTTCGGTGTGCCCCTCATCGGCATGCTCGGGTGGTCGTTTTTCGCGCTCGGCGCGCTCGCCACGCTGGAGTTTCTCCCCGGTCGCCGGAGCTTCGCGATGCCGCTCGTTTCGCTGGCGACGACGCACGCCCTTCTGCAAATCACGTGGCGCGGCGGGTTCAAAGCCATCTCGTGGAACGCGATTCCTGAGACCGCCGTCCTTGTCGGGGCGGCGATCGCATCGGTCGGTTTCGCGATGGTCGCGTGGAGATCGCGGCGACGATTCGGCATCAGCCTCGTGGAGGTGCTTCCGCGATTCCTCGCGGCGCTCACGATGTACGCGATCCTGTTTTCTTCCACGCCGCCCGCGCCGCTCGTGGCGTTCGCGCTGGCGTTTTCTCCGCCCTACTTCGCTCTGCTGATGTGGGAGTGGACGATGCCGCCGAAGGATTAGTCGGCGGCGACGGCGCGGTGCAGTCCCGAATGCGCGAAATGCCGCCGGACGATCGGGCAGCCGGGATCGGGACTGTAGACGTCGCCGAAGACGAACTTCGAGACCGCGTGGCAGCCGCCGCGACACACCGCGAGGTACTCGCAGCTCCGGCAGGGTTCGGGCGCGGCGTCTTCCCAGTGGCGGAACGAGAAGAACGTCTCGTCCGATCCCCACCAGTCGTGCATGTCGTCGATGGATCGGCCTTCGGAAGACGAAAACGGACAGGCCGACACCTTGCCGTCGGCCGTCACCCCGCACATCGTGTTGCCGCCCAGACACCCGGTGACGCCGTAACGTTCCATCAGCTTCGGGTCGGGACCGTGCGCGTAGAGGTACGGCGTGAAGGAGCAGTCCAGGGCGAGCGGCGTCTGGTGATCCTGCGCGAGACGCACCACCCGCGGGAAAAAGTCCCACGCTTGCTCGTCGGTCAGGTCGTGCCGGAGATAATCGAGAACGTCGCGCCCCGCGCGGCCCGCCGGCTTGTAACGGAGCAGCTCGAGCTGCTGGATGCCGATCTCCTGGCCGAGGCGAAAGACCTCGTCGATGTATTCGAAGTTGTCGCGCGAAACGATGCAGTGGATCCCCGCGGGAATGTCCTCGTCGCGCAGAAGCCGCAGCGCGGCGACCGCGCGTTCGTACCCGCTCACGCCGCGGTGCGTGGCGTAGTGTTCGCCGACGCCGTCGAGGCTGACGTTCACGCGGTCGAAGATGTTGAACTCGACCACGTTTTCTTCGGTCACGAAAAAGCCGTTGGTGGTCAGGCTGGGGATGACGCCCATCCCGCGGGCGAGGTGCGCGATCTCGAACAACCAGGGGAGCTCGGTGCTTTCGCCGCCGCCGAGCGTGACGTGAAACACGCGCATGCGGGCGAGTTCGCCCAGCACGTTGATCATGCCCTCGCGGCCCAGCTCGTGCGCGGGGCCATCCGCGGGGCGGCTGTCGGCGTGGCAGTGCCGGCAACCCGCGCCGCAGCGGTTGGTGAGCGAAAGCTGCACCTCCGTCGGCGCCGACAGCCTGACGCTGTTTCCCGTCGGCTCCGTCCACAGGGGGCTCTCGGGATATCCGAGTCGGCGCATGAAATCGCGATCGACGTAGAGCAGCGCGGAGGGGTGCTCGAGCAGGATGATTCCGCCGAAGGTTTCGTAGCGGAACGAGAACGGCTTTTCTTTCACCGGGGAGCCCATTCGACGTCGCCAATCATCTCAACGCGCACCGGGCGCGCTTACGGTCAATTGCATGGCTTTCGGGTCATGCTCATCAAGTGCGATTATTAATCCGGTACCCGCGTCGCTGTATGTGCAAGCGGTTACAGGACGCGGGGAATATTCGCGCGTTCTGTTCTGCCCGACGCGCGATTGCCCAACACTTGCTTTCGCGAATCGGCGCGCATCGTCTCGCGATGGCAGACTCTGAACCGCCGTTTCCGCGTCGCGATCCGACGATTGGGCATTCGGACGGCGTCAGCTCCCGGGAGTTGCGGTATTCGCATCGGGCGGAGGCGGCGTCGGAGCGGTCACGGGCGCGGGGATCGCCTCGCTGCCCAGCGGCTGCGCGTCCTGCATGACCAGCACCGCGTACGACCGGATGATTCCGGTGTCCGTCTCCACGTAAACACGGCCTCGAATCGGTTCGACGCCCGTCGGAGACTTGGCCGTGATGACGAGCTTCGCCGATCCGCTCGGCGGGATCGACGCAGGAAGTTCCATGCCCTCGATGCGGGCTTCGACGATCCCTTCCCCGGTGAACTTGATCGCCGTGATCCGCTTCGCTTCCGCCCGCGAGTTGCGGATCTCGCTCGTCAGCGTATGGGTCTTGCGATTCGGCTTCGCGTAGTCGAGCCGATGGAGCTCCGGGGAAACGACCATCTCGGGCATGACCGTGCCTTCGAGACGGATCAGGGCCGGGGGCGTTCGCGGATCGTCCGTCATGACGGTGATGTATTGGCGCGCCGAGCCGGGATTCGTGGCCGTATCGAAGGTCAGATTGAGCCGCGTCTCCTCGCCGGGTTGCAGATAGGTCTGCTCCACGCTCGCGTTCGTGCACGGGCACGACACCTGAATCGGCCCCAGCAGAAGCGGCGATTCGCCGGTGTTGCGGATCGTGGCCGATCCGCGCACCGTTTCGCCCTGATTCACCGTTTCGTAGCGGATGACCTCGGGGTCGGCGGCGATCTGCCCCGGCGGGGGCGGCGGCGTGTCGTCGCCTTTTTCGCACGCACCGAGAATCAACGAAAAAGCCAACAGAATGCAGAGGGAACGCATGGGGTCATCATGCATGGGAGCGGGTCGCGCGGTCAATGCGACGCGCGCGTCAACGATGTCCGGTGTGCCCGAAGCCGCCCTCGCCGCGACCGGTCGCGGGCAGTTCCTCGACCAATTCGAGATCCGCGCGCGTGACGGCGGCGACCACAAGTTGGGCGATCCGATCGCCCCGGCGGATCTCAAAGGCGTCCGCGCCGAGATTCGCGAGGATCACGCGCACCTCGCCGCGATAATCGGAGTCGATCGTGCCCGGCGTGTTGAGGCAGGTGACGCCGCTCTTGAGCGCGAGGCCGCTGCGCGGCCGGACCTGCACCTCGTACCCTTCCGGCACCGCGATCGTCAGGCCCGTAGGGACCGCGGCGCGCTCGCCGGGGCTGAGCACGAACACGTCGTCGACGCATGCGCGCACGTCCATGCCCGCCGAGCCCGGCGTCATGTAAGACGGGAGCGGAATGTCTTCCGCTCCCGGCAGTCGTTTCACGAGGATGCGAACGGGCGCGTCGCTCACTCGAGCACGTCCTCGGGCTTGACGTCCAGCGCCTCCTTGCGCGAGAGGCGGATGCGGCCCTGCCGATCGATCTCGAGCACCTTGACGAGAATCTCGTCGCCCTCTTTCACCACGTCGCGCACCGAGCGGATGCGCTCGTCGGCCATGTGGGAGATGTGCACGAGGCCGTCCTGGCCGGGCATGATCTCGACGAAGGCACCGAAGTCGGTGATGCGCACGACGCGGCCCATGTAGTATTTGCCGACCTCGGCCTCGGACGTGTACGCACGCACGAGGTTGATCGCCTCGCGGGCGGCGTCCTGATTCGGGCTGGAGACGAGCACGCGACCGTCGTCCTCGACGTCGATCTTGACGCCGGTCTTCTCGATGATGGCGCGGATCGTCTTTCCGCCGGGACCGATGAGGTCTTTGATGCGCTCGATGGGGATCTGCACGGTGGTGATGCGCGGCGCGTACTTGGAAAGATCCGCCGCCGGGCGCGACATGGTCTGATTCATGATCTCGAGGATGTGCAACCGACCGGCGCGGGCCTGCTCCATCGCTTCACGCAGGATGTTCTCGTCGATGCCCGAGATCTTGATGTCCATCTGAACGGCCGACACGCCCTCGGCGCTGCCGACGACCTTGAAGTCCATGTCGCCCAGATGGTCCTCGTCGCCGAGGATGTCGGAGAGCACCGCGTAGGCGTCGCCCTCCTTGATGAGACCCATCGCGATGCCCGCGACCGGCCGCGACACGGGCACGCCGGCGTGCATGAGCGCGAGCGACGAGCCGCACACGGTCGCCATCGACGACGAGCCGTTCGATTCGAGGATGTCCGAGACGACGCGGATCGTGTAGGGGAAGTCCTCGTTCGTGGGCAGGATGTTTTCGAGGCCGCGCCGCGCCAACGCGCCGTGTCCGATTTCGCGGCGGCCCGGCGAACGCAGCGGCTTGACCTCGCCCACGGAGAACGGCGGGAAGTTGTAGTGGAGCATGAAGCGCCGCCACTCTTCCAGATACAGACCCTCGATCTTCTGCTCGTCGGAGCGCGTGCCGAGCGTCACCGCCACGAGCGCCTGCGTCTCGCCGCGGGTGAAGAGCGCGCTGCCGTGCGGCCGCGGCAGGAACCCGACCTGGCAGTTGATGTCGCGAATCTCGGTGTAGCTGCGCCCGTCCACGCGGCGCTTGTCTTCGAGGATCTGGCGGCGCATCTCGCGATACTTGAGGTCTTCGTACACCGCCGTGACGGCCTTGGGATTCGGCGCGGTCTCGGGCGTCTTGCCCTCGGCGACCTTCGCCTGAAGTTCCTTTTTCACGCCCGCGAGTTTTTCGTAGCGCTCGACCTTGACCTTGGTGTTCAGCGCTTCGCGCAGCGGCGACATCGCGAGGGACTCGACCGACGCGACGAGACCTTCGTCGAGCGCCGGCGGGGTGTGCTCCATCTTGGGCACGCCGGCCGCCTCGCGCAGGCTTTTTTGCAGGGCGATCAGCGGCTGCATGGCCTTGTGGCCGAAGATGATCGCGTCGACGATCTCCTTTTCGGGCAGGAAGTTCGCGCCGCCCTCGACCATCACCACGGCGTCCTCGGTGCCGACGACGATCAATTCCAGATCGCCGGCCTCGATCTGCTCGTGCGTGGGGTTGCAGACAAACTGGCCGTTGACACGACCGACGCGCACGCCGGCCAGCGGCCCGCCGAACGGAATCTTGGACAGATTCACCGCCGCCGATGCCGCCGTGATGGCGAGCACGTCCGCGGGGTGCACCTCGTCCTTGGAGATGACCGACACGACGACCTGAAGCTCGTGATGAAAGCCTTCGGGGAAGAGCGGACGCAGCGGCCGGTCGACCATGCGGCTCACGAGCACCTCGCGCTCCGTCGGGCGGCCCTCACGCTTGAAGAACCCGCCGGGAATCTTTCCCGCGGCCCAGGTCTTTTCGAGGTAGTCGCAGGTGAGGGGCAGAAAGTCCACGCCCTCGCGCGGCGACGGGGAAACGGCGGCGGTGGCCAGGACGATCGTTTCGCCGCAGGTCAAAAGAATCGAGCCGTGCGCCTGACGCGCGATGCGGCCGGTTTCCATGGAGATGACGGAACCGTGAAAATCTTCTTCGAGTTTGAATACGGACATGGACTTCTCCTTCGCGCCAAAACGCGGACGGCGACCCGCACCGCCGGCGATGCGCCGGGGCGTGGGCCGCGTTCGCGCGCGGTCGCGTGGTTACTTGCGAATCCCGAGTTCGCCGATGACCTTCTTGTAGCGGCCGACGTCCTTCTTCTTCAGATAGTTCAGAAGGGAACGCCGCTGGCTGACGATCTTCAGAAGGCCGCGCCGGGAGTGATGGTCTTTCTTGTGGGTTTTAAAGTGCTCGGTCAAGTGCGTGATCCGCGCGGAAAGGAGCGCGATCTGCACCTCGGGAGATCCCGTGTCCGACTCGTGCGAGCGGAACTTCGTCACGATCTCCTGCTTCTCGGTGGTGGTGATGGACATCTCTCGATTCTCCTCATCGATGTCTTCGTCTTGAATTCCGGCGGGTAATTAGCACAGGGGCGCGCGCGGTGTAAAGCAATGCGAAAACCCCGCCGCGAAAGAAAACCGGCGCCGCGAGGGCGCCGGTTTTTGGGTCATGTCGGGTGGTTGTCGCCGGTCAGGCCGCTTCGCGACCGGTCTCGATCCGCATCCTGTAGAACGACCGCCACACGAACACGAGCGACACCGCGTAGAAGATCGCGGCGAGGATGTGGCTGACCGTGGGGTCCAGCGTAATGGCCAGCTCGACCGCCAGCAGACCGAACAGGGTCGTGAACTTGATGATCGGGTTCATGGCCACGGAAGACGTGTCCTTGAACGGATCGCCAACCGTGTCGCCCACGACCGTGGCCGCGTGCAGCTCGGTCCCTTTCATGTTCAGCTCGGTCTCGACCAATTTCTTCGCGTTGTCCCAGGCGCCGCCGGCGTTGGCCATGAAGATCGCCTGGTAGAGGCCGAAGATCGCGATCGAGATCAGGTAGCCGATGAAGTAGTAGTGGTTCAGGCACGCGAACGCGAGCGTGCTGAAGAACACCGCAAGGAAGATGTTGAACATGCCACGCTGGGCATACTTCGTGCAAATCTGCACGACCTTCTTGCTGTCCTCGACGGACGCCTTCTCTCCGCCGCCTTCGAGCTTGATGTTGCGCTTGATGAACTCGACCGCGCGATAGGCGCCCGTCGAAACCGCCTGGATCGACGCGCCCGAGAACCAGTAGATGATCGCGCCGCCCGTGATAAGACCGAGCAGGAACATCGGGTTGAGGATCGAGAGACCCTCGGCGACCGACGCCTCGCCGAATTTTTCGCTGAGAAGCTGGATGATCGAGAAGATCAGCGTGGTGGATCCGACGACCGCCGTGCCGATGAGCACCGGCTTCGCCGTCGCCTTGAAGGTGTTGCCCGCGCCGTCGTTCTCCTCGAGGTACATCTTGGCTTCTTCGAAGTTCGGCTTGAACCCGAAGTCGCGCTCGATTTCCTGCGACACATTCGGGATCGTCTCGATCGTGGAGAGTTCGTAGACCGACTGCGCGTTGTCGGTCACCGGGCCGTAGCTGTCGACCGCGATGGTGACCGGGCCCATTCCGAGGAAGCCGAAGGCCACGAGACCGAACGCGAAGATCGCCGGGGCGTTCATGATCTCGCCGAGGCCCAACGTGCTGACCGCGTACGCGGCGGCCATGAGAACGATGATCGCGGTACCCATCCAGTACGCGCTGAAATTGCCGGCCACGAGGCCCGAGAGGATGTTGAGCGACGCGCCGCCCTCGCGGGAGGCGTCGAGCACCTCGCGCACGTGGCCCGAGTTGACGGACGTGAAGACCTTGACGAGCTCGGGAATGATCGCGCCGGCGAGGGTGCCGCACGTGATGATCGTGCCGAGCTTCCACCACAACGTGTGGTCGGCCGAGGGTCCGAGCGAGGGAATCAGCAGGACCGACAGGATGTAGGTCGCGACGATCGAGATGCCCGACGTGAGCCACACGAGCGAGGTCAGCGGCTTTTCGAAGTCGAACTTCGCCGCGTTGCCGAATTTGCCCTTGGCGATGGAGCCGTTGATGCCGTAGGACAGGGCGCTCGTCACGATCATGCCGATGCGCATGACGAAGATCCACACGAGAAGCTGAAGCTGCACGGTGGGATCCTTGACGGCCAGCAGGATGAAGGTGATGAGCGCGACGCCCGTGACGCCGTAGGTCTCGAAGCCGTCGGCCGTCGGGCCGACCGAGTCGCCCGCGTTGTCGCCGGTGCAGTCCGCGATGACGCCCGGGTTGCGCGCGTCGTCTTCCTTGATCTTGAAGACGATCTTCATCAGGTCGGAGCCGATGTCGGCGATCTTCGTGAAGATGCCGCCCGCGATACGCAGCGCCGCCGCGCCCAGCGACTCGCCGATCGCGAAGCCGATGAAGCACATGCCCGCGTAGTCACCAGGAACGAAAAGCAGGATGAAGAGCATCATGACCAGCTCGACGCTGATCAGCAGCATGCCGATGCTCATGCCCGCCTTGAGCGGGATTTCCATCGTGGGATACGGCTTGCCGCGAAGACCCGCGAACGCGGTTCGCGAGTTGGCGTACGTGTTGATGCGGATGCCGAACCACGCGACCATGTAGCTGCCCAGAATGCCGATGATGCTGAACAGGACGATGATCGCGACCTGCTTGAAGGCGTAGTGCCGCAAAGGCCCGAAGTAGACGATCATGATCGTCGCGATGAAGGCCCACAGGATGGCGATGAACTTGCCTTGCGTGATCAGGTAGGTCTTGCAGGTTTCGTAGATCAGCTCCGAGATTTCGAGCATCGATCGGTGCACGGGCAGGCGCTTGATCTGCGCCGACTGCACCAGGCCGAACAGGATTCCGAAAACGCAGATCACCAGGCCGCCCAGCAGCAGGTTGTGCCCGGTCATTCCGAGAAAGGTCACGGACGACAGATCCGGGATGACCAGATCCGCCTCGCCGGCCCACGCGGCGGGCGCGGAAAGCAGCAACACGGTCAGCACGGCCGTGGCGGCCCCCAAAGCCCCCAAGAGTTTCTTTCGACGGTCGATTCGCAGCGGTTGATTCATGGACTCCTCCAAATCATGCGCAGGTCGCCGAAGGGCGCAAACGCATCGGAGCAAAGAAGAAAAACGGAAGATCAGGCACGAAGCGGGGCCGCGCGACGCGGCGCCCGCGTCCTTTTATCACAAAAACCGTGACCGGCAAGGGGCAAAAAGCGGAATTTTTCGACACTCGCGAGATCAAACGGCGAAGGGGCCGGCGAAGGCCCCCTCGTCTGGGAAATCGATCGTTTTGCTCGCGCTTACGAGAGTTTGAGCGCCCCCACCAGATCGCGGACCGCGTCGGCGCTGTGATCGAGGGCCTTTTTCTCGTCGGTGGTGAGTTCGATCTCGAAGACCTTCTCCAGTCCGCCCGCGCCCAGCAGGCACGGTACGCCGATGAACAGGTCCGTATAGCCGTATTCGCCCTTGAGCAACGCGGCGCAGGGCAGCACCCGCTTTTTGTCTTTCAGGATCGCCTCGGCCATCTGCACCGCGCTGGCGGCGGGCGAGTAGAATGCGCTGCCCGTCTTGAGGAGCGCCACCACCTCGGCCCCCGCGTTACGTGTGCGCGTCACGATGGCTTCGAGCCGGTCCTTGGGAATCAGCGCCTCGACGGGAATGCCGCCGACCGACGAGAAGCGCGTCAGCGGCACCATCGTGTCGCCGTGGCCGCCGAGCACGAACGCCGTGACGTCCTCGACCGACACGCCCAGTTCCATCGCGATGAACGCGCGGAACCGCGCCGAGTCGAGCACGCCCGCCATGCCGATCACGCGCTCGCGCGGGAAGCCGGTGACGTGCGAGGCCACGTGGCACATGGCGTCGAGCGGATTCGACACGATGATGAGCACCGCGTTCGGCGAGTACTTCGCGATCTGCTCGCAGACCCCGCCCACGATCTTCTTGTTGGTTTCCAGCAGGTCGTCGCGGCTCATGCCGGGCTTGCGCGCGATGCCCGCGGTCACGATCACGACGTCGGAGCCCGCCGTCTCCTCGTAGCTGTTCGACCCGACGATCTTGCAGTCGAATCCGAAAACCGGTCCGCCCTCGGCGAGATCGAGCGCCTTGCCCTGCGGCAGACCCTCGACGATGTCCACGAGCACGATATCGCCGAGCTCGGCCGCGGCCGCCCACGCCATCGCCGACGCGCCGACGTTTCCGGCGCCCACAACGGTAATCTTGTTCCGAGCCATGACCGGTTCTCCTTGGATCACGGGGGTGGTGGAAACCATTAAGAAGGGAGCGCATTATCGCCGCGACCCGCGTCGCGTCAAGGCCAATTCGATCGCCATGTCGACCGAAGGTCCCGCGACGGCGAATTCCTCATCGAGCTGTCGGTGGCCGCACTCGACCTCCCCGGCGTCATCCACGAACCAAATCGCGTTCTTGTCGCGTCACTTCGACATGTTCGGCCAGTTCGTCGCCGCGAACCCGGTTTTCCTCCGCGGCCGACGCAACATGCCCGCGCAAGCCGAGCCGCACGGCGCCGCGTTCGCGTCAGAAGTACGCTTCGCGACGCATGTCGTAGTATTCGAGGGTGCGTGCGAGACCGTCGCGCAGGTTCCACCGCGCCGTCCAGCCCAGCGCATCGCGAATCTTGTCCGTCTTTGCGATATAGTCTCCGATCTCGATGACCTTGGCCTCGGGCGGAAACGGCACGAGCTTCCACGATCCGCCGCGAAGATCCACCAGCGTCTCGACGATCTCGACGAGCGACGCGGGAGTTCCGCCCAGGTTGTAGACCTGCCCGTGCACCTCGTCGCTCGCGCCCGCGAGCAGGAACGCGTCCACCGCGTCGTCGATGTAGTTCGCGTCGCGCACCTGCGTGCCGTCGCCGAAGACCGTCACCTCGCGGCCTTCCAGAACCAGCCGCACGAACCAGTTGATGATGCCCTGCCGGTGGTGGCGCATCTGGTGGCGCGGGCCGAAAGTGTTGGTGAGGCGCAACGAGCACGCGCGGATGCCGTACACCTGGTGATAGAGGATGTGATACGCCTCGCCCGCGACGTTGTTGATGCCGTTCACGTCGGTCGGGTTCATCGGGTGTTTTTCGTCCACCGGCAGATACTCGGCGCGGCCGTATTGCCCGCGCGTTCCGGCGAACAGGATCTTCACCTCGGGATTGTTCTTCCGACACGCTTCCAGGATGGAAAGCTGGCTCACGCAGTTGATCTGAAGGTCCGTAAATGGGTCTTTCATCGAATCGGTGTGCGAGAGCGTGCCGGCGAGGTTGAAAATCACGTCGCGGCCTTTGACGAGCCAGTTCATCGAATACGCATCGCGGACGTCGGCGATGTTGACCGTCACGCGGCCCTCGAGCCCCGCGATGTTGGCGAGGTTGCCACCGTAATCGGGAATCAGGCTGTCGATCAGCGTGACGCGCGCGCCAAACCCCACCAGCGCGTGGGCCAGCGACGACCCGATGAAGCCGAGGCCCCCCGTGATGAGGATGTCCCGACCGCGATAGAACTCGCCGACCTCGTTCATCGTTCACCCTTCCCCGCTTTGCGCGCGATGCGAAAAGATGAGCTGAAAGATCCGCTCCGGCGTGGCCGTGGCGTGCGTCTCGAATTCGGCGGCGCGCTTTCGCATTCTCAGCGCGAGCGTCGCCGAACCGAGCCACGCTTCAAGTCCATTCGAAACACCGCGCTTGCGCGCCACGTCGAACATCTCTCGCCGCGCCGACGCGCGCACCTGCGCGCCAAATCTGGACCATCCGTCGAAGAGCAGGTTTTTGCGATAGACGAGCACGCGGTTTCGCGCGCGCAGGCCGTCCATGCGTTTCGCGCGTTCGCGGTCCTTGGCGTAAAGGATCCCACGCTGATGCAGCGCGACGGCCGCGGGATTATACCAGAACCGATAGCCCAGCCACCGCGCACGCCACGCGAGATCGGCATCGAGATGACCGGCGATCAAATCCTCGTCGAACCACTGACCCGACGCCGCGCGAACCGCGTCCAGACAGCGCCGATCCCAGAACGCCGCCGCGCCCGCCGGGCCGAAGACCTCGCGCGCCTTCGCCACGCGATCGTCGTCCGTAGATGCGTGGTTTTGCGGAATGATGTGCGCTCCGCGTAACGCAATGCCCGTCGAGTCGATCAGTCGCCCGCCGGGGCCGTCGTGACCGAGCAGCACGCGCGCCGCCGCCCCGCCGAGTCCTGGCGTATTTTGGAGCAAGGCCACCTGCGCCGAGATGAAGTCGGGGTCGAGTTCGGCGTCCTGCGCCAAAAAGAGCACGAACGGCGCGGACGATTTGGACAAAGCGACGTTGTACGCGGCGGCTTGGCCGGTATCCGCCGCGTTGACGATGTGCTGGATCTGCGGGTAGCGGGAGTTGATGAGGAAGTTCGATTGATCGCGCGAGTGGTTGTCGACCACCGTCGTTTGAACGTGCCCCTCGTAGCGCTGCAAATAGACGCTTTCAAGGCAGCGCAGCAGCAGATCCTTGCCGTCGCGGCTCCCGATGATGACATCGACATCCGGCAGGCTCACGGATTTCTCCACAACCGCCCGCTTGCGGCGAGACGGCGAAAACGAAAGATGCGCACGAAGCCATCGAGCAAGCGCCCCAGCGTGAGCTGGCTCTGACCGCGCTCGCGGTCGACGAAGCGGATGGGAACCTCGACGATGCGGCAGCCCCGGCGCGTCGCGCGTAGCAGCACCTCGTGCACGATGCTGGGCCCCGCGGACGTGAGCGTCGCCGGCTCGATCAAGGTCATCGCACTCGCCGTGAACGCGCGAAATCCGGAGTTGCAATCGCGCACGTTCGTGCCAAGCAGGGCTCTCGCGAAGCCCGTGGTGATCCGGGTGAGCAGGCGACGCGCGGCGGAAGGACGATCGTCGCGCCCCCCCGCTACGAAGCGCGAACCGATCGCGACATCCGCTCCGGCGTCGAGCGCGGCGAGCAGCGCGGGCACGTCCTCGGGTCGGTGCGACAGATCCGCGTCCATCTCCACGATGCGCGCGGGGGTCATGGCGAGCGCCTTCGCAAAAGCCTCAGCGCCCGCAAATCCGCGCCCTTTGCGCTCCATTCGACGCAGCAAATGCACTCCCGAATCGGTCGTCGCCATCCCCTCGACGATCCGCCAGGTGCCGTCGGGGCTGTTGTCGTCGGCGACCAGAACCTCGGCGCCGAGCACGCGCAAACGCGAAACGAGTTCGGCAATGTTTTCCGCCTCGTTGTAGGTCGGCAGCGTCACGATCGTTCGGATCTCGGGCATCGGCGCGTCAATCCACGTCGTCTTTCTGGAAAATTCGTCGGTCGAGGCACGGGCGAAACTAGCACAAGTTCGGGAGCCCACAAAGCCGCGGGCTCCGCTCGGCGCGGGCCGGGCAATCTGGGCGAATGCGTTTGACATGCGCCGTGGCGCAAGGGAAAATTATTCCATGTTCAGGAGGTGCCGCGCGTGAAACGAATCGCCCTCTTTTCAATACTGGTCGCCATCGTATTCGCATTCGGTTGTCAGAAGGAGGAATCGGAGCCCGAGGACGAAGACTTCCCGTTGCTCGGCGACGACGACGATGACGACGATATCACAGTACCGCCGGGCGACGACGATTCGACCGACGATGACGACGATGGCGACGACGATTCAGATGACGATTCAGACGACGACGCGGACGACGATGCCGATGACGACACCGATGATGATGCTGACGACGACGCGGACGACGACACCGTGGAGCCCGAAGCACACGCGGACGGCTGGGTGCTCGGCGAATCGCGCGAGGGCGACAAACCGTTTGCCGGCCGCCTGCAGGACGGCGTCATCGAAACCGTGTTGGTGCCCGACAGCGGCAACGTGACCCTGCACGCCATGGACTTCGCCGACGAAACCTGGGGCGTGGCCGTCGGCTGGAACACGAACTCGATGACGGGCGTCGCGTACAAGATTCAGGACGACGTTTGGACCGCGATCCCGATTGACATCCCCACGCTGCTCGGCGAGTGGGAACTTCGCGGAGTCGACGTGCTCGCCCCCGGCGATGCCTATCTGGTCGGTCGCCAGACCGTGAATCCGCTCGGCACGATCGGGCTCGTTTTGCACTTCAAAAACGGCATTGTCTCGCGCATGACGCTTCCCAACGTCTCGACGAACTTCCGGCTCAACGCCATCGGCATGGCGAGCGAGACGCTCGGCTGGACCGTTGGGCAAAACGTGGTGAGCGGCAAGGGCGTGATCCTGAACTGGGACGGCAACGACTGGCAGCCGTCGTCCTACACGTTGACCGAAAACGAGGTCGAATTTCTCGACGTCGCGGCGGTTTCGAACAGCAACGCCTTCGCGGTGGGATATGCCAAACCCAGCGGTGAGCTCAACGTGCGCGGCATCGCGATGCGTTACTCGAACCTGACGTGGCAGAAAACCGGAAATTTTCCCGAGGACGGCGAAAACTGGACGCTTTCCAATATCAACGCGCAGGGCGCGGACGACGCCGTGTGTTTCACGTCGAAGTTCGACAAGATGGAACACTGGCACTACGAAGACGGCACGTGGGATCGTCGATCGTACGGTTTCGACCTTCCCGCGAACGGCTACATCACCGGCGCGTCGCTCGTCGATTTCGACAACGGCCTCGTGGGATTCGCATCGGTTTCCGACAACGCGGGGCTCGTATTCGAGCGAATCGACGGCGTGTGGTTCACGGTTGATCCGTTTCCCGAAAACATGGGGCGGATTCGCGACGTCTTCACCTTCGCGGTCGAGTGACCGCTAAAGGCGGCGAAAGACGCGCGCCACCCACAATCCGAGAGCCCAGAGTTTTGGTCGCGGCCAGATGAGGGCGCGTCCGCGCCGCGTCGCCAGATGCAGGTACGACAAGGGGCGCGGGCCGGCGACCATCTCAATCCATGCGCCTCGCTCGATCCAGAGCGCGGCGTGCAGCGGCGTGAACGATTTGGCGCAAAGCTCCGCGACCATTCGGTGCTGCGCCTTCCAGTCGAGAGGGCCGTCAGCCAAACCAAACGCGTCGAGCGTCGTCATCAGCGCGATCTTTCCGCCCGACTTGCCGAGGATGAGCGACGTGAATGGCACACGGTCATCGAACACGAAAACACCGACGCACGTTTCGTCGGGCCAGATTCGCGCGAGCGTTCCCGCGCCCGGCAGTTTGGGCAGCGCGGGCCAGCGCCCGATCGGCGGATGCCACGTGATGCGCGACTTCGCGGAAGCGAATAGCGCCGAAACGATTCCGAGAATCTGCGCGTCCCAGTCGAGCTCCATCGCGAAATCGCTCTGCCACGCGTGCATGAACTCGCCGACGGCCTCGATGGGGACGAGCGCGACGCGTGCGACGTCATGTGCCACGCGCAGCGCCTCCACGTCGTCACGGTCCGTGTCGAAGTCCACGCCGGGCACAGGCCCTCGCTTGTTGTGAATCGCCTTCACGCATCGCCCGTCTTCGATGAAGACGTAGAGCGTCGGCGCGATCGCCGCGCCGCTCGCCGGGGCGAGGCGCATCAGGTTCTTCCAGTGGCGCGAATCGAGATCGACGGCGAGGATGTCGCGGCTCAGCACGGCGAATCCCCCGCTGCGAGTTGGAAGATGCGCACCGTCCACGCCGGCATCGCAATGCGAATCGCCTCGTCGCCGCACAGCTCCTCGCCTGTGTGCAGATCTTTCAGGCGCGCGGGCGTCGTGGCTTGCATCGTCGCGACGCGCGGGTCGTCGGTCGGGTTCGCGACGTAAATGAGCGTTCGCTCGCCGTCCCGCCAGATGGTGCGTTCGCAGGGGGCGTCCACGGACCACTCGGGCGCCAGTCCCAGGTGGCGCGCAATCGCGGCGACGCAACCCATCGCGGCCGGATCGCCGGGCGCCAGCGGGCCGTTGACGAGCACGAGTTTTCCCGCGCCCGCGGCGAAGACCAGCGTTTGGACGGAGCAGTCGAGGACTTCGATCGGCCGGCCGAGAAAACCCTCGAACGCGGCGTACTCATTCATCAGCTCGTCTCGCGACGGCGCCTCGGGGCCGATGACGACCGCGCACCCCCGGCGCATGGACTCGACGAGTCGGTCCTGCAACGCGCGATCCATGAATTCGAAACCCGGGCAGAAGATCGCGCGCGACGGTCCGGCAATCTCGCCGTCGCTTCCGTCCGCCGTGCGCACGGTGACGCCGACGGCCTCGAGCCCATTCAGGAATGCGCGGCTCATGCGTTCGTGTTCGATCTGCGGGGCGTAGGTCATCCCGAATCGATCCTCGCGGCACAGCCCCTCCCATCCGAGACGCGACTCGAAAGGCATCGGTGTGATCTGCGCGAAGACGTTGGTCACGCTGCTGAGGCGGTCGTAAATGCGGGGTACGACGACGGACGCGGTCGTCTGCCGCCGGAAATCGAATAGGCGGTGCTTCTGAACGAGCGCGACAAAGTCCGCGTAGAACGCGTAGTGGTCTTTTCGAATTCCGCCGCGCCGCGTGATGGGCGAGCCGTACCACCGCTCGCGCTCGACGATCATGTACCAATTGAATCCACGCAGCCCCCACATCATGGCGTACGGCGTGATGAAACGATGGTCATCCAGATCGATCGGCGCCCACGCCTGATAGCACCCCGCGCCGAACTCCGGCGACCACGCGAGGCGCGTCTGGCCTTCGAGCGACATCACGCGCGATTTCACGACCGCGTGCTCGGTGCGTTGGTGGTAGAAGTCCATGCCCACAGTGCCCAGCGCGCGTTCGTCGCGCTCGATATGGAACGGCGTGCGCCCCGACGACGGCGGCACATTGTGCGAAAAGACCACCTCGCGCACGCCGCGCGATTCCCACTCGGTGCGAATGCGCGATAGCGCGTCGCCGAGCATGCGTTCCTTGAACTCGGCCCAGTCGAGATAGAGGCGAAGGTCCTCGACGCGCGAGGCGCGAAAGCGCGTCGGGGGCCCAACCGCACCCGCCTCGGTCGTGTGGTGGACCTTTTGAAGCTCGCGCGGATCGGGATACTTGCGCTTGAGATACGCTTTCCACGAGGTGCGCGCGCCGTCGCTGTAGTCCTGCTCAAACGCGCCCGTGCGAAAAAAGTAGCTGCACTCGTTATCGCACTGGACCATGACGACGGGGCCGCGCGGATGCAGGTGCGGCGCAATTTGTTCCGCGACGACGTCGAACCACGGTCCGAGTTCCTTCCAGAACTTTTCCGATGCGTAGCTGGGGACGGGAAATCCCATCGGCGGCACAGGGAGAATCACGGGCGCGCCCTCGGGTCCCTGCGCCTGAATCCGCTCGTTATTCAGGATGCGGTCGGGGAATCCGAACCCGGATATTTCGGCGTTGATGTGCGGCCCGGGCCGAACGATGGCGAATAGATCGTTTTTTTTCACGAGACGCAGGAATTCGCGCAGGTCCTTTTCCGGCGCGATGTCGCCAAAATCGAAGCGGCCTTCCTCGATCTCGTGCACCGACCATGGGACGTAGGTGCAAACGAGGCGAAGGCCGAGCGCGCGGACCTTTTGCAGGCAATCATCCCACAGCGCGCGCGCGACGCGCCAATAATGCATCGAGCCCGACAGCATCGGCACGACGACACCGTCGATCTCGAGACCCCGTTCGGACCAGTTTACCGGCATGAGCACTCCGCGTCGTCATCTTCGACGCGGGAAATCATGGATGCAAGCGGCGCGGAGTGGGCGACCCGGCTAGCGACCGCCGTAGATCTTGCGGATGTAGTCCTTGGCCTCGAAGCAGTCCGGATTCACTTCGATCGCGCGCACGAAGTAGAGTTCCGCCATGCCGTTGTCGTTTTCTTCGAGGTAGATGCGTCCCATCAGCAGGAACGGCAGGTCGAGCTTCGGGTTCGACTGAATGGCCTTTTGCAAAAGGCTCGCGCCCGCCGCAAAGGGATCTTCACCCACCGCGTGATACCGCGCCCACCCGGCGTAGGCGAGCGCGTCCGCTCCCTCGTAACCGCGATATGTGAGTTCGGCGAAAGCGGCCTCGGCTTCTTTCCACCGATTCTCGTCACAGAAGTTCTTGAGCGCCGCCAGAATCGTTTCGACGCTGTCGTCGGAACCGAAACGGACGTTGGCGGTTTCGAGATCGAGATCGCCGAATCCTTCGACCAGTTCCTCCGCGGGATTCGGATCGAAGTTGTATCCCGGCCCGCCGTCGGGTGCGTCGATACTTTCGAGCGACGAGGTTTCGTCGTCGGCGAAGTCGGTGAAACCCGAAATTTGCGGCGGCGGCGCATCGCCGTTTTCGAGATCGAAGTCGAAATCCCCCGGTGACGCGGCCGGCGGAATTGTCGCGTCCTCCTCGTCGGGCGGCAGCGTCAATTCGTCCGCATCCGCATCGCCCTTCCCTTCCAGAATCTGCCGCTTGAGCCGCTTGATCTCCAGCAGTTTCTGGAGCTTCTCCTCCAGCGCCCCCGTCGTGAGTTCGCCTTCTTCGATCTCGACTTCGATCCCCGGCGATTTCGGCGCGATCTGGCCCGACGCCACCTGCGCGCGAATCCGATCCACGCCGCGAGAGGCTTCTTCGAACAATCGCTCGAAGGGGTCCGCCGCGCGCTTGGCCGCGCCATGCAGCGGCTTCTTACGCCCCTCGCCGGCGAATTTCACAAACCCCAACGTCAGAAGCGCGTAGATGAAGGCGAGCGCGTGCGTGCGGCGGCCTTCCATGTCGGCCACGATGCGCGCTGGTGTGTCGCCCCGTCGAATCGCGGTCACCACGGGTCCCATCTGCATTTTGGTTGCGAGGATATCGGGGTCGACCAGTCCAGCGATGGTCGGCGTCTCGGACGCCTTGCCCTCGATCAACTTGAGCGGCGTGTCCATGCGCTTCGCGAGGCGCTCTTTGATGACGAGCGGGTCGTATTTTTCCGCGACGCCCTCGACGATGAAGGTCGCCGCCCGCTCGGGCGACGTCGTCTGCCCCTCGTGCTCAATCGCCCGATCCTGAAACTGATACTCGCCGCGTTTCCACGCGAAGAGGCCGGGCACCGACTTGCCGTAAAACTCCTCGGCGAGCCGCTCCACCTCGGGCCGCTCGATCACCTTTTGATCGATCATCAGATCGATGGGGCGGCGATCCTCGGCCTTGGCGCGCTTGGTGTAATTCGTCAATTCGTCGGTCGTGATTTGGCCGCGGGTCACGAGGTACTGCGCGAAATTCCGATCGCGAATCACGGCGTTGCGATCGCACACCACGCACCCGTCCGACAGGTGGATGACAAGGCGCGCGCCGCCGTCCGAAAACGTCAGGATTCCCGTCTTCTTGGCGACCAGAAAACCCGCCAGGAGTTTGGCGGGGTGAACGGCGTCGAGTTTGCCTTTGATGACGCCCGCGCTCTCGCCGGTCATGACACCCCCATCTTTGCGATGTCCCGGCCGGTTCCGCCCGCCGCGATCGCGTGCGAATTGTTGGGGGACCGTGCGCGGGTGTCAAGCGTCGATCCACGCCGAAATCCGCCGAATGCCGCCATTCGGTCTTGTCTTGCGGTGCTCGGTCGGTCGTCCCATATTGCGCGGCGTGATTGCGACAAGCCCAGGGGGGAATTGAACGTGGATCAGCGATTCCGAATGCGCGTCTTCACGCTGGCGTTCATCCTGCTCGCGTGTGCCTGCCAATCGGTGACGCAGCCCGTCGAACCGAGCCCCGCTCCCACGCCGCGCCCCGATAAACCCATCGTCGTTCAGACGGATTCCTCGGCTCCCGGCGGCACGCTGACCGAGGACGAGGTGCGCGCGTTCCTGCTGCGTCTCGAACTCGCCTGGCAGACGGGTGACGCCGCGACGCTGGAAGCCCTTTACGCGCCGGATGCCGCGATTGTCGTGAATACGGGCCAGCAGGAGCGCACGCTCCCGGCACCGGAATACCTGAAGATGGCGGCCGCGACGCGCACGCGGCTGGCCGATTATCGCTACCGCGTCGAGGACTCGCGCATCACGGTCGCGGCGGACGTCGCCACCGTCGTCGAGAACATCGCGGAAGAAGGACGCGACGGCGAACGCGTGATTCGCTCCGACACCGACGCCACGTACACGATCGCGCGCTCCGGTGGCGGGTTGCGCATCACGCGGGTCGAGGCGAAGGTTCTCACGGCGACGCCGGGGGAGTGATCGCGCCAAACGGAATTTTTCGGAAAATCAGCCTCGCCGACGATCCCGGATCGCGCGGTCGGTCTCGCGGCGATCCTGCTCTTCGCGCATCGACTCGCGCTTGTCGCCAAACGTCTTGCCCTTGGCGAGGCCGATCATCAACTTGGCGCGGCCCTTCGAAAAATACAGCTTCAGCGGCACCACCGTGTAACCGCGCTCGCGGACCTTGGCGTCGAGCTTTTCGAGCTCCCGTCGGTGCAGCAACAGCTTGCGCTGGCGGAACGGATCGTGATTGGTGTAACCGCCGTGAGAGTAAGGCGGAATGTGAACGTCCACGAGCCACGCCTCGCCGCCCCGGATATCGACGTACCCCTCCTGCAAGCTGGCGCGGCCTTCGCGCAGCGACTTGACCTCGGTGCCGGTGAGCGCAAGGCCGGCCTCGAACTGCTCCACGATGTGATAGTCGTGAAACGCCTTGCGGTTCCCGGCGATCATTTTTTCGCCGGACGGTTTGTCGGTCATGTTCGGATCGTGACGTCAGTTCACGTCGTTCGGCGACGGGTCGGGCGTCTCGTCGGATGCCGCGTCGTCCGAAACCCCGTCGATTTCATCGGGCGCCTCGTCTACCACAGTCGGCGCCCCTTGGCCACCTTGCGCGTCGAATCGGCGCACCTCGCCGGGTTCGAATGGCGTTTCGCGCCCTTCGTCGAGCACGACGAGCACCTTGCCCCCGATGGGATCGTGGCGTGTGACGCGGCCGATGCCCTGCGGCGTGTGGCAGCGCTTGCCGACCTTGGGGAGCCCCTTGGAGAACGAGCAATAAAAGTCATGCTCGTAGCGCAGGCAGCACTTGAGACGACCGCACACGCCGGAGACCTTGGCGTCGTTGAGGGCGAGGCACTGGTCCTTGGCCATCTTGATCGAGACGGTCGCGAAGTTGCCGAGGAACATGGCGCAGCACAATTCGCGCCCGCATACCCCCGCGCCCGTGAGCTTCTTGGCCGCGTCGCGCACGCCGATCTGCAGCATCTCGATGCGCGTTCGGTACCGGCCCGCGAGTTCGCGCACCAGCTCGCGAAAATCGACGCGGGCCTCGGCGGTGAAGAAGAACGTGATGCGGCTTCCGTCGCAAGCCGCCTCGACATCGACGAGTTTCATCGCGAGATTTCGCCGGGCCGCCGCCGTGCGGCATACGCCGAGGGCCTCGCGCGCGCGCTCCTCGTTGTGACGAGCCCGGGTGATATCCTCGGAGCCGGCCGATTTGATGACCTTGGGTAGCGTGGCGTCGGAGTCCACATCCGCGGCGACTTCGCTCACGCGGGCGAGCGTCGGACCTCGCTCCGCGTCCACGATCACCGTCTCGCCCACACGCAGGTCGAGCGTTCCGGCATCGAACTCATCCGGTTTGCGCTGCCCCTGAGGCACCGCTTTCACCACACGCACAACGACCCCAAAGCTATTTCGCGGAAGAGCGCTCCGCGAAAACTCACTCTAGTCGGACCGATTGGAAAAACAAGAGATGAACGTCGAAATTGCCGGTCGCCGAATCGCGTCGGGTCGAGCCGGCGGCCGATCAATCCTCGAGCTTCGACAGATCCTCGTCGGCGCCGACCACGTCGTCGTCACCCGATTCCACCAACTCCTCCTCGGCGGCGGGGGCGGGCTGCTCCATCGCGACGGGCGTCCACTGGTGCGCCTCGCCGGCGCGCTTCGCCTCGTCGTTGCGCGGCGTGATCCGGCGGATCTCCTCCGGCGGGAATGGCAGGATCTCGTCGGTTCCTTCGAGGCGCACGAGCACCACGCCCTGGATGGGATCGTGCCGATTCACGCGCCCCGCGCGCCCGTCGGACGTCTCGCAACGCTTGCCGACCTTGGGCAGACCGCGACTGAAACTCGTGTAGACCTCATGCTCGAAACGCAGGCAGCACTTGAGCCGCCCGCAAACCCCCGACACCTTCGACGGGTTCATCGCGAGGTTTTGGTCCTTGGCCATCTTGATCGTGACCGGCTCGAATCCCGTGAGGAACTTCGAGCAGCACAGTTCGCGCCCGCACACGTCGTAGCCGCCGAGCTTGCGCGCCGCGTCGCGCACGCCGATCTGCATCATTTCGATGCGGGTGCGGAAGCGCTGGGCGAGTTCGCGTACGAGGTCTCGGAAATCGACGCGCTCCTCGCTCGTGAAATAAAAGACCGTCTTGCTTCCGTCGAAGACGCTCTCCACGGAAATCAGCTTCATCGGCAGGTTGCGTCGGGTGATCGCCTGTTTGGCGTGGAAGAACGCGAGCTTTTCCTGATCGCGAACCTTCTCGTTCGCGACCAGATCGCCGTCCGTCGCCCGGCGCAGCACGCGCGGGAACTTTCGCGGCGGGCCCTCAAAGGGTTTCGACTCGTCGTGAACCCGTGCGAGCGCGGGGCCCTTCTCGGCTTCGACGACCAACCAGTCGCCCGGTTTGGGCGCGTGGTCGGCGCTGTCGTACTCCACCGGGCGGTTGCTGCCCGGAAACTTCACGGTCAGGATTTGCGTCATCGTGGAATCGTTCGGGCGAAGTCCGTCGCCCTCGGCGTAAGAATGTCGACCATCAGCGCCTGCACGGCGAGCGGCGCATTCGCGTTTCGTTGAAGCAGCCGTTGCGCGTAAGTCACGCTGCGGATTTTCGAGCCGAGCGCACGGGCGTCGTATCGGGATGCGAACGCGCGCGCCTCGGTCTCCAGATCGGGATGCACGACGCGGCGCGTGTCGGCGAGGGTGCTCGTCCGCACGGCATCGGCCAAAAACACCTTCACCAATTCCAGCGCGTCCTCGGGTCCCGACGGCCACTGCGTGACCGACTCCGCGAAACGCGCGACGTCGCCGTCACCGCCCGACGCGAGTCGGTAGAAGCGCTCGCCCAGTTCGTGGCGCTCCTCGCGCAGCGGCCCCGGCTCCATGCCGAGCGCGCGACCGAGGCTGCCGTCGCAAACACGGGCGATGATCCGCGCATCGTCCGGTTCACGCCCACGTTCAACGAGCACGCGCTCGATCAGGTCGGCGTCGAGCGGGCCGAAAACGACCTTTTGGCAACGCGAGAGCACCGTGGGCAGAAGCTGCTGCGGCGCGCTCGTGACGAGCAGAAAAACGATGTTGCGACCAGGTTCCTCGAGCGTTTTCAGTAGCGCGTTCGCCGCGGCCGGGTTCATCGTCTCGGCCTGCAGGATCAGATTCACCTTCCATTCGGCCTCGTAAGGCGCGTAAGAGAGCTTTTGCACCAGCGCGTCAATCGCGGCCTTCTTGATGAAGCGGCCCTCGGGTTCCAGCACCTGCAGGTCGGGGTGGTTGCCATCGACGATCTTGCGCCGAACCTTTTCGGCGTCGCGGTTCGTGGCGAGCAATTCCGCGGCAAAGGCAAGGGCCGCCATCGTCTTGCCGACGCCCTCCGGTCCGAGAAACAGGTACGCGTGCGCAACGCGGCCCGACGAAACGGCCCGGCGGAGTTGATCGAGCGCGCGGTCGTGCCCCAGCACGTCGCCGAGCGACGCAACGGATTCGATGCTCATCGCCTCGCTCCAAACACGCTCCGCAACACCTCGATCATCCGTTTGCCCACCGTCTCCTCGTCGCCCGTGGCATCGATCACACGCACGCGTTCCGGCTCCCGTTTCGCGATCGCCAGATACCCCTCCCGCACGCGGCGGTGGAACTCCAGCGCCTCCCGCTCGAACCGATCCTCGCGCTTCGCCCGATCGGCGATTCCGGCCGCGCGGCTTCGCGCACGCGCCACCGCCGCGTCGGCGTCTATGTCGAACAGCAGCGTCAAATCGGGCACGATCCCGCCGGCGGCCTCGCGGTTGCCGTGACGCACCCGTTCCGTTCCCAAGTCGCGCGCGAAGCCTTGATATGCCTCGGTCGCGTCGCCGAACCGATCACACAGCACAACGCGCCCGGCCGCGAGCGCGGGCCCGACGACCTCGGCCACGTGCTGCGCCCGCGCCGCCCAGATCAAGTACAGCTCCGCGTCGGGCGCGAGCCCCGCGTTCTTCGACGCCAGCAGGATCGCGCGAATCTCGTCTGCGATCGGGCAGCCGCCCGGCTCCCGAGTCAACGTCACGTCGCGACCGCGCGACCGCCACCACTCGGCGGCGCGCCGGATCTGCGTCGTTTTTCCCGTTCCTTCCGTTCCCTCGAAGGTCACGAACACGCCGCCGGCGGCGCGGTCGGCGCTTCGGGCGAGCGGCGTCGATTCGTCCATCGGTCCCAATCCGTAAGTGGGGAAATCTAAGCCATTCGCCCGCTCACTGGCAAGCACGGTCGGCTCGACGCCGCCGCTTCGATTGACCCACCGCGTCGCCTGCCCTAAACAGGGCTCATTCGATGTTCATGCGTTGAGGAACCGACGTGCGAAGCGCCCCGGATCGATATGCCATTCTGATCCTTGCCACGACGTTTGTCTGTGCGGTTGCCGGAGGCTCGTGCGAATCGGGGGACGATGACGACTCCGACGCTTCGAGCGAACCGGACGATGACGATGGCCAGGCGGACGACGACACCACCGGCCCGCCCCTCGGTGCGCCGACCTATTGGCAAGACGTCGCACCGATCCTGACGAAAAACTGCCTCTCCTGCCACGTGGATGGCGGAATCGCCCCGATGCCGCTCGGCACGTATGACGAGGTGCTGCCGCACGCCGCGTCGATCAAATCGGCGACCGCGGATCGCGAAATGCCGCCGTGGAATCTCGACAATTCCGGCGAGTGCAACACGTATTCCAACGCTCTGTGGCTCGCGGACGACGAAATCGAAACCATCGGCGCGTGGGTGGATGCGGGTTCCTGGGAGGGAGAGTGGTCGGACCCCGGCGAACCGGCGACACCGCCGACGCTGGACCGAGTGGACCTCTCCCTCGACATCGGCGCGGACTACTTGCCGCAGGGCGAAGGTGAACACGCCGACGACGAGTATCGGTGTTTCGTTTTGCGTCCAGACCTTCCCGCTGACCGATTCGCGACCGCTTATCAAATCGTCCCCGGCGAGCCGCGCGTGGTGCATCACGTCGCGCTTTACCGCATCCTGACCTACGACGAACTCGCGATGGGGATCGCAAACGACGTGGCCGAGCCCGGGCCGGGCTACCGCTGTTTTGGCGGGCCGGGCGTGGGCGACGCGCACTTCATGGGCCTGTGGTTCCCCGGGATGGGTGCGCAGACGCTGCCCGACAACTCGGGGCTGCGGATCGTAGCCGACCTCGGCGTGATCCTGCAGGTGCACTACAACCTCGAAAACGGCGCCCTACCCGACCGCACCCGCATGGATCTCACGCTCGAGGAATCGGTGGAGCGGGAGGGCGTGATCTACACGCTTTCGAACTTCGACCTCAATCTGCCGCCCGGCGAGGACCTGATCGAGCAGACCTACGAGTACACGATCCCCGGGGAGGTGCCGGATGTGAAGCTGTGGGGCGTCGTCCCCCACATGCACCTGCTCGGGGCGACGCAGCACCTCGAGCTGATTCGCGGCGGCGATTCGAGCTGCTTGGTGGACGTTCCTCGTTGGGATTTCCACTGGCACGCCTTCGCCATGTACTCGGAGCCAATCGAGATGCGCGGCGGGGATACGCTTCGCCTGACCTGCGGATACGACACGTCGGGCGAAACGGACACCACCGTCTACGGCGAGGGAACGCACGACGAGATGTGCGTAAACTGGATGTATATCACCGAATCCTGACGTGCTTCATGGTCCTGCGCGCTGGATCTTGTTAAACTGTGCACGCTCTTGATATGGAAGGCTCGGTTTGAAGCTTCGCGTCGCCGTTCTCGCCTTGCTGCTGATCGCCGCGCTCCCGGCCGAGTCTCCGGCCGTGAACGGATCGCTGCGTTCGACGGACAAGGGTCAGCGCGTCCTGCACGTCTGGGGCACCGACTACGAGATGGGATACGCGCACGGCTTCCTGCTCGGGCAGGAGATTGTCGACATCATGGGCGTATACGGCCTGCCCGGGCCCATGTACACGACACAGAAGTTCAACGACGAGCGCGCGTTCATCTTCGACACCTTCGACCTCGATCCCGAACTTTTGGACGAGGCGCAGGGGATGTTCGACGGCTTGATCGACGCCGGGGCCGACACGTACGTCCCGTCGCTCGGTCGCGACCTGAACGCGGGGGACATCGTCGCCTTCACCGCGCTTCGCGAACTCGCCGGGCTGCAATGCGCCACCTGGGCCGCGTGGGGCGACGCCACGGCGGACGATCCGGCAATCGGCGGGCAGATGGCCGTCGCACATAATAGCGATTTCGTGCTCGTGGGTGACGAAACGACGCTGCATTTCGCGGGGACGCACGGCCTCGTCGTCGCGTACGAGCCGTCCGATCCCGACCGTCAGCGGTATGTCTCCGTGGTCTTCCCGGGCTTTCTCGGCGTGATGGCAGGGCTCAACGAGTCGGGCGTCGGGCTCTTCGTCAACCGGGGTTCGATCGTCATCGACCGCGCGAATATGAACCTCGATCCGGGCATCGTGCTCGGCATTCACGAAACGCGAAAAGCGCTCGCGGCGGCCGACGGAAACGACGACGGCAAGAACGATATCTTCGACATCCACGAGCATTTCGAAGGCGTCCGCCAATACGCTCCCGCGATCCTCCAGGCTTTTGGACCCGCGAATCGAACGAATCCGCCCTCGGCCGTTTTGGAGATCAACAACCTCATACGCGCGTCGCGGTTTCCCGCGGACGACCCGAACCTCGCGCCCGACATGCAGTTGTCGCTCAACTGGGAGGACAAGCTGCTGCCCGTCCGGCAGACCTTCCACCAGATCCGCTACGTCTTCGACGAAAAGCTCATCAATGAGACGTATGGGCACGCGGCAAGCGTGGCGAACTTGTGGGACTTCCTCGACCGAAACGCCGGCGTTCCGCAGATCAACGTCACGTTCTACTCGATGATCTTCCTGCCCGAGCAGCTTCGCGTCGGGTTGTCGCTGTGGTCCGACTTCGACAACGACCCGGCCAGCAATCACGTCTGGTACGATTTCGAGGAGTTGTTTGTCGAGGGCGACGACGACACGGACGACGACGCGCCGGATGACGACACCGACGACGACGTGACCGACGATGACGTGACGGATGACGACGCGACGGATGACGACGCTGCGGACGATGACAGCGCGGCTGATGACGACGACGCGATCGGCGATGACGACGCCGATGACGACGCGACGCCAAGCGCGGATGACGCGAGCGACGCGGGCGAATCTTCCGAGGGCGACGACGCCGGTTCTTGCGGCTGCTAAGGCCCCGCGACTAAAACGCCATTCCGATTTGCGCGTAGGGCAGCGCCTCGGGCTTGGGAATTCGCGTCTCGCCATCCGCTGTGAAGATCTCGGCCCGGTGACTCACGAAACGCATGTCGAACGCGATCGAAAGCGCATCGCTCAAGTCATAGGCCGCGCCGAGCAGGAACATCGAACGTTCGTCGCGATATCCGCTCCCCGAAAGTCCGTTCCGGCGATCGGGGTCGAAGTGGTCGTAGCGCCCGATGAACGCGGTGCGTCGCGCGACGTCGATGTCGCACCACATCGAAAACAGCGAGGCGTGGATTTTCTCGCCGACCGCGTCGTCATGCGGTTCATAAAACTGATTGTGCGCCTCGAAGGCGACGTCGATGCGCCGGCCGTCGGCGCGCACGCCCCGGTAGTGCGCCATGGCCGAAAGGCGCGCGAGGGTTTCGCCCGCTTCGGCGTCGATCTCTTCGCCCCATGCGTAACCGCTCAAGGTGAGCCCGGCGAGTTTGTCGATCCGCGCAAACGGCGCGAGCGTCACGCGCAAATCCGCGGCCGAACCCAGCCCCCGTTCATATTCGCGTAACCCCTCGCCCGCATAGATGCCCGCGCGGTAGCCGAGGTAGCCGAATGGCGATTCCCCGCCCACCGCGATCCCGACATCCGACTCCACGGGGCGGCCTTCGGGAACGCTCACCGGGCGAATCTCGGCCCGGTCCTCCGTGGCGACGAAGCCCTTACGCAGCGGCGCGCGGCGGTAGAGCCAAAGTTCATAGCCCGTCTTTTCGACGAATCGACGTCGATAGGTTTCGTTCGCGAAGGCAATCCACCCCGTCGGCACGACCCCGGCCTCGGTTCGAATCGCGGGGTACCACGTCACGCCCGCCCACGCCGCAATGGGCCGCACGACCGTCCTCTCCTCGTCCCGCTCGCCCCAAGGCAGACGTTCGCCCGTGAACTCGGTCGCGGTCTCGGACTCGGCGACGAACGCGATACGCGAGTCGATTCGCTCGCCGTCTTCCGCCGCCACGCCGATGATCGCCCGATCGAATTCGAAATGACTTTCGCCCTGCCGATGGTGTCGCTCGTGCCAGCTCTCGTACCAAGGAGTCCAGTTTCCGCGCCAACGCGCGGCGAACTCCCCGACGGGGCGCGCGGTCCAACCGACCGTGCCCTCGTCGCCCCGGGCGGGGATCGGCGCAACGAAGCCCGTGGCGAAAAACACGAGGGCCAGCGCCAGATGCGTCGCGCGGCTGATCACGCGGTCGCGCCCCCGCACGAGCTTCCGCACCCGGCGGTGCAACCGTAGCAGTGCCGCGCCGTAACGATTCGCCGGAAGGCAAAGGCGACGGGATCGAAGTCGCGGATGTGCGCGAACCGCCCCGGCGCGGCCGACTCGAGGTCGAGCATCTGGTTGAAGTCGCAGTCGAAGACGCGGCCGTCCCACGAAACCGAGATGGTGTTGCGACACATCAGTCCGTCGATCGTCGCCGGATTGAACGCCGACACCAACCGCTTCATGTAGCTGTTCAGGTTTTCGGATTCGATGAGCCATTCCAGAAAACGCGAGATCGGCATGTTGTTGAGAGCGATGAGGCGGTCAAAACGCACATCGTAGTTTCTTGCGAGTTCGGTCTTCCACTCGCGTTCCATCGACGCCTGCGGCGGCGCGAGAAACGCCCCGATGGGATTGGCCATGAGCGTCAGCACGCGACGCGGATCGCCGTGGCCGTAACCCGCTTCGTTCAAAAGGCGCAGCGCCTCGATCGATCGCTCGAAGGTCCCCGTGCCGCGCTGCGAGTCGGTTCCCGATCGACGCACGTGCGGAAGCGAACACACGACCTCGACGCCGCGCTCGGCGAGCCACTCGGGCAAGTCCCGGTAACCAGGTTGGAGCAGGATCGTGAGATTGCATCGGTCGATCACGTGCTTGCCGCGCCGGACGCACTCACCAACAAGATGGCGGAAATGCGGATTCAGCTCCGGCGCGCCTCCGGTAATATCGACCGTGTGGCATTCGGTGCGGTCGAGCGCCGCAAGGCAGGCGTCGATCGTCTCGCGATCCATCACCTCGCTCGTGCGATCCGGCCCGGCATCGACGTGACAATGGCGGCACGTCATGTTGCACAGGCGTCCGACATTGATCTGGAAGACTTCGAGCGGCGCGGGCGTCAGCGGCGATTGACCAATCACCGCCAGCGATTGTTCGAAGTCCGCGTCGCGCCCGTCGGCGTCCACGGCGCTCACGCCGGCGAGCGCTCGAAGTTGTACGGCGGGCGACGCGAGCGGCGACTCCCGGCGCACAAGACTCAGCAACCTGCGCGCGGAATCGTCCGCGCGCTCGAAATGCGCCGTGTCCTCATTGCGCTTCGCAGCCTGCGCGGTTTCGCTCGGCATCACCCACGCTCCTTGGGATCACGCATCAATAGCGCAACTTCGCACGCCGCGGCCAGACCCGCGTGCGCGAGAGGCCGACCGCCTACATCGAGGACTTTTCGACCTGCTCCAGCATCTGCATGCCGTGGACGAGCGACGCCCCGCCGCGAATGGCGACCGCAACGTGCAACGCCTCGGTCATCTGCTCCAGATCGGCGCCCTTTTGCAGACTCTCGGTGGTATACGCATCGATGCAATACGGGCACTGCACGGCGTGCGCGACGGCGAGCGCGATCAGCGCCTTTTCGCGGGCGCTGAGCGCGCCATCGGCGAAGACCGCGCCGTAGTAGTCGAAGAACTTTCGCCCCAGGTCGGGCTGGCCCTTGGCGATCCGCGCGAAGCCTTCGAGGTGCTCGTGACGGTAATACGACATGCGTGTCCTCCAACTATTTCTAGAAACCCCTAGAACTAATTCTAGGCGGGTTTCCGGTTATCGCACCATGTAATACGTTTCGCGGCGTCGCCTCGTTCCCGTTCGGCGAAAAATAGTGACATAAGAGCCCGATATTAAAGCATTTTTCCGAATTTTCGACGCCCAAAAAAACCGACGGTGAAATTGCGAGCCATGTGAAAAACGCCCTTGAATCGCGCTACGGATTTCGGCATAAGGGTGAGGCTCTTTTTCGGTTTTTTCGCTCATGCCCGCGGATGGAAATCCCATGTTCGCCGCCAGCCCCACCGAAGACGCTTCGGCCGCCCCCAGCCATCTCTCCGTGCTGTTCGGGGCGCGCAAGTTCCGGCACATCGGCGCGGTCAAAAACATCTCCTCCAACGGCCTCGTCGTTTGCGCCCACAACGTCTTTCGTCCCGGCGCGGTGGTGCAGATCCAACTCAAAAATCCCGAGGAATCCGGCGATCTGTGGAATCTGCGCGGTCGGGTGCGTTGGAGCGATTATCTCCCGGCCGGGCCCCGCCGTGAAGGCGTCTTCGAGATGGGGATCGAGTTCGTCGACCTGCCGCTCGAGGATCGCGTTCGACTCGGCGATCTGGAGCGCGACATCCTCGGCAAGCGTCGCGAGCCGCGCTTCTCGAAATCCTTTCGCGTGTCGGTCGACGGCGCGCACGAGGACGGCGAGTTCCTGACGGCCAATCTCAGCCGCCACGGCATGTTCATCTCGGCCTCGAAGATTCCCCAGGATCGGGACGAAGTCGATCTGCACATTCTAAACATCGACATCATGGAGATCATCCGCGCCCGGGCCAAGGTGATCGGCCGGATCAGCGTCGAGGAGGCCGTCGCGATGGGCACCCGCGCGGGCTTCAACGTCCAATTCACGGACTTCTTCCCCGGCGACGAGCAGATCTTCTTCGACTACATCGCGTCGCTCGAAAAGCACTACAACCTCGAATAGCCGCCGCCGTTCGCGCGTCATCGCCCCCCCTACCGCACCACGGAAACGAAATTTCGTAATTTCGCCGGGGGACTTGGGGCGCGCGAATCTGCTAAAGTTCTCGGATGAATCCGACACCCGTCGTTCTGATTCGCGCGAACGAGCGCTACGAAGGCGAACACCGCACCCTCGAAACGAACATTTTCGGGGCGTTCCCACCGCTCGGCATCGCGCACATCGCCGCCGTCGTTCGCGACGCGGGGTTTCCCATTCGCCTCGTGGACGGCACGGTGGAAAACACGACGCCCGACGAGCTCGCGCAACGCGTCGGCGTCAACTTCGATGGCGTTGCGGGGTTTTCGTCGGGAACGCTCAACTGGCGCTCGACCTATCGCGCCATTCAGGCCCTCAAGCGCATCGCCCCGCGCGCGGTCGTGGTCGTCGGCGGGCCGCAGATGGACGTGTACCCCGAGGAGGTGCTGACGTTTCCCGAGGTCGATTACGGCATCGTCGGCGAAGGCGAATACGCGTTCACCGATCTGGTGCGTGCGATCGACCGTCGCGAAGATCCGACCGCCCTGTCGGGGCTGGTCTATCGGCACGAGGGCGTGGTGAAAAAGAACCCGCCTTCCCCGCCGATCAAACGTCTCGGCGACCTGCCCTTCGCGGCGATCGACCTGCTACCCGTCGATCGATACAAGGCGCTCACGATTCCGTCGCCCTTCACGACGCTCGTGACCAGCCGCGGCTGCCCCTTCAAGTGCAACTTCTGCTCGCAGCAATACGCCGGAGGCAAGTTCCGCCAGCGCCCCGTAAAGCACGTCGCCGACGAGATCGCGTGGCACCTGCGCGAGTTCAAGACGCGCGAGATCCTGTTTTTCGACGAGACCTTCACCATCGGAACGCAGCGGGTGATCGACCTGTGCGAGGCCATCATCGGCCTCGGCGCGCCGGTGGGGTTCAACATCCGCGCCCGTGCCGACACGATCACGCGGCCCGTCGCGCGGGCGCTCAAAGCCGCGGGGTGCACGGGCGTGAACGTGGGTATCGAGGCGGGGACCGATCGCATCCTGAAAAAGATGAACAAGAGCGTGACCGTCGACGAGATGCGGCGCGGCATCGAGATCTGCGCGTCCGAGGGGCTCATCACGCGCGGCTATTTCATGCTCGGCTACGAAGGCGAAACCGTCGAGGAGATGGAGGCGACGCTCCAGTTTGCCTGCGATCTCCCGCTCGATTTTGCGTCGTTCACGATCACGCAGCTCAATCCGGCCACGACCGACTACGAGAGCGCCCTTTTCAACGGATATACGTGGGATTATTGGCGCGACTACACGCTCATGAAGGACGTGCCGGCGGTGCCGCCCCGCCCAGCCAACGCGCAGTATAGCGAGGAGTTCCTGAACGCCATGTTGCGGCGGGCTTATCGAAAGTTCTATTCGCGCCCGCGATTGATCGCGCGGCACCTCGCGAGTTCGCGCATGCGTCGATGGGTGGCGGACACGCTGGTGAATCAGGTGTCGCTGACGAGCGCCTTCGCCGAACTCATGCGCCCGGCGTACCTTTCCGCGGGCTACGCGAACGGCTGATCGCAGACCGCGGACATAAAAACGCCCCCGGAACCTCTCGGCAACGGGGGCGTTTTCGCGTCGTCAGCCGGTCAGGGTACGACCGTGACGCAGACATCCTCGATCACATTGCTGCGAAGGCCGTCGCCGTCGGTAGCGCGAATGTCCGCGCAATATTCGCCGACGGAAGCCCCCGCGAAGTTCACCTGAATCGTAACCTCCGCCGGTGCTCCGCAATCGCTCACGTCGCCCAAGCCCGAGATGTCGTCCCAGAAGAGGTCGTCGGCGAGGAAGTTGTCCGTGGTTCCGGCATTCAGCATGAAGAGCTGTCCTCCGGCCAGATTGTTGTCCTCGTCGCAGACATTGAACGCCAGTGTGCTGACGGCATCGGTGGTGGAAATTTCCGTAGGATCCCACCCGCCGCCGGAGAGCACCGGGCCGCCGTCATCCTGCTGCCAGTCGTCGGTGGTGTCGTCATCGGCGGCATCGTCGTCCGTCGAATCGTCATCGGCGGCGTCATCGTCCGCGGCATCATCGTCGGCGGCATCGTCGTCCGTATCGTCATCCGCAGCGTCGTCGTCGGCCGCGTCGGTGGTGGAGCGATTCTCGTTGATGAGCGGCGTCAGGTCGCCCGTGTCCGTTTCGTCGGCCACGCCCTTTTTATATTCCTTACAGGCGCCGAACATCGTCATCGCCACCACCAGCAACGCAACCCACAACCATCCGCGACGCCCGACCATGACAACAACCTCCGGGTACCCACGATCGACCAAACGTCGATCCAGTGTCAAAAGCGGCACAGCGTTAACATAAAGGTCCCCGGCGTGCAAGGCGGATCGCCCCTTGGGCGGTTTCGAGCGCGTCGCCCGACGCGGCTCGGCGTGGGAGGAAAGCCCCGCTGCGCCCCCCCCCATTACGAAGTCCAGCTTTTTTCTTGACTTCGCCGAGTGGGCCATGCTACTCACCGAGCACAATTTGAGACCGGCGGTGTTGGGGAAGTCCGGTGAAAGTCCGGCGCAGTCCCGCTACTGTGACAGACGGTCATTTCCCCGTCTGAAGTCAGGATACCGACCCGCCCGGTGCAAATCGTTCGCTCTTCGGCAGAAAGAGTGGATTTGCTACGGAGCAAGCCCACGCCTCTTTCCACCCGGAAAGAGGCGCTTGCGTTTGGGGGCTCCGCGTCAACCCTCCCTTCTTCTCCGAGAGCCGGCGCAACACGATCGACCATAGGAGGTTCTCATGATCGGCGCGCGCGGTTTCTGGCAGGTGTTCGGTTTTCTGTTGACCCTGGTGCTCGCCATGGCGTTGATGCTCGCCTCAGCCGGATGCGGCAGCGATGACGACGACAACCCCGGCAATCCCGACCTCCCCCTGATCGTCGATGACGATTCCGACGACGATGCCGCCGACGATGACGCGGCGGACGACGACACGGCGGATGACGATGCGGACGACGACACGGACGTCACCCTGGCCGGCGTCGAGCTCAGCCCGTCCGAGCTGCATCTGCCCGTCGGCGTCGCGCGCACGCTGACCGCAACAGCCGTGTGGAGCGACGAATCGCGCACGACCGACGAGGACTTCGTCTTCACGGTTTCCGACGACACGGTCGTTGAGACAGACGAAGACGGCGTGACCAGCGCCCTCGCCCGCGGCGACGCGACGGTCACCGTTTCGCTCGGCGGCTTCTCCGCGAATGCAAGCGTGAACGTCGGCGCGTACGTGTTCTCCTTCGACGGCATCGCCGGAACGCTGAGCGCATACGACCCCGTGGACGGCACCTCGATCGCCGATTACCTCGCCGAGGAAAAGGACGCGATCCTGACCATCGGATCGGATCTCGAAATCCGCGAAGGCGTCGCGTTTCTTGTCGAATCGGGGGACGGCGTGCCCGGTACCGTGGGCACCGAGGGACTCGTCGTCGTCGATCTCGCGACGAAGGAGATCCAGAACGTGCTGGTCGATGACATCGACAATCCATGGAACGTCGATGTCGCGGGCACGACCGCGTACGTCACCGGGAATTTTTCGAACGATCTGGTGGTCGCCGACCTCGCAACCGACGACGCGCGTGCGATCGACATGCCGGAGGACTGCGTGCCGACGGGCGTGCGGGCGGTGGGAGAGCGCGCGTTCGTCGCGTGCAGCGGCTACGACGCGGGAACCTTCAGCTACGCCGATCCCGGTATCGTCGCCGTCGTCGATTTGACCGATGACACGGTCAGCACGATCGAGACAACCCGCGTGAACCCCACGGTCATCGCCGCGGGGCCCGACGCCGACACGGTCTACGTCGTGTGCACCGGCAACTTCGACGACGAACTCGGCGTGATCGACGTGATCGACGTTTCCGACGAGTCCGTTGTCGACAGCGTGGCCATCGGCTCCGCGCCGGGGGAACTCGTCATCGCGGCAAATGGCACCGCCTTCGTCGCCGATGGTTTCTCGGGTCAGGTCATGACCTTCGACACGGATACGCTCGATGTCGGCACCGCCGTCTCGATCTCCGGTGCCTTCTGGGTCGCTTCGCTCGCGTACGATCCCGCGAGCGATCGCGTTCTGGCATCCGACTGGACCAACGCGAAGATCCACGTGATCGACCCGGACAGCCTCGATGTCGAGTCCTCGGTCGATGCCGCCAATGCTTCGGGCGTCAGCGTGTGGGCCGAGTGATGCGAACGATCATCCTGCTCGCGTTCGCCGCCGCGCTCGTCCTCGCGGGCTGCGACGATCTCGAGGAACAGCATGAGGACGGCGCCGATCTCGGCGCCGATCCCTCGAACGATCCGCACGACGTTACGCAGCCGTGGGAGTATCCCTATCACCTCGTCATCGGCGGCGGGCTCTCCGAAACCCTGAGCGTGCTCACCGTGAGCGGCCCCGGCGAGTGGTCCATCGCGAACGACGTTCAGGAGACCTGCGCGGGCATCAACCAGATGACGTGGCGCGACGGGCGACTCCTCGCGCTGTGCTCGCTCTCAAATTCGCTCGTCACCTATGAGGCGAATAATCTTTCGATCTCCGGCGAGGTTTCGCTCGGCGAAGGGCATAACCCGATGAACTTCGCCTTCGCCGGCGACGAGAGCGCGTACGTTTCGAACTTTCTGACAAACGACGTGACGCTCCACGGCCTCGACGATGGCGCGACGCTCGCGACGATTTCGCTGCCGCTGCTCGACGCGTCGAAACTCGACGACCCGAGCGCCGAGACGTGGCCGCGACCGGGCGCGCTGATCCTCGACGGCGACCGATTGCTGGTCGCCGTGGCCAATCTCAGCGCGATGTTCACACCCGGCGGGCCCGGCGCGATTCACGCCATCGACACCCAGACGCACTCCGTCACCGATGAGATCGTCCTCTCGGGACGCGATACGACGACGCTGCGAAACGACGCGAGCGCGGGGTGCCTTTTCGCGATGTCGGCGGGAGATTACGAGGTGGGATCCGGATTCGTCGGCAACGGCGTGGTCGAGTGCCTCGATCCCGATACGCTGGAGACAATCGCGATCATCGAAACCGGCGGCGCGCCGATGGGGGAATCCGTCATCGCCTCGAACGGCAGAGTCTACATCGCGAACGCGATGGACGCGCGCGTTTTGGTCTTCGATTCCGCGACCTTCGATGTCCTCCCCGAGATCGATTTGCGCGAGGGCGACGACGGGCCGGAACTCAGCTTCGTCTCCGGTCTCGCCGTGGATGGGAATGGCTACCTGTACGCCAGCGACTTCAACCACGACCGGCTGTTCGTGATCGACACCGACACGCACGAGATTCTCGCGAAGTTCGAGACCTGCGACGGCCCCGACACGCTGGAGTTCGTCCGGTGAAACGGTGGACGCGAACATGGATCGCCATGATCGTCGTCGCGACGGCGTGCGCCGCGCCCGCGCCAGAAGCGGCCCGGTCCGCGTCGGCGATTCCGGCGCGCATCGTCTCGCAACTGCCGAGCCTGACCGAGACGTGCTTCGCGCTCGGCGTCGGCGACCGCGTCGTCGGTGTCACCGATTATTGCTTCTATCCCGCCGAGGCCCGGACGCGGACGCGCATTGGCGGCTTGCACAACCCCAAGTTCGAGACGGTCGTCTCACTGCGTCCCGATATCGTTCTGTTGCAGGACAAGCAGGATAATTTTGTCGCGAAATACGAGGCGCTCGGAATCCGCGCGAAGACGTTCTCGACGGATACCGTCGCCGACGTGCTCGGGTCGATCGAGGCACTGGGCCGATTGCTGGGGCGCGAGGCGCAGGCGGGCGAGTTGGTTGAAGGTATCCGTTCCGAGTTCGAAGCTCTGAAGAGCGGCGAAGACAACGCCGCACCCGTCCGGACTCTCGTCGTCATCGGGCACGATCCCGGCTCGCTGCAGGGCATCTACGCCGCCGCGAAGGGGTCCTTCCATGACGAATTGCTCATCGCCGCCGGCGGCGTGAACGTCTTCGACGATCCCGGATCGCTCTATCCGCCGATCACGAAAGACGCCATTGTTGAACGAAATCCCCAGGTGATCCTCGAACTGGTGAACGAAGCCGAGTTGTCGCCGAAGCAGATCGCGGACCGCGTCCGTCTTTGGGATTCGCTGCCGACGGTGGACGCGGTGCGCGCGAAGCGGGTCCACGTACTGGTGGGCGACGAACTCCTGATCCCCGGTCCTCGAATGGCCACGGCCGCGGCGCGGATTCACGGTGCGCTCTACGACGCATCATCGGAGAAACAACCATGAAGTGGGTGACCGGTCGAGATCCCGCGCTGTTTTTGATTGCGTCGATCGCCTTGATCGCGGCTTGCAGTGCGAGCGGCGGTGACGATGATGACGGCGATGACGACGCGGGCCTGGCGGGCGGCGACGATGACGATGACAGCCCGTCCGTCGACGCGGCGAGTGCCGGTTGGACCGATACGGGCGTCGATGTCGTCGCAGGAGACGAATTGATCGTGACCGCTTCGGGCGAAGCCCTGCTCGGCGGCGGCGAATCGGCCGGCCCGGATGGCGACGGCGAGTGCGGCCTGAGCTGCCCGATGCCCGAGGCCGCTCGCGGAGCGCTGGTGGGGCGCGTCGCGGAGGGCACGCCGTTTTTTGTGGGCGCGTCGTTCGACGATGTTGCGACCCTGCCGGGGCGACTCGAACTCGTCGTCAACGACGACTCGTACGACGACAACAGCGGCGGGTTCGACGTGACGATCGAGGTGATCCCCGGCGACGGCGGGGGTCTCCCCGCCTCGTGCGAGGGACGCAACTTCGCGATTCAGGTCGTCGATGTCGAGTACGGCGTACTCGCGGGATTCGGCGGGAGCGACTTTCCCGAAAACGTGCTCGGACCGCCCGCCGGTCTCGGCGCTTACGCTCCGCAGGCAGGACCGGACGAACTGCTCAGCCTCGGTGAAGGCGGTTCAATCACGCTCAAGATGGGCCGCGAGATCGTCGACGGCGAAGGCCCCGACTTCGCGATCTTCGAGAACCTGCTTTACTGGGGCGGCGAGAGCACGAACGCGTACACCGAGGCGGCCATCGTCGAGGTCAGCGACGACGGCGCGACGTGGACGCGATTTGGGTTCGACTTCGTCGCCGATGGTCCGGTCGGTCCGCTCGATGTGCCCGATACCGTGCCCGCCAATTTCATCGGGTTCGCGGGGATCCAGCCGACGTCGGCGAACTGCGATCCGAACGGCGACGGAGTTTACGACGACATGATCGATCCGCTGGATCCCGCCGTTTCGGGCGGCGACCTTTTCGATCTCGCCGACATCGGCGTCCCGTCCGCGCGGTATGTGCGTATCATTGATACCGGCCACATCGAACGCGCGCCGGGGACCGAGACGTACGACGACGATGGCGATCTTGTGAACGACGGCGGCAATCTCCTGCCCGCCTACGAAGGTATTCAGGGGTTCGATCTCGACGCTATCGCGGTCATCAACGGTGGCGATGACCTGGAGCCGGACGCATGAACGGACGCATCACGCTCGTCACGGGCGGCGCGCGCAGCGGCAAGAGCGCGCGCGCGCTGGAGATCGCGAACGGCTTTCCTCGGCGCGTGATGATCGCGGCGGCGACGCCCATCGACGACGAAATGGCCCGACGGATCGAGGCGCACCAGTTGGAGCGCGGCGACGAATGGGTGACCGTGGAAGAGCCCGTCGACCTTGCTCGCGCCATCAAAGGGATTCCGTCTTCGATGTCCGCCGACGCGACGGTCGTGGTGGTTGATTGCCTCACGGTCTGGCTCGGCAACCTGTTTCACAAAGAATCCGATGCGATCGACGCGCGGATCGATTCGCTCGTGGCGGCGATCGCGTCATGCCCGCATGAACTTGTGATCGTCACGAACGAGATCGGTTGGGGTATCGTACCGGCCGACGCCGAGACGCGCCGGTTCCGCGACATCGCCGGTCGCCTCAACCAGCGCGTCGGACGGATCGCGACGCGTGTGGAGCTTGTCGTCTGCGGCATCCCCGTCGTCATCAAGGGAGCGTGATGTGAGCGGCGATCTGCTCCGTAACACCATCGCGGCGATTTCACGAATTGACGGCACGCTCGTCCCGCGCCTGCGCGCGCGTCTTGACGATCTGACGAAACCGCGCGGGAGCCTCGGCGTTCTCGAAGACCTCGCCCTGCGGATCGGCCTCATCCAGAACACCGATCGACCGCGCGTGGACCGGATGCGCATCGTCACCTTCGCGGCGGACCACGGCGTCGCCGCGCGGGGTGTTTCGGCCTACCCGGCAGCCGTCACGCCGCAGATGGTGCGAAACATGCTGGCCGGCGGCGCGGCGGTGAACGTGCTCGCGCGGCATGTCGGCGCCGAGAACGTGGTCGTGGATATCGGCGTGAACGACGCGCTCGCGGACGCGCCCGAGCTCGTCAGGCGCAAAATCGCCTTCGGCACGCGCGACATGACGCTCGGCCCCGCGATGACGCCGCGCGAAGCGATGGCCGCGATCGAGGCGGGAATCGAACTTGCGAACGACGCCGCGAGCGAGGGCGTGACGCTTCTGGGCACCGGCGAAATGGGAATCGGCAACACGACGAGCGCCGCCGCGCTGTTTGCCGCGCTCCTTAGCCTCGCGCCGCGCGACATCGTCGGCAGAGGCACCGGCATCGACGACGAAACACTTGAACGAAAGATCGCGGCGGTCGAAACGGCTCTGCGGATCAACGCGCCGGACGCGAGCGATCCTCTCGCCGTACTGGCGGCCCTCGGCGGTTTCGAGATCGCGGGGATCTGCGGTCTCATTCTGGGAGCGGCGGTGCGCCGAATTCCCGTGGTCATCGACGGATTCATCTCGACCGCCGGTGCGCTCGTTGCCGAGCGTCTCGCGCCCACGGCCCGCGAGTTCATGATCTTCAGCCACCAATCCGACGAGCGCGGCCACGCCGCCGTGCTCGGCGCGATGGACGTTCGACCGATCCTGAACCTCAGCCTGCGCCTTGGCGAGGGAACCGGCGCGGCACTGGCCTTTTCCGTGATCTGCGCAGCGCTCAAACTTGTCGACGAAATGGCCACATTTTCGTCCGCCGGCGTTTCGGATCGCGCATGAATTCGACGGACCCTGAGCCGCCGTGCGGCCCGCTTCACCATACGATGGTCGCGTTTCAATTCCTGACGCGCATCCCCATGCCGCGCGACTTGAGTCCCTCGCCGAATGACCTCGCCCGCGCCGCCGGATGGTTTCCCGTCGTCGGCGCGGTCGTGGGAGCGATGATCGCCCTCGCCGCGTGGGCGGCGATGGGTGTCGGCCTCGCGCCGGGCGTCGCCGCGGTGATCGCGGTTGCGGTCGGCATTCTCGTCACGGGTTCATTTCACGAAGACGGGCTCGCCGATAGCGCGGACGCGTTCGGCGGCGGTTGGAGTCGCGAACAGGTGCTCGCCATCATGCGTGACTCGCGTATCGGAAGTTACGGCGCGGCGTCGCTCGTCATGCTGGTGGCGGCGCGCCTCGCGGCCCTTTGGTCGATGGACATCGGCGCGTGGGCGGCGGTCCTGATCTGCGCGCACTCGATCGCGCGTTGGTCGTCGCTGTGGTTGCTACGGACGAACTCATACGCCAGGGATCGCGACGAGTCGCCCGGCCTCGGCAAACCGATGGTTGAGTCGCTGACGGGCGCGACGTTTGCTTTCGGGACGGTCGCCGCCGTCATCATCGGCGTCGCGAGCTTGGGCTTCTTGGGCTTCGTCGCAATCGCCGTCGCGGCATGCGTCGCGTCGTTGTGGGCGCGGTACTGCCACGCGCGCATCGGCGGACTCACGGGCGATGCGCTCGGCGCGGCGAACGTGCTCGTCGAGGTCGCGATTTTGATCGGTTGCGCAGCGCGGTTTCCGGCAACGGTTTCCCCGTGGATTCTCCCGTGAGCGGACCCGCCATCGTCTGGCTCGTGCGGCACGGGCCCATCGACGTGGAGTACGGCGTGTGCGTGGGATCGACCGACGTGCCCCTCGCCACCAGCGAAGATCCGTTTGCCCGCGCGAGGGCCATTGCGAAGCTGATCCGACACGCGGACGCGGTCTACACGAGCGATTCGCGCCGCGCCTACGACACCGCCCAAGCCATCGCCGCCGCCGTGAACACGCCGCTCGAAGCCACGCCCGAACTGCGCGAACTGGATTTCGGCTCGTGGGAGATGCACGCGTGGAGCGACATCGAGCACGAGGACCCGGAACAATACGCACGCTTCATGGCCGATTGGCGCGACGTACGCACGCCCGGCGGGGAGTCGTACCATGACCTCGCCGCGCGCGTGCGGAATTTTTGGCAACGAACGGCGGCGCGGCATTCTGGCGGGACCATCATCGTTGTCGGGCACGGCGGGTCGCTACGCACGCTCGCGGCACTGCTGCTTGCCATGCCGGACGAGGAGGCGATGTTCATGCCCTTCGCGCGCGGACACGTGGCGATGATCCGCCCCGCGACCGGCGAGCGTTTGTTCGACATCGATCCCTTCGCGCAGGGTAGCTTAGCGATCCCGACCTTCGACTCGTGAAACTTCAGCGCGAGACGGTGATGGATGCGCTGCCGTCCGCGCCGATCGTCGCTTCGTACGGCGCCTGCATCGCGCCCGCGATCGTGTCGTACACCCAGATACTGACCGTTTCGCCCGACACGCCCGCAAGTTCGAGGCGCACTGCGTCGCCATCGAACGCCATCGACGTGAAACGTCGGTCGGCGACGGTCACGAACTTGTCGACCTCACCGATGAGGGCGAGGCCATTCGGCCAGACCGGCGCGACCACGAAATACGAAAAGTCGTAGAGATCCGCCATCTCGGGCCAGAGCGTGACATCAAGCGCCGTTTTCGCCGTGCGGCCGCGCCAATCGAAAATGACAGACTCTCCCGACGCGCCGAGATCCCGCGTCAGATCGAGGTGGCGATCCGCGACCTGCTCGGGAAACACGAACATCGAACCCGCGTCCTGCAGCCCGTACGACACGTAAGGCCAAATGCGGTCGAGCGCCGTGCGTTGCGGGTGTTCGCGCGCGAGATGAAACGCAGCCGCGTAATGCCAACGCCCGAATTCGCCGCGATCGGACCACGTGTGGACGGTGAAGGGGCGGCGGTGATCGAAGAACACCGCGTCGATCGGCGTCGCGGGCCGATCGGGTTTGAGGAGAAGGCCGTCGGCGCGGCAGGTTTGCGCGAGGAGTTCGGCATCGGCCTCGCCCACGCGGTCGCCAGCGCCCACCATTCCCGCGGACAGCGTGCTGATGAGCGCCTCGGCCTCACCCGCGCGCTCGGTCGTCCAGAAGTTGTCCTTGAACGGCCAGACGCCGAGCGCCCACGCGATCATCGCGGTCGTGTGAAACTGCGGCCAGAACGATTCCTTTGAAACATCGCGCCGATAGTCGATCGACGTGCGCGCGGTGGTGGGCGAATCGCGATCAACGACGTCGAGCAGATGCCCCGGATCGGCCATGCACCACTGCGTGCTGAGCCCCGCGTCGGTCGCGGCGTTGTCGATCCACGACATCCACTCAGCCGTGCGTCCCGGCGCTTCGCGCAGATAGCCCATGCCGTCCCATTGCGCGAAAAGCCAATCCTGCTCGTAGGTCGCCGCGCCCCAGCTCACCGCGTTAGCCATGAACTCGTCATAGACCCCGCGCCCGAGCGGCAACGCCATGTCGCCGTCCTCCACGAAGTCGTAATCGTCCCGGTAGTCGTTGTCCTTCGCGAACCAGCGATTGTGCAGGACGAGCGGCAAACCCAGTTCGTCCTGAAATGCCGAGAGGCCGTCGGGGAACATCTCGGGGATCGGTTCCCAGCGGATCAATCCGCCGGGCGAGATCAGCCCGGGCGTCTTGAAGTACCACCACGAGTCGAGCTGGAAATAGCCGTAGGGGATTTCGCGCGCGTCGGCGTCGGCCTTCACGGCGAGCAGCGTATCGGCCTCGTTCACGCCCGGTTCGGACTGGTAGTAGTAATAGGCGCCGTTGTCCGTCCAGTAGCCGAGATACGACAGCCCCGCGTCCGCGTATCGATCGGGGCGCTCCTTGCCGTGTTCGGCGCGCATCAGTTCGCCCCAGTACTCCACCGTCGCGTTGATCCCGCGCCCGCGCGCGAGAAGAAAGCGATGCGTCCATCCCGCGGGGATGGTGTCGATCTCGCCCGCGACGCCCGAGACGATCTTGCCGCGCCGAAAGTTCACGACGCTCTCGAAAAACTGGTCGAGTGGCGAAAACACGATCGTTTCGCCGTCGTCCGCGTACAGGATCAGCGGGCCGTGCGACGCGACCGCGCCCAGATGCGGCGGGGCCATCGGCGACATCTGAAACGAGAGGACGTGCGTGAACTTCGCATCGACGGAAATGGGATCGTACAAGGCCGCGGGCCGATCGAATCTTCCCGTCGCGATCCCCGTCCGCGCGGCGTGGTGCTCGTGAAGGATGATCTCGTGGGAAAATCCGTTTCCCGTGTCGTCATCGGCATCGTCGTCCGTCACATCGTCGTCGGCGGGTGATTCGTCCTCACTCGCAAGATCGCTCTCTTCGCTTTCGTCGAACGCGCACGCCGTCAGAGTCGCGATAACGAAAAGGACCGTCGCCAAACCCGCGTGAATCCAACTTGTGCGCATGTCATCCCCCGCGTCAGGCGATTCTTACCGAATTTTACGGTTCGGATCGATATGCGTTCGTTGCCTCAGGCTGCGGGGGGCGCGGCGTCGAACTCCAGTTCCACCTCGAATCCGCCGCCTGCGATGTTGCGTGCGCGTGCGACGCCTCCGCACGCATGAACGCACGTCTGCACGATGGCGAGGCCGAGGCCCGTTCCGCCGGTGTCGCGGGTCCGTGAGGCGTCCGGGCGATAGAAGGGCTCGAAGAGCCTCGCCAAATCCTCTTCGGGAACTCCCGGACCAAAGTCGCGAACGAGCAGCAGGATCTTTTCCGAGTCGACTCGGGCTTCGATTTCGATCGCGACGTCGCCCGCGTATTTGACGGCGTTGCGCACGAGATTCGCCACGGCGCGCGCAATCAGGTCCTCGGAACCCAGTACGCGAATCGCATCGTCCACGCCGATCCGAACGTCTCGGCCCTGCGTCTCGCGTTCGAGCGCGCGATCGACCGCGGCGCGAAGGTTCACGACCTCGCGACGAACCGTCCCCGGCGCGGTCTGCGCCCGCGTGAACGAGAGCAGTTCGCCGACCAAATCCGAAAGCTGCCGGACCTCCTCGATCGTTTCCTCCACCCGAACGCGATCCTGCTCGCCGACGCGGGCTTCGAGAATCCCGAGCGACATCTGGACGCGGGCGATCGGCGAGCCCAGCTCGTGCGCGATGTCGCCCAGAAAGCGTTTTTGCCCGCGCACATACCCATCGAGCTGTCGCGCCATGTGGTTGATCGCCGCACCGAGTTTGCCGATCTCGTCGCTGCGCGATTCATCGACGCGCGTTTCGAACTCGCCCGCCGCGATGCGGCCGGTGGCCTCGGTCATGCGGCGCAACGGGCGCGTGATGTGCCACACGGCGGGGATCCACCACAGCAGCGTGACGAGGCCGAGAATGGCGCCGAGCGCGATCCACGGACGCGAATCGAAGAGAAGGCCGTTGGCGGTCGGCGAGTCCGACCGAATGACCATGGCGAAGTGATCCGGCGGCGCGAAGCGGCGCGTGACCACGGCGACCTCGTGCGCGGCCCAGTAGGCGCGCGGGTTGTCGGTCGATGCCGTGTAACGCAGATCCGGTCCCAGAAGTGGCGGCGCGGGCGGCGGCGGGCCGCCTCGAAAGCCCTCGCGGTCTTCCTGCCCTGTCCCCGCACGCGGCGGCCGATCTCCCGGCGGACCCCGCTCTTCCGGTCGCCCGGGGCCGATGCCCGCGCGCTCCCGACGATTGACCTCGCGGATCATGAGATCCGCAACCCCGGCTCGAACCGCCTCGGGAAGTTGCACGGGTGTTCCCGCCACGACGCTCCCGTCCTCGCCGCAAAGCGCGAAGTCCACGCCGTAGGTTTCGCCGTACCGGGCGAGCAGCGCGGGCCACTCGGACGACTGGGCCGCCGCCAATTCGCCGCCGAGCACGCGACCGAGCGACCGGAGTCGATCGTCCGCTTGCCGCTTGATCGTCTTGCCGATTCCGCCGCCGATCGACGTGGAGAACAGAACGAGCGCGACAACGATCACCAGCGCGACGTTGCCGACGAGCCACACGGCGACCTTGGCGAGAATGGAAAAACGAATCTTCACGCCGGCTCCGGCTCGTCGAGAAAGAGATACCCCGCGGAGCGTACGGTCTTGATGAAGCGCGGTTTGCGGGGGTCATCGCCAAGCTTGCGCCGGATCGACGAGATGTGAACGTCGATGGAACGGTCGAAGACCTCGTACTCGCGACCGGCGACCGAGTCGAGAAGCTGGTCGCGCGTGAGAACGCGCCCGGCCGCGGCGGCGAGCACGGCGAGCAGATCGAATTCGATCGGCGTGAGCACCAGCGCCTCGTCGCGCATGAACGCCGTTCGCGACGAGGGCTCCACGCGCAGTTCGCCGACGACGACCGGCGACTGCACCTTGGGCACGGCGGTCTTGCCGAACTCGAGAGAACGCCGCGCGACCGACCGGAGCCGCGCCAACAACTCGCGGGCGGAGAAGGTTTTCGGAAGGTAGTCGTCGGCGCCGATTTCGAGGCCGACGATGCGATCGGTCTCCTCGCCGCGCGCCGTGAGCATCAATACGGGAATCTCCGAATCTTTGCGCAAGCGGCGGAGCACCTCGAAGCCATCCATGCGCGGCATCATGACGTCGAGGATGACCACGTGATAGCGCCCCGACAGCGCTTCCGTCAGCCCCTCGGCCCCGTCGTGCACGGCGTGTACCTGATACCCCATCGGGTTCAGGTAGTCCTCAATCAGGCGACAGAGCTTGCGGTCGTCGTCGATCACCAGCACGCGGATATTGCTTGCGGCTCCGTCGGTCATGGACAGCCTCGCGGTTCGGTCCGCGACCGGGTTATCGCCGGGCGGACCGATCGTCACAACGGGATTTACACAAGGTTTACAAAATTTGGCGGTCTCCTGCACGAATCCTGAACGTGACCCAGGCAATTTGGGTTCGCACGGTGCGCGAGACTCCGACGAGAAAGTCGGACGATCGGCACCCCCAACGCGGAGGCCCCTCGATGAAACGCATGAACCTCTGGACCCTGGTCACCCTGGCGGCGCTCGCCGGTTTCGCGGCGTTTGCCGCCGGATGCGCGTCGGACAGCGACGCGTCCGGTTCGGACACCGAACTGGTCGAAAGCAACTCTGACAGCCTCTCGACCGACGCCGCGGACGACGACGCCCCGAGCGGCGACCGCCCGCCCCACGAACCGCCCGCGGAAGCCGTGGACGCCTGCGAAGGTCTCGTCGATGGCGACGCGTGCTCCTTCGAGGGCCGCGAAGGCGAGGACGTCACCGGCACGTGCGAATCGCACGACGACATGATCGCCTGCCGCCCCGACAATCCCCCGCCCCACGGCGATCGTCCGCCGCTCGAACCGCCCACCGAGGCCGTGGACGCCTGCGCCGACGCCGCCGAGGGCGATGCGTGCGAGTTCGAAGGACGTGACGGCGAGGCCGTGACCGGCACCTGCGAAGCGCATGAGGACCTGCTCGCGTGCCGTCCCGAATTGCGGCCCTGCCCACCCCCCGACGAAGAGTAGCCGGGGAACGGCGCGACCGTCCTCCACGCGCTGTTTCTCATCGTAAATTACCAAGGCTGGGGACCGGGGCGACCGCGCGTCGCCCCGGTCCCCTTTCGTCCCATCGATCCGGCTTTCCTGTGAGGTGCGAAATTGACCGCCACCGGGGGGCGTGTACAATTTCCCCATGGTTCAAGCCGTCATGCGCAGCGACTGCCCCACGTGCGGCCGGGAGGTCGATGCGCACCTCGATTATCAGCCCGGCGGCGCGTTTCTCGTCAAACGATGCGACACGCACGGCGAAACCCGTACACTCTTCGCCAGGGACGCCGAATTCCACCGGCGCGCGAGGAGCCTGAACAACGAGGGACTTTGGCCGACCGGCGCGCTCGACGTCTTTGGCGACGTTGCGAAACAGATGCTCACCACCTTCGCCATCGACGTCACCACGCGTTGCAACATGACCTGCCCGACGTGCGTGAGCAACGCCGACACGGCGAAGGGATCTGTGGATCGCCCGCTCGACGAAATCCTCTCGTGGGTGCCGGACTTTTCGAAGGATCGCCGCCGCTTTCGGCCCAACATCTCCCTCGTCGGCGGCGAATCGACGCTGCGCGAGGACCTGCCCGACATCATCCGAGGCGTCATCGCCAAGGGACTTCTTCCGCGCCTGAATTCCAACGGCCTTACCCTTCGCAACCCCGAGCTGCTCGACCGCCTATGGAACGCGGGGCTGCGCTGGGTGATCCTGCAATTCGACGGATTCACCGGCGTCGGTTCGGAGGAGTTCCGCGGAAAGGACCACACTCGCGCCAAACTCGAGGTCGTCGAGAAACTGGCCGAGCGCGGATTTTTTGTGCACCTCGCCGTGATGGTTCAGCAGGGCGTCAACGAGGCCGAGGCCGCGGACATCCTGCGTTACGCGATGAAGCGACCGAATGTCCGCCGCGTTTCGTTTTACCCGCGCAGTCGGATCGGGCGATTCGCCGCGCCCGACGGCGGATTCACGGACACGGGCGATCTCGTCCGCGCGATCGAGAGCGAGACGAGCGGCGAACTCACATCCGAGGACCTGATCGATGCGAAGCGGATCGGTCACTGGCTGTATCGTCTCACGCGCCACCCCATGTTTTTTCAGCGGGCGTGCATCTATCCGTTCCTGCTGCTCGAACACAACGGACGCATGATTCCCGTTTCGCGGCTCTTTCGACCGTCGTGGGCGGTGCGTCACCCGGGCGCGGTTTGGACGATGCTCAAGGCGCTACCGACCCTGTTTCGGCCCGATCACGGCCGATATCCGGCCAATTTGCTCTACGTGAACATCGAGAAATTTTACGACCGCGACGCGTTCGACTTCGAGCAGTCGCGCAACTGCCACCACGTCTATCTCACGTCCAAGGGAGCGTTTCCGTTCTGCGTTTACAATCAATTTCACCGCGATCCCGCGCCCGCACCGGTCGAATACCTTGGCACGCGAAGTTCCGATCCGGCATTCGTCGCGAAAAGCGCATGAGGAACTTCGATTGAGCGCATGGACCTTCCCGACGAGCGGCCCGTCACGCGGCGCGGGTATCTTCGTCTATCTGAACCTCGTCGACGACGTCTCCGGGATCGCCCCCAACACGCACAACCTCGTCGTGCAAAAGCTCAATCGCAACGCTCCGCTCGGCCTGTTCTATTTGGCGGCGACAGCGCGTGCGAAGAATTTCGACACCGATGTCATGGACCAGCAGGTCGAGACGTTCACCGCCGCGGACCTCGTTCGCCGCGTGCGGGAATCGGGCGCGCGGTTCGTGGGGTTCTATACCTGCGACTACGATCCCCTGAACCAAAAGGTTGCCCGCTATGTGCGAAGACTCAAAGCCCAGACGTCGGCGCTCGTCATCGCCGGGGGGCCAACGTTCGATCCCGAGCCGTTGCTTGACGCCGGGTGCGACGCTATCGCGCTCGGCGAAGGCGAGACGACGCTCTCGGACCTGCTGGAGCACGTGCATGGTGATCGCGCGATCGCGGATGTGCGCGGCGTCGTCTTCCGCGAGAACGGACTGACCCGCTTCGGCCCTGAAGCGCCTTTGATTCGCGATCTGGATGTCCTCCCCTTTCCCGTACGAAAGCACCTGCGCGCGTACGACATCGTCGGCAATCCGAATTGTCGCAAGCCCGTGCTGGAGCTTCAGAGCGCGCGCGGCTGCCCGATGCGCTGCGCATTTTGCAGCTCGCCGAATTTCTGGGGCAAACGATATCGACACCGGAGCCCGGAAAACGTCATCGCCGAAATCGACGAACTCGTGCGTTTGCACGGTGCCCGCTATCTTCACTTCCGTGACGACCTGTTCGGCATCGACGCACGCTGGCTCGACCGGTTCATGGACCTCTACGGAAGGCGCGAGCAACGCCGCCCCTGGTCGTGCTACCTGCATCCGCGGTCGTTCGGCGACGATCGCGAACGATACCTGCGCGAGTTGTCCAAGCTTGGGCTGAACATGATCGCTTACGGGCTTCAAAGCGCCGACCCCGAGATCCTGAAGGGAATCCGGCGGCGAAGCGGCGAGCCGGCCATGCTCGCCGAGCACCTTCGTCTCGCGAGAAAATTCGGCATCCTCACCTTCGTCAGCGTGATCTTTGGATTGCCGGGCGAAAACGGCGACGGGATTCGGGATACCGAGCGATTCCTGAAGAAACACCGGCCCGATCTCATCGTCGTGCTGCCGCTGACGCCGCTGAAGGGCTCGCAGATCGGCGACGAGGGGATCGCCACGGCGCGGCAAACGAGCCTGTCCCCAGCGCAGGTGCTTGACCACGTCGAGCGCGTCACGAGATCGTTTTTCGCCAGCCCCCTTCACTTGCTGCGTTTGGGCTGGTATGTCCTACGGCATAACCCCGGCTGGGTGCTGCGTGCCATTCCGCGACTTCGACACGGTCTCGTGTATGTCCAGTTTTTCCGTCGCGAGCCGGTTTTCTGATCCCGCAGGCAACTTGAGCCCATTGTCGACCGATTCGACCTGCGGCGGTCATTCGTGAAGACTCGCACGTCAACCGACCCCGCTCGAATTCTCTCCCTGATCGAAATCGCGTTGTTGCTTGGGCTCGTCGCGCTGACTTGGTGCTGGCGATGGCAGCAGGCGGGAATCGCGAATGTGGACCCCGACGAAATCTTTCTCCTCGGCGGCGTCGATCGCATGGCCCGCGGTATGCTTCCGTATGTGGATCACGCCGAAGCCCACATGCCGCTCGTTTCGCGAATGCTCGTCCCCGTCTGGCGGGTTGCGAGCGAAAGGCCGGACGTTCTTGCGCCATTCCGCACCCTGGAGTGGTTTGCCGTATCCTTGGCGCAACTTGCGATGGGCGTCGTCGCGTGGCGTTTCGGTCGGCTTCGCGCCGCGGCCTGGGCGCTCGGCGTGGCGAGCGCTTTCGGTTTCTACCTTGAGCGACTGATTCACGTCCGGTTTGAGCCGTTCGCAACAATCCTTGCGCTCGCGGCGTTCGCGATTTTCGCGTCACGCCGAAAAGCGGGTTTCGGCGCCCGCGAGGGCATCGCCGCCGTCGTCATGGGGCTCGCCACTGCGAGCCACGTCAGCGGGCCCTTTCTCGTCGCGGCTTTTCTGATCGCGCTGTTCGTCCTCGACTCCGGCGCGCGGGGTGTGCGCTCCGCCATCCTCTTCGGAGCGATGGCCCTCGGCGCGTGGACGGGCGTGTTCGCACTGATCCTCGGCAAGGATCTGTTGACGGGTTTCGCCGCCCTGCGATCGTGCTTCGCGTTCGATACCATTTATCAGGCGGCTCTACGCAGCGACTTGACCGTTTACCTGCCCGCGATACTTCGCGAGAGCCCGGTCGCGGCGACGCTGCTCGTCCTGGCGATGATCGCCGCGCACGACGCGGTGCTGCGTCGACGTTATCGGGAGCCGGCGCTCGTCCTCGCCCTGCTCATGGCGGATTTTTCGATCGGCATCGTTTTGACCCGATCGCCAGACTATCCGCAGCGGTATCTGCCTCTGGCCACCTTCGGCTCGATCGTCGCCGGGCTCGAAATCGCCAGACGCGTCGACGAACTCCGCGATGGCGTTGCCCTGCGAGTTGTTCCGATTGCCGCGGTACTCGGCGCACTTGCGCTCACGTGGCAGACGTTCGGTTTTCTGTTCGCGGCGCCGCCGATTCCTCCCGCGTACGTCAAGAAGCCGAACGAGATACCCGTTCCGCGACTTTCCGCCGGATATCGCATTTTGCCTGATGACGCGCTGATGTGGTGGGACACGGGCGGCGCGGCGCCCGATGCGTTCCGATCGCGAACCCTGGCCGAGTATCGCGCCGTCACCCGATTCCTGCGAACGCACTCATCGCCGGATGATCGCGTCTTCAGCGACTGGATGAATCCGCCGCTCCGCGAGCTCCCCGCGCTCCACCACCACGGTGCGATGATCGACATCTTCGAGCGATCGCCGGATCTCGCGAAATCGCCGACCGCACAGGCGGCGTATCGACGATACAACCCCGACTATCGGAGTTCACCACGGGCGGAGGAGTCGTTCGCGACGATGTTCGATCGCGCGAACACACGGATCATCGCGCTCGACGGCAGCATGGGCCGCGCGTTTCGCGCCGATGCGGAGTTCCGGCGATGGATGACCGAGCACTACGATTTGGTGCTGGAGCCGCGCAGCGAGATCGTCTTCGCGGTGCGGCGCTGACCGAGTGCGCAGACCGCGCGCGTTGGTTAGTTCGCGAGCACCTTGCGGAAAAAGAAGCGAACGAGAAACGGCAGCGTTTCCGAGCGATTCGGCATGCGCGCGATCAACCGATACAGCCGCGACGGACGCAGATAAAACTTCAGATACGCCGTGCGTCGCGCGCGATTCAATGTCTTCAAGGGGATTTCGCTCAGGTTGTTCCCGTCGTCCCAAAATGATTGAAATGTCTCGCCCACCGGCGTGTCGACACCCAGATTCCGTGCCATCTTTTCCATCGGCGTGCCCGCATAGGGCGTGGCGCGATAGAGTCCGAAGGTGTCGAGTTGCGACGACGCCGCAAAGCGAATGGTATCGCGCATCTCCGAGGCCGTCTCCGTCGGCAATCCGATGATGAAATTGCCGTGTGCCGAGATCCCCAGACTCGACGCCTTGCGGATGACGTGCTTCGCCTTCTCGAGGTTGAGGTTCTTCTTCATCGTCTTCTGAAGACGCGGCGAAGCGGTTTCGACCGCGATCATCACGCGATACACGCCCGCCCGCGCCATGAGCTCCAGCATGTCATCGGTCGCAAGATTCGCGTGAAAGCCGTTGGGAATCGCCATCGGCACGCGCAGCCCCTTGGCGAGGAGCGATTCGAAGATGTCGCGCACGCGCTGGGGGTCTAAGTTGAAAAGGTCGTCAATAACGAGGAGATCGCGCACGCCGTGCCGACGAACGAGTTCCTCGATCATCGCGACGACATACGGCGCGCTGCGCGGACGATAGCCGTGTCCCATCGACACGTGGCACCAGGCGCAGTGATACGGGCAGCCCCGCGCCGTCTCGATCGCCATGTACCGCGGGTGCCGGCTGATGATGCTGATGCGCGGCAACCCCTCATACGCGCCGATGTCGATCAGGTCCCACGCGGGCATCGGCCAACGGTCGAGGTTCGTCTCGAAGGCGCGCTCGGGATTTTCGCGCACGGTGTCGCCGTCTCGAAAAGCCAGTCCGGGGATCTGTCGAACATCGCCGTTCGACTCGAGCGCGCGGATCAGATCCAGGAACGTGTGCTCCCCCTCGCCGACCACGGCGAAGTCCACGTCGGGACTCGAGGCCACGTCCCGGCCGTAGAGCGTCGCGTGAATCCCTCCGCAAACAACTTTCACGTTCGGACGTTTCGCCTTCATCCGTCGGGCGACGTCATACATCACCGGGGCGTCGAGGCCGTGAGCGCTGAACCCCACGACATCCGGCGAACACTCGTCGAACGCACGCAGCGGCGCGTCGAGGTCGCGCCAGTTGGGACGCATATCGTGGATGCGCACATCGGCGCCCGCCTCGGTTCGCAGGACCGACGCGATGTGCATGAGGCCGAGGGGCTGCGAGCGCTCGACGTGGCGCTCGTGACTCGCCGCCTGAACGAGTAGCACGCTCGTCATGTTCGTGCCTCGCCGGCGTCGTTCACCATATCAGCGCCTTTCGCACCCACATGCCGAAGAGCTGCGGCAGGAGCCGACGGCGATTCGGGAGCGCGGAGACAATCGACCAGATGCGGCGCGGCGACAGATAGAACCGCCGATACGCCTGCCGTTTGAGGCGGTTGAGCACGCCGTCGGGAACCAGCGAAACGTTGACGGAGTTGGACTGGTGAAACTCCATCGTTTCCAGATCGTCGCCCGGATCCTGCCCCACGCTCGCCGCGATCTCGTGAAGGTCGGTGCCCTTGAACGGAATCACGCGGTAGAACGCGGCGGTGTGGAGCCGCGACTTCAGCGCGAAGTCCACTGTCGACCGGGCTTCGTCCTCGGTTTCCGTCGGGAAGCCGAGCATGAACGAGGCGTGCACCATCACGCCCTGCCTGCGCGTGAACTCGATGATGTGCCGGAGCTTTTCCAGCTTATTGTTCTTGTGGATGAGCTTTTGCAACCGATTCGACGCCGTCTCGACCGCGTACATGCACCGGAACATGCCCGCCTGTTTGAGCAGCAGAACGCTCTCCTCGGTCATGATGTCGCCGCGCAGGCCGATCGGAAAACTCAGACCGATTTTCAGGCCGCGCTCGATGATGAGGCGCGCGATCTCGTTGACACGCTTCGCATCGGCGTTGAACAGGTCGTCCATGACGACGAAATCGCCCACGCCGTATTCGTTCACCAGGTGTTCCATCTCGTCCACGACGTTTTCGGGCGAACGTTTGCGCCAGCGTTTGCCGAGCGTCGTGTGGCAATAGGAGCAATGGTACGGGCAGCCGCGGCTCGTGACGATCGCCGCGTATCGCCGATGCGCGTAAATCACGCCGCATCGGGGAATGTCGTAGTACCGATCGAGATCGAGCAGATCGAACGCGGGATACGGGATATTGTCGAGGTCCGTGATCCAATGCGCCGCCGTGTTGCGTATGGGGCTGTCGGGACCGCGCCGGATCAAGTTTGGAACGTCCTCGAACTCCCGCCGTCCGCGCAGCGCTTCGACGAGCATGCCCATCGCCTGTTCGCCCTCGTGCGTGACAACGTAATCGACGGGCATGCGCGCGAGCGATTCTTCGCCGTAATTGGTGGCGTGCGCGCCGCCGACGACGATCGGCGTATTGGGGAATGCTTCCCGCATCCGATCGGCGAGCACGGCCAAGGCGGGCGCATCGGGGGTCATCCCCGATAGACCGATCAGGTCCGGCCCAAACGCCCTCGCCCGCTCCACGGCGGGGGCCGCGTCGCGCACGCCGAGCTGCATGTCGAAGAATCCGACCTCGCAGGCGTATCGCTCGCGCAGCCATGAGGCAAGGTAGAGCGGACCGAGCGGCATCGAGCGCTCGGTTTCGGGCGAATAACGCGCGGATTGAATCAGGAAAACCCGCATGGGCTCCGCGTGGCGGCTCCTTTCGCTAACGAATATACACCCGAATAGTTAGCGCCGAAGCCGTCCGCGCACAATGAAGCAGACCACGGAAACGTTCGGTTCCGCGCGGGTCGGGAAGGACGGTTACGGATCAGTCTCGGCGTGGTCATGCATTTCACCGACGCGTCGCGATTTCGGATATAGTGTTCGTGCCATGAAGATCCTGCTCGTCCGACCCGCATCCGATCGGTCGCTCTACGCCGAGGTTCCGCCGCTCGGGTTGGGTTACCTCGCGACGGCCGCTCGCCGCGCCGGGGCCGAGGTCGAACTCTGGGACCTCGCTCGAGGTCGCGAGGTCCGCGACGGGTTTCGGGAACGCGCCCGCCGGATGGATAATGTGGATGTGCTCGGGTTTCAGATGTACTCGCGCGACATCCGCGGACTTCGGGCTCTCTTTGACGACATCGAAGTGCCCGAACGAACCATCGTGATCGCCGGAGGCCCCCACCCGTCCGCGGCGCCGGTCGAATCGCTTCAACTCTTCCCGAGCATCGACGCGGCATTCACGGGCGAGTCGGAGCGATCCCTGACGGGTCTTCTTCACGGACTTCGCGAGCGGGAAAGCGTCCCATGGGGTGAACTCCACGGCGTCACCTACCGAACTGACGAAGGGTTCGCCTCGACCCCGCAAGCCTTCGAGGAGGACCTCGACGCGCTCGGACCGCCCGCCTGGGATTTGATCCCCCCGGATCGTTATCGCGGCGAGATGATGGCCGGTGCGGCGAGACGCGTCCCCGTGGCCATGGTGCCCTGCGGACGCGGTTGCCCCTATCACTGCACCTACTGCTCCGCACGAACGGTGGACGGTTTTCGGGCGCGACGCCACAGCGTCGCATACATGATCGACCAGTTCCGATTCATGCGGGATCGTTACGGCGTGCGCGAGATCAAGCTCATCGACGACAACCTGACGGTCTCGAAGCCTTACATCATCGCGCTGTCCGAGGCCGTGTGCTCCGCCGGTCTCGACTTCGCGTTTGCCGCGCCCTCCGGAATGCACATTCATACGCTCGACGACGCCGTGCTCCACGCGCTCCGCAAAATGGGCTTTTACTCGATTCCCGTGGCCGTCGAGTCCGGTTCGCAGTCGGTGGTCGACCGCATGAAAAAGAACCTCGATCTCGACCGCGCAACCGAGCGCATTCGACGCATGGCCGAGATGGGATTCGAGGTCACCGCATATTTTATCCTCGGTTACAAGGATGAGACACGCGCCGAACTGCGTCAAACGCTGAACATGGCGATGCAATTGCCGCTGACGCGAATCCATCTCAACGCGTTTTTTCCGTTCCCCGGCACCGTCGTCTACGACGAGCTCGTCCGTGAAGAGCGACTTCAGCCCGTCGATTGGGACCTGTTCAACTTCGAGACCG
>CAZPJD010000029.1:0-26706 GCA_964586775.1 uncultured bacterium | reverse complement strand
GCGTCAGCGCCACACGCAGCAACGTGCTGATCCTCGGCGAAACCGGCACCGGCAAGGAACTCGTCGCCAAGGCGATCCACTTCAACAGCCCGCGCAGCACCATGCCCTTCGTGGTCGTCAACTGCGGCGCGATCCCCGAGACGCTGTGGGAGAGCGAGCTGTTCGGTCACCGCAAAGGCTCGTTCACCGGCGCGACCGCCGACAAGCGCGGCATTTTTCAGGCGGCGAATCAGGGCACGCTGTTTCTCGACGAGGTCGGCGAGATCCCCCTCAACATCCAGGTCAAGCTGCTGCGCGCGTTGCAGGAGCGAAAGGTGCAGGCGATCGGCGCGACGACCGACGAGATCGTCGATGTGCGCATCATCGCGGCGACCAACCGAGATCTGGAGAAGGAGGTGGGCGAGGGGGCGTTTCGGGAGGATCTCTTCTATCGACTCAACGTCATCGCCATCAACATCCCGCCCCTGCGCGAGCGCGCGTCCGATATCCCCATGCTCGCCAATTTTTTTCTCGAAAAGTTCGCGACGCAGCTTCAGAAAGACGTGCGGCGGATCTCGAACGAGGCGATGGAGATGCTGCGCGCCTATCCGTTTCCGGGAAACGTGCGCGAACTCGAAAACGCCATGGAGCGCGCGATCACGCTGGAAACCACGAACGTCATCCTGCCCGAGTCGCTGACGCCGAAGATCCGCCGGGCGCCCGCGCCCGTCGAGAGCGTCTTCGACGCCATTCAGGTGACGTCCGCGGGACTCGATCTGGAAAACGTCGTGGCCGAGCTCGAAAAGCGGCTGCTCACGCAGGCCCTCGACCTGACGGGCGGAAACAAAACCGAGGCGGCGAAGCTGCTGCGCATCTCGTTTCGCAGCTTCCGGTACCGGCTCCAGAAGTACGGATTGGACACCGACGACGGAACCTTTGTCGACGAGGACCCTTCGGCCACGGGCGAACCGGATGGACGGTTCTGACAATTTTTGTCACCCGACGGGATCGACGCCGACAAATCCTGTCAATCCTCTGGATAACTGACGCGGTCGGATCGCGGAAAAAACTTTCAACTCGCTGAAATATATGAGGATCTTCCGAGGTGGGTCCCTTGGCACGGGACCTGCAATTACCGCCATCCGCTTACGGTTTCCCAAACACCCTGCGGAGGATAGTCATGCGCAAAGGTTTTACCCTGATCGAGCTGATGATCGTCGTTGCCATCATCGGCATCTTGGCGCTCATCGCCATCCCGAACTTCATTTCGCTGCGCGCGAAGGCCTATGACGCGTCGGCCCAGTCGGCCGGCCGCAACGCCAAGCTCTCGCAGGAAGTCTACTACAACGACTCCGGCGGCGAAATCTCCGGTGGCTACGCCACGTCGCTCGCCGAGCTCCTCGCCTACGACGAAAACCTCGTGGACGATGCGTCCGTGACCTTCACGTTCGGCGCCGCCAACGCGTCGGGCTACACCTTCACGACGCAGCACATGAACAGCTCCAAGACCTTCACCTGGACCGACTGATCCAAGCTGATCGAAATCGGAAGGGGCCTCTTCGGGGGCCCTTTCTTTTTTGGGTTTTTGCCCATGCCGGAAAAAACGGCCGACCTTCAGCCCCAGTATCTCAAGATCTATGAGGTCGTCCGGCGAATCCCCCGAGGCAAAGTCGCGACTTATGGTCAGATCGCTCGACTCGCGGGTCTCGGGCGATCGGCGCGCCAGGTCGGCTACGCCCTCTTTCGGCTTCCCGAAAACACCCGCGTCCCCTGGCAGCGTGTCGTCAACGCACAGGCGACCGTCTCGCCGCTGCCGTTTCTCGGTGGCCCCGAAATTCAGCGGGCGAAGCTCGAGGCCGAGGGAATTCGCTTCGACGCGAATGGGCGCATCGACTTTGCGAAATTTCGATGGTCGGAAGGTTTATGAGGCCGACGCGGAATTCTGCTCGAACGCCGCAGTGATGTACTCGCGGTACTTGCGATCGTCGCCGTACGAGAACGCCACGAATCGCAGCCCCGCTCCCGGCAGCCGTCCGCTCGCCGCAGCCTCGTCCTGATCGACGACGTGGACCACCTGACATTCGGCGCGGATCGTCCCCCACGGCTCGGGAAGCTCGAACTGCGTGAGCAGCACCTCGTCGAGGGACGGCGGGCTGTCCGTCACGACGAAGACGCCGCCTTCGCCGACATTGTGCGTGTATTCGTCGATGAGCCGCTTCGCCTCGCCCAAACGCACGCGGATGCGCCGCTCCCGCCGTTCGCGCGACCGTCGGTTGCGATAGATCGCGAGCAGGTCTTCGATGAGCTGAAGCAGTTGTCGGCTCTGGTCGATCACGACGAGCCCCATCTCGACGGGCTCGAAGGGGGGCAGCGCCGGTTCGATCACGCGCGCGCGGCGCACGACGCCGGTGAGCGGGTACATGCCGCGCCCGGGGATTTCGATCTTCATCACGAGCTGCGTCTTCGGCGGAAACGCCTTGCGCGCGCGAATGCGCAGACCCGTCTTCGAGACGTCCTGCACGAAACCCACGCGGTCGGCTTTCGTGACGCCGAACATGACGCGAAGACTGACCGGAACCCGCGGATGATCCCGCTGTTCGAGATTCGGCGACCCGTCGTCGCTCATCGTGTGCCCCCGGTTCCGATGCGCGGAACCCGCATTGCAACCAATGCGAAGTGTAACCAACGTCCGTGAATTTGCAATCGACGCGCGAACCTTGACCTTTCGGGTCCTCGCGATCAATTTGCCCGCATGACGCCGCCGTTCCACGGAAGTTTCGTCGTACGACGCCTGCGCGTTACGGCGCTGTGCGTGGCTGTGCTGTGCTGGGCATGCGTCACGGCGGTTTTCGCGAGCGCCGAGGAGCGTCGCTACACGCTGGACGCCCAGGATCGCCCGATCCAGGAATTCCTGCGCGAGGTCGCGAAGATCACGGGCAAGAACATCCTCGTCGATCCGGGCGTGACGGGAACGGTCACGCTCGTCAGCCCCGCGCCGCTCACCGCCGAAGAGGTTTGGAACGTCACGCTCTCCGCACTCGCCGTCAACGGATACACGGCGGTTTCGGCGGGAGCGATCGTGAAGATCGTGCCGCGAAGCAAGGCCGCGTCCGAGGCGATCCCGTCCTATGTCGCCAAGCCCACCGGCGGCGGCGAGGAGTTCGTCACCGATCTCATCGAACTGCGTTACGCGAAGGCCGACGCGGTGGTCGCGTCGGCTTCGACCTTGCTGTCGCCCGACGAAAAAGTCGCGCCCGCGCCGGGGCGAAACGCCATCGTCATCATCGCGACGGCGGCGAACGCGGCGCGCGTGCGCGAGCTGGTTTCGAGGCTGGACTCCGAGGGCGCCGCGACCGCCATCGGCGTGATTCGGCTCGAATACGTGAACGCCGCGCAGCTCGCGCAGGTGTTGCAGGAACTATTCGGCAAGGCGGGCGGCGTGTCGGGGCGCGGCTGCGATTGCGTGTTCACCGCGGAGCCGCGCTCGAATTCGCTGATCGTGCGCGCGAGCGCGGGAGAGCAACTGGCGGCGCGGAGGCTCGCCGAAAAACTCGACCGCACCGAGGGCGCGGTCGAGGTTGCGAAGCTGAAAAATCTCTCCGCCGACCAAGCACGCGATCTGCTTCAGGCTATCGTGCTCGCGCGCTGACTCAGAACGCGACCAGCGACGTGGGCGCGAACGGCAGCAGACCGTCGAGCGACCACGCGCCGCCCGCGCGCCGCAGCACCACGCCGCCGCCGTCCTCACGATCCGCGCCCGCCGCCAGCGCGTCGGCGTCGAATTCGGACTTCGCCTCGCCGAGCGAACACGCGGCCCGCAAATCCCACGACGCCGTGACGGTCGGCAGCGCGATCGGGGCGATCGATCCGTCGAGCCAGTCGAGCAGAACGCCGCCGCCCGAATCGTAGGCGCGCCCGGCGATCAGCGCGCTCGCGTCGCCTGTGTACGCGACGTCCGACAGCATCCAGTCCGCGGAAACCTCGGGCGGTGTGGCCGAGTACCACGTCCCTTCGGAGAGCCACGCGATCGCTCCGGCGATTCCCGACGCGTCCTGTCCGACGGCGATGCCGTTTTGCGCGTCGATGAGCGCGAGAGCGTTCAGGCGCACGCCGTCCGGCGGGATGGTTTCGAGCGTCCAGGCGTCGCCGTCGAGGCGGAGGAGTATCGAGCGATCGAGCGACCGATCGAACCCGAGCGCGGCGGCGCGGTCCTTGCCGAGCACGACGATGTCCGTCAGCCACCAATCGGCGGACACCGCGGGCAGCGACTCGCGCTCCCACGCGCCGTCCACGTCGCGCACAACAAACCCCGTGCGCGACGCCCAGTCGCCGCCGGCGGCAAGCGTCAGGCCCGAGCGCGAATCCACGGCGGCGAAATCGAACGAGGCGGAGACCGGAGGAACGGCGTCTTCGGCGAATGCGCCCTTGACGGAACGCAGGATCACGCCGCGCGATTCGGCGTCGTCGCGTCCCACGTAGACGATCTCGTCGCAGCTCAAATTCGCCGCGCCGCCCAGTCTCCATGAGGATTGGAAGATGTCGGGCGTGAGATCGACCCAGGCCGCGTCCACGCGCTCGGCGACGCCGTCGCCCGCGGCGAGCACGCGGTCGCACGCCTCGTCGTCGTCTCCCGCGAATCCTCCCGGACCGCCGCCGCCACCGTCGTCATCATCGTCGTCGTCGCTTTCTTCGTCGCAGGCGCAGTTGGCCAGCGAGACGCCGAGCGCGGCAAGGACGACGAGCAAAAGAACACGGCGAACAACGCGGGCGCGCGGCGCGGACATGGAATCCTCCGCATGGCGAAAGGGACGAAAAACTCTATCCCGCGCCCGGCGGCGGGGTCAAGCCCGGATGTCCATTGCTGGTGGATCAATTGGCGGGCTGCCACAGGATGTGGTAGCGGGCGACATCCACGCGGAGCGAACCGAAGCTCCACCCCGAGCCCATTGGGCGCGTGGCTCGATAGGGGATATTGGCGTGTGCAAATAACCGTTTAAACGGTTAAACGGTTACAATGACCACGCGGGGTCGGGTCATCGGAAGCGCACCTTCGCCCAATGTGGTCACGAAAATCGTCGGCAGCGCGAACGGCTAAACGGGTACAACTTCGCCACGGAATCGGATCGTCGCGGACGCACCTTCGCCGAAAGCGGTCACGAAGATCGTCGGCAGCGCGAACGGTGAAACGGGTACAACTCCGCCACGGAATCGGATCGTTGCGGACGCACCTTCGCCGGATGTGGTCACGAAAATCGGAACAGCTCGAAATGAAGGCGGCGGGCCGAAACCCGCCGCGAGATCATCGGGAGATCGCCACGCGTGGCGTGGTCAGTAGACGTCCTGCAGGTACGCTTTGGCGGCGTCGTCCCAGCCGTGGCGCGCCTCGGCGGCGGCGGTGCGAATCTCGCCCCATGCCTTCTTCTTTTTCGCGAAGACGGTGAGCGCGCGGCCGACCGCCTCGCCGAAAGCGTCGACCTTTTCGGGGATGTTTGCGCCGTCGAACGCGAAGCCGCACGCGCCGTCGGCCACGGTGTCGCGCAGCCCGCCCGTCGCGTGGACGACGGGCGGTTGCCCGTCGCGCATCGCCAGCATCTGGGCGATCCCGCAGGGTTCGTAGAGGCTCGGCATTAGGAACAGGTGCCCGCTCGCGTAGAGCATGTCGGCGATCTCGGCGTCGTGGCGCTCCAGAAACACGAAGTTTTCGTGATGCTCCATCGCCCAGTAAAACGGACGTACGAAGTCGATCGCGCCCTCGCCGAGGAAGACGAACACGCCGCCCGCTTCGGCGACGCGTGACATCACTTTGTCGAAACCGCTCTGGCCGTCGGATCCGCGATCGAGGTAGAGACGCACCTTCTGATCCGCCATGCGCGACACGGCGGTCGTCACGACCTTGACCTTCTTGCCCTTCCACGACTCGAGTCGCGAGAGCGTCTGGCGAAAGCCGTGGTGATCGGGCTGTGCGTCGATCCATGCAGCGACGGATTTTTCGAGCGCGTCGCGCAGCTTGGCGAAGGCGAGGCGCGGCGCCTTTCGCTCGTCGGGATATTCGATGCCGTTCAGGATGCCGTGCAGGCGACCTTTGTCGGCAGCCGTTCGAAGCAGGCCATCGAGCCCCTCGCCGCCCCAGAACCCCGCGCCGTAATCCGACGGACGCAGGATTTCCCCGGCGTACGACGGCGAGACGGTCGTCACGACGTCGGCGAGCAGGATGCCCGCCATCATCGGCGTGTAGCAGGTCGGGCGGTAACGCGCGTCCATCAGCGCACCGTAGATGCGCGGCGAGGTCGCGGGGTCGAGGAACAGCTCGGGAAACCACGCGGCGAGCGACGACTCGTCGCCTTCGAGCGGGCGGCTGCCCTGGATGCCCAGATTGTGGATCGTGTACACCGTGCGGATCGCTTTCAGGGCCTCAAACGCCGGGTGCACGTCGCGCAGCAGCAGAAACGTGCCGGTGTGCCAGTCGTGCAGGTGGATCACGTCGGCGCCCGCGATCGGCGAGCCTTCCTGCAACGCGAGACGTCCAACCGCCGAGCAGAACATCGCGTACTTCGACGCGTCGCTGGCGAAGGGGCGGTAGCCCTCGTCGTGCGTGTAGATGGGATTGCCTCGGATCCAGGCGTTCTCGATCACCACGTGCTCGACGCCCTTGGTCGGGGCCTCGGCGCGCACGTTGTAGACGTCGGCGACTTCGGGTCGGTCGCAAAACGGGAACTCGACCTCGCTCTGGGCGAGCACAGGATTTTGGACGTGCAGGAATCCGTAAGACGGGGTGACGACGGTGACGCGGCAGCCGCGCGCGGCGAGGGCGCGGGGCAGGTCGCGGATCACATCGGCAACGCCGCCGGCCTTGCCGCCGACAAGCGCGCCGTTTTCGGCCGCGATCATGACGATGTGCTTTTTCGTTTTGGCCATGGGGAATGCCTCCTCGTTTGCCCGAAAAACCGATCGGGAATGGAAAACAAATGTCGAACTTTGAGTTGTCGAATGGCCGGGATTTAAGCCGATCGCCGCGTCGCGTCAAGCAAAAAACACCCGCGTCGGATCGGCAAATGGAATTGTTGCGCTTGCGTCGCCGGTTCGTCAAGTCGGCGCGGCGAAAAAGCGAAGGGCGCTCCGAAGAGCGCCCTTCGCGGGATTGGTCTCGGAATCGAGATTAGAACGCGAACTCGACGCGGCGATTCTTGGCCCACGCGAGCTCGTTGTGGCCGTTGTCCACCGCCCCGGCTTCGCCGAGGGACTTCGTCTTGACGTTGTCGGCCTTGATGCCCATCGTCACGAAGTACTTCTTGACGGTGTTGGCGCGGCGATCGCCCAGCGCGACGTTGTATTCCTCGGAGCCACGCTCGTCGCAGTAGCCCTCGACCGTGAACGCCTTCGTCCAGCCCTTGACGGCCTCGGCGTACTTCTTCGCCTTGTCCATCTCGCCTTTGCGGATGTTGTACTTGTCGGTGTCGAAGAAGATCTTGTCGGTGCCCTTCATCAGCGGGGCCTTCTCCGGCTTCGGCAGCGGAGCGGGCGTCGAAACGACCGGCGGCGGGCAGTTCTTCGCGATTTCCGCGAGCTTCTGGACCTCAAGGCAGGTCGCCTTGCACTGGTCGTATTCCTTGGCCTCGTACTGGGCTTCGGCTTCGGCGAGCTTGTCCTCGGCGGCCTTCAGCTTGTCGGGGCAGTTGGTCGCGGCGCCGGACGCCTGAGCGTCGGCCACGGCGGCCTTGGCGGCCTGGAGTTCGGCATCGGGCGGCTCCTTGCCGCAGGCCGAAGCCAAAACCAGAAGCGCCATCACGAGCATGAGCGGAAAGAGCTTTCTCATCTAACCGACCTCCTTAATGGTAGAGTCCGTTGCAGTGGCCGAAGCCAAAAGTCAAAACGAAACGTGCGCCTGCTTGCCCGCTTACCTAGCACAAGGGTTTCGCCCTTGTCAACAACGAAATGCCCGGCGAACGGGTGTTTTCGGGCTCCCCGCGCCGGGATTCCCTTTTATTTCTTCATCAAAGAGAGCTTCTTCTTGGCGATCTCGGCCTCGGGGCTCTTGGGGTACTCGGCGACCACCTTCTCGTAAAAGAGCTTGGCGTCGAACTTGGACCCCATCTGCTCGAAGGACACCGCCTGATTCAGGATCGCGGCCGGGACGAATTTGCTCTTGGGGTATTTGGTCGTCAACTCGTCGTAGGCGAGGATCGCCTCGGAGTATTTCTTGTCCAGAAACTGGGACTCGCCGATGTGGTACTGCGCCTCGTGGGCCAGTTCGCTTTGCGGATAGGTCTTCAGGAACTCCCCGAACTTGCCCTGCGCCGCGCCGTATTTTTTCTGCTTGAACAGCAAAACGGCCTCGGCGAACAGGTCCTTTTCGGACTTTTTGCCGACCGGCACCTTGTCGGGATCGGAGGGCACCGCCGCCACGGCGAGCGACGGATCGGTCTTGATACCGGCCTTGGCCTCGAGCGCGGCCATGCGCTTGTCCATCTTCTCGAACTGCGCATCCAGATACGAGCGAAGGGCCTGATACTGCTTGTTGTACCGCTCGTTCTGGTACTTGGACTCCTGCGCCATGCCGCGCATCTGCTCGAATTCCTGCTGCATGTTGTCGAAGGTCAGGATGTTCTCGGCCATCGTCGAGATGTTCTGATCCACCGACGTTTTGGTGTCGTTCGACTGCTGCTCCACCTTGGCCATGCGCGCCTTGAGCTCCTCGATCTGCGGATCCGGACCCTTGGGTCCGAGGCACCCGGCCGACGCGAACGCGACGATAGCGACCAGCACCAGGGCGATTCGTTTCATGGCTTCACCCCTCATTCCGTCGGCAGCGGTCCCCACGAGGGACCGGTGTCGTACGAGGTTCCCTGCGTCAAGCGCCGGGTATAGGCGTCGTTGGACGTGCGCATCCATAGCGCGCGCCCCTTCGAGGTTTCGCACGAAAACACGAGAATCCGCCCGTCGGGCGAGAAGCTCGCGTATTCGCAGCTCGGCTGCATATCGGCGGTCAACGCGTAAGGCTCGCCGCCGTTTTCGTCGATCAGGTAGATCGTATAGTGGCCGAACTCGCGGGCCGAATACGCGATCTTGCCGCCGCGCTTCGCCCAGGTCGGCGACTGGTTGTACGAGCCGAAGAAGCTGATGCGCGAGGGATCGCCGCCCGCGATGTCCAGCTTGTAGACCTGCGGCGCGCCCGAGCGATCGGAGATGAAGAGCATCTGCGAACCGTTGGGGCCGAAGGCCGGGGCGAGCTCGATCGCCCAGTGCTTCGTCATGTTGCGCTTGATGTTGCCCTTCAGGTCGACCTCGTAGATCTCCGTGTTCGCGTCGTGCGACAGGGCGACGGCGAATGTCTCGCCGCCGGGCATCCAGTCGGGCGTCAGCGCGACGCCGCTGTTCGCCACGAAGACCTTTTTCGTCTTGCCCGTTTTCACCTCGACCGAATACACCGAGGGTGGAATGTTCGGCCCCTGAACGGCGAAGAGGATCTCCTTGCCGTCGGGCGACCACTTGGGGCTCATCGCCAGCATGCCGAGGTTCGTCAGGCGCTGGCGGTTGCGTCCGTCGGCGTCCATCACGTAGATCTCGCGGATGTCCTTGGTGCCCGACGCGAAGGCGATCCGCGAGCCGAAAAAGCCCGGGTCGCCGAACAGCTCCAGGAACACCTCGCGCGAGAACATGTGGACCATGTTGAATCGTTCCTCGAACGATCCGTTGTATTCCTTGCCCACGCGCATCTGCTGCGTGAGCACGTTGAACAGACGCAGCGACATCGTGATCTGGTCGCCGTTTTTCGTGAACGAACTCTTGATGAGGTATTCCGCGCCGATCAGGCTCCAGTTGGCGAACTCGAACTCGCCCGCCTTCACGCCCGCGGTGCGTGGGTCTTCCAGGTAGCGCGCGCGGTCGATGACCTCGAACTCGCCCGACATTTCCATGTCGTCGGAGAGCACCTCGGCCATTTTTCGCGCGGTATCGCCGCCGTCGGTTTCGCTCTCGTCGCGAAAGAGGGGCACGGCGATGGGGATCTTGTGGATCTGCGGGGCCGCGCCGATCTCGGGTGTGATGACGCCGCCGGTGATGATGCCCGGCGATTCGCCGCCGGCCGGGGCTTCGCCCTGCGCGAAGACCGTGACGCCCCCGACGAGGGCGACGGCCACGAGGGTCAAAATGACAATGCGGATTCGCATGCGGATCTCTTTTCGACAGGTCCAAAAACGGCGCGCTATTCTGCTTCTTTCGCCTTGAATGTAAAGCCGATTCCCTGCGCGACGCGCTCGGCCGCCTCGTGCGGCGGGGCCGAAAACGGCGCCGCGCCCTGCACGGCGCTCTTGATCGTGGCGTCGAGCGCGGAGACGCCCGAGGACTTCGACAGCGAGAAGCCGATCAGGTTGCCCGATCCGTCGATTTGCACCACCACGGTGGCCGTGCGGTTGCGGTCGTCGGCCGACAGGCCGGCGGGGAGCTTCCATCGCGATTTGATCTTCTGCCTTATGCGCGCGACGTAGATCTTTTCGACCGACCCGCCGTCGCCCTTGCCCTCGCCGCCGCCGCCGACCTCCTGCTTGGACTGCTTGAGGCGCTCGATGGCGCTTTTGGCCATCGTGTCGCGCACGACCGCTTCCTTGGTCTTGTGCGAGCGGAATTTGGAATTGACCTTCTTGGTCGGCTTGACGTTTTCGGGCATGTCCGCGGGCGAGAGCTTGTCGGTGGTCTGTTTGGGCTTGCCCTCAAACGGGTTGAGCTTGGCGACGGAGGACTCGGTCGGCGCGAGAGGGCCGACGCCGGGGCCCTTGGGCAGGTCGGCGAGGTCGGCCATGTCGAACATCAGGACGGGCGTTTCCTTCGGCCCCGTGTTCGGCTTGGCGGCGGTGGAAATCGCCGCGAAAAAGGCGAGCAGCAGCACATGCACGACGACGGAGACGCCCCACATGACCCCGAGTTGTCGTCCAAAGGGGTCCGCGTGCGAGGAGATGTTCCCGTAACGCGGCACGGCGTCCTCACTTCAAGGTCTTGGGCAGCGTCTTGAGGCCGAGCTGTTCGGCGCCGGCGGCCTTGGCCTCGGCGATCACCTCGACGACGCGCCCGTAATTCACGCCCTCGTCGGCCTCGACGAAAACGCGCTTTTCGGCCTTGGTTTTGTAGATTTCGGCGAGCTTGCCCTTGAGTTGGTCGAAGGGCACCTCTTCCTTGCCCAGAAAGACCTTGCCGTCCTTGCGGATCGTCAGCTTGAAGTCTTCTTCGGGCGACTCGATTTTCTGGCCGTCGGCCTTGGGCAGGGCGACGTTGATGCCCTCGTGCAGCAGCGGGGCGGTGACCATAAAGATGACGAGCAGCACCAGCATCACGTCGACCATCGGCGTGACATTGATCTCGCTCATCATCGCGCGGCGTCCCGATCCGCCGCCCATCGACATGCCCATGGGTCTAGAGACTCCCGAATCCCGGCCCGGTTCCCGAGCCTAGAGGATATGACGTTCCACGATGTTCAGGAAGTCCGCGCCGAAGGTCTCCATGTCGGACTCGATCACGCGGATCTTGTTGTTGTAATGGTTGTAAAACATGACCGCCGGGATGGCCGCGAAAAGGCCGATCGCCGTGGCGACGAGCGCCTCGGAGATGCCCGGGGCGACGACCGCGAGGCTCGCCGAGCCCTGCTGGCCGATGTCGTGGAAGCTGATCATGATGCCCCAGACCGTGCCGAACAGGCCGATAAAGGGGGAAGAGCTGCCGCAGGTGGCCAAAAACGGCACCGCGCGCTCCAGCCGGGTGATCTCGGCGGTCATCGTGCGACGCAGCGCGCGGGCGATGTTGTCGCGGGCCGAGTCTTTGTTCGAGATCGTTCGGTTCGCGGCGTCGGGCCGGGCCTGCATGGTCACGCCGCCCGTATTTCCGCCCTCGCGGAACTTCTCGAGTTCGCGGTAACCGGCCTTGTACAGCTCGGCCAGCGGGGTGGCGGTCAGGTCGCGGGCACCCCGGTAGATTTCATCCAACTGTCGGGATTCCCAAAACATTTTGAGAAAAATGTCGCCTTCGCGCCGGGCTTTTCGCAACGTCAGGCCCTTGAGGAAGATGATGGCCCAGGACGTGACCGAAAACACCATCAGCAGGGCCATAATGCCCTTGACCACGAGGCCGGCGCTGCCGATGACCTCGAGGACGTTGAACGCCTTGGGTGCGGCCGGGGTCTGGGAGAGAATGAACGAGAGGAAATCCGAATTCATGGCGAACCGTCACTCACCCTTATGCAAGTTCGGGCGGAACTTAGACGATGGACCCGGCGAAGTCAACGGCGATGGGGCTCTTCGCCTCCGCCAAATCGTCTGAGGTTTCGCATCGGAAGGTATTGAAAACAAATGGGTTTCGTTTGTTCCCGGTCAAGTTGCGCTTTACCGGGAGCGAGGCCGGGTGTATAAACCGGAGCGCGCGGGGCAACCGAGGGAGACCGATGATGAAACGGCCCGGAATCTGGATTTTGATCGCGCTCGTCTATGCGAGCTGGACCCTGATTGGCGCCTGCGCGGTCGAGGACAAGAAGGAAGAGGACCTCACCGACGACGAGTCGCCCACGCCCGATCCCTCGACCTACACCAAGGTCATGGAGGGCATCGCCGTCGGCGACCGGGTGTACGTGTACGAGGGCGGCTTGTGGGAAGAGGTGGATGACGCCACCGTGCCGTCGGCGGGCCGGCCGTTTCGGTCGGTCGATTTCGCGAACCCCGCCGATGGGTGGATCTCGGGCGTCGGCGCGGTCTATCACGTCGTGGACGGCGAGTGGATTCCCGATGCGCCGCTGATTCAAACCAACGTGCCCATCGAGCGCATCACCATCGGCGCGGACGGGCGCGTGTGGGCGCTCGCCAACCGGTTCGAGGACCACGGCGGGCACATCTTCGTGCGCGGCATCGACGGCGTGTGGACCGACTTCGATCTCGACACCGAATTCCCGGACGGCGGCATGGCGCTCGACATCGCGACGCGCGCGGACGGATCGGTTTCGTTTCTGCTGCGCGTGGGGCAGTCGTTTTACCTGCGCACGTTCGCGATCGACGGCGTGACCGTCACGACCGATCCCGTCTATCAGTTCGATCCCATCAACTGGCTCACGTTCTCGTCGCTCGGCATCTCTCCGGCCGGAGCGGTGTGGATCGGCGGACACCTCAACGACGGCATCAACAACTTCGGCGGCGTGTGGGACATGCCGGAGCCGGGCGTGCTAAACCCGCAGGTGCTGCCCACCGCCGCGTGCCCGCTCGTGGACGTGACGCGATTTGTCACGATCGACCAGACGGTTTACGCGCTCGGCCTGTGCTCGTGGTCGGCCATGTACGCCAATACCGGCGGCGCGTGGAGCGAGGTAAACCTGCCCGGCGAGAAGGGCGACGCGTGGCGCGTGAACGACATGTCGTTCATCGACGCGCAGACCGGTTGGGCGGTGGGGTATTCCGACAAGCAGGACGTGCCGCTGTTTCTGCTGCGCGATCCGGCCGGGTGGATTCTCGTGCCGCCGCCCGAGGACGCCGAGGCCGAAGGGCTGACGCTCTATGGCGTGCAGGTCTGGCCGACGCCGACAGGCGACGACGACGCGGCGGACGACGATGTCGCCGATGACGACGCGGCGGACGATGATGTGGCGGACGATGACGTGACGGACGACGACGTTGCCGACGACGATACCGCGGACGACGATGACGACGATGACGACGACGACGACACGAGCGTCTGAGCGGGATTGAACTGAATCAGACGATCAGTGCCCCGGCCGCGGCGCGGTCCGCGACCAGGGTCAATTCGCCCGGGTGCGTCTGTAGGTAAGACGCGGGCACGTCGGGCGTGATCGGTCCGCGCAATGCGCGCTCAAGAATCTCGGCCTTGCCCGACCCCGTGGCCATCAGGATCAATCGACGCGACGCGAGGATGTCGGCGATGCCGATCGTGATCGCGTGTTTGGGCACCTGATCGAGATCCCCGAAAAACCGCGCGTTGGCCTCGCGGGTGCGCGCGGCGAGCGCCACCAGACGCGCGTGCTCGTCGGGCTGCGAGCCGGGTTCATTGAACGCGATGTGGCCGTTCGGCCCGATCCCGAGCAGCGTCAAATCGAGCCCGCCGACGGCGTCGATCGCCTCGCGATAGCGGCGACTTTCTTCAACCGGGTTGTAGCCGCGGCCGTTGGGCGCGTGGAAGCGAGCGGGCGGCAGGCCCACCGCGTCGAACAGGTGACGGCGCATGAACGTGGCGAAGTTCTGTTCGTGGCCCTCGGGCAGGCCAAGGTACTCGTCGAGCAAAAAGGCGTTGACGCGCTCGAACGAAACACCGCCCGCCGCGTGCATCTCCACGAGGCGCTCGTAAACGGGCAGGGGCGTCGCGCCGGTGGCGAAGCAGATGGCCACGTCGCGCTTTGCGTTCGCGATCAGGTCGCGGATGCGCTCCGCCGCAAACAGACCGAATTCGCGGGGATCGTCGAAGACCGCGGCGGGGATGACATTGCCGTTGCCAAGCTGAAGATCATGCATCGTCATGATGAATTTCCCCGGCGCCGGGCTCCCGGAAATTTCCGGCGTCCGCCAAGGCGCACGGACTATAGGAAAACACGCCCGCGCGGGCAAGTCGGCGGGCGCCGGGCATGGCGCGACTTGACGCCGCGTGGCGCGGGCCGTTCAATCGCGCGGTGACCGATTTCCCGGGCGATGGAATCTCGAAACGCGCGCGGCGCGCCCTGCTGATCTGCGGCGTGGTGGCGTTCGTCGGCGTGCGTCTGGTCGTTGCGCTCGGCGCGGTCGATCACATCCACAACGTCGATCGCTCCGAATATCAGCTCGCCGAATACGCGCACAACATCGTCGCGGGAAAGAGCCTCGAATATCCCGAGCTCACGCACCTGTGGGGCCACCGCGGATTCGCGGTCGCGCTGATTCCCTTCGTCGAGATCGCGCCCGGCGACACGATCGCCATGAAGCTCGCCGCGATCGCGCTGGCGACGCTCGGCTTCGCCGCGCTCACGTCGCTCGTGTTTCGGCTGGGCGGGCTCGCCGCCGCGATCGTCTTCGCGTTGCTCATGATTGTTCCCGAGCGCTCTATGCTCAAATGGAACCTGATGTATTGGGGCGCGCACCCCGAGTCGGCGCTGCTCGCCGGCATCGGCGCGTGGGCGTGGGCAACAGGCGTCATGTTTACGCGGCGCTCGCTTGTCTGGCTCGCGGTTTCCGGCATCGTCTTCGCGTCGGCAATCTACGCCTCGGCGGCCGTGTTTTACGTCGTTGCCCTCGTCGTCGCGCTGACCGGCGCGATCGTCCCGCGCCCAAAACGCGCGCGGGCGTTCGCGGCCCTTTGCGGCGGATTCGCCCTCGCCATCGCGCCGCTCGCGTTTCGCCTCGCCTCGGGACTACGCGAGCGCGTCTTCGAGCCGGCCGTCTTCGACAACACCGAATCTGTTTCGATGACGTCGGTGATCGGCTGGCCGTCGCTCGACCGGCTCGAACTGTTCTTCGCGCAGGACTGGATGCGTTCGTTCTATCTGTTTCGGCCCGAGTGGGCGCTCACCGCCATCGCGGCCGTCTTCGTGGTCGCGCGGGCGCGCGACGCCGATTCGCCCGAGCGCGGACGTGCGCGCTTGCTTTTTCCTCTCTCGATTGTTGTCGCGCTCGTCGTCGTCTCGATGTTCGGCTACGTCACGCACCTGCACACGCGCCACCTGTTGTGGCTCGTGATCGCGGGGTATGCGTGCGTGGCGTTCTTTCTCACAGCCCGGTGGACGGACGCGACATTTCGCAAGGCGTATCCCGTCGCGACGCGTATCGAAACGGCCACGAAAGTCGCGATTGCGACCGTGCTCATCGGTGTTCACGCGGGCAATCTCGCGCCGCTCGTCCAGCCCGGCGAGTTCGACATGCTCGGGCGATTTCGCGGTGAAGACTACGCGCGGCAATTTCTCGGGCAGGTCGTCGGCGACGAGGTCGATCGCGTGAACGCGCTTCTCGACGCGCGCATCGAGGAACTCGACGACGCCGATTTCGAGGCGGGTATGGGCGAGGTCTTTCGCATGAGCGGCGTCTACGACTGCTGCCTTTGGGAGCCGGTGCGCCCCGATGTCGAGTCGCTGCGCGTGCCGGATTCCGCCGATGCCACGACTTATTTCCAAGGTGTCGGCTGCGCCCTCGCGCTCAAGGCGAACGCGACGCCGCTGCTCGCACGCATCGCAAATCGTTATGGCGCGGATGCCGGGGCCGCCGCGAGCGAAGGATTCGAGCGCTGCGGCATGTTCACGAGCGCGCCGTGACTAACCCTCGTCCGCGAGCTTGCGCGTCACGTCGTCGACGCACTGCGCCGTGACGGCGACAAGTTCGCGGATCTGATCTTCGGTGATCGCCAGCGGCGGATTCAGCACCACCACGTCGGAGAGTGGACGGATGATGACGCCGTGTTCGCGCGCCGCCATGCAGACGCGATGCCCCGCGCGCGCGGGCACGGGGAACGGCTCTTTCGTGGTGCCCTCGCGCACGAGTTCGATGCCGACCATGAGCCCGGTTTGCCGAATGTCGCCCACGTGCGGATGCCCGCGAAGCGGGCCCAGGGCGTCCGCCATCGCGCGAATCAGGTCGGGCAGCGATTCGAGGGTGCGTTCGTCGTCGAAGACGCGCAGCGTGCCGAGCCCCGCCGCGCACGCGAGCGGATTGCCCGTGTAGGTATGGCCGTGGAAAAACGTTTTGAACTCGTCGTATTCGCCGAGGAACGCCTCGAAGACGCGCTCGCGCACGACCGTGGCCGCGAGCGGTAGATACCCACCCGTGATGCCCTTGGCGAGGGCGAGCAGGTCGGGCACGACGTCTTCCTGCTCGAAAGCGAACATCGTTCCCGTGCGGCCGAATCCGGTCGCCACCTCATCGACGATCAGCAGCGGACCATGGCGATCGGCGATCGAACGCAGCAACCGCAGAAATCCCGGCGGCGCTTTGCGCATGCCCGACGCGCCCTGCACCAGCGGCTCGATCACGATGGCGACGCACTCGTGCGCGACGGTCGCGACCCGGCGCTCGATCTGCTCGAAGCACGCCGATTCGCAGGTTTCGCGTTCCAGTCCAAACGGGCAGCGGTAGCAGTGGGGGTAGGGCAGGACGTGCGTGGGAAAGAGCAAAGGGCGGTAGTTTTCGTGGAACAGCTCGATCGCCCCCACGCTGACCGAGCCGATGGTGTCGCCGTGATACGCGCCGTCAAAGGTGATGAACGATGAGCGCCCGGATTCGCCCCGATGGCGGAAGTACGAGAACGCGATCTTGAGCGCGACCTCGGCGGCGGTGCTGCCGTTGTCGGAAAAAAAGACGCGCGAGAGCGGCTCGGGCAGCAGCGCGCAGAGGCGATCGGCAAACTCGATGGACGCCGACGACGCGAGGCCGAGCAGCGTGGTGTGGGCGATGCGGTCGAGTTGTTCGCGGATCGCGGCGTCGATGGTTGGGTGCCGGTGGCCGTGCACGTTCGTCCAAAGCGACGAGACGCCGTCGAGGTATCGGCGGCCGCGCGCGTCGATGAGAAAGACCCCCTCTCCGCGCTCGATCACGAGCGGGTCCGTCGCCATCCATTCGCGCATCTGCGTGAAGGGGTGCCAAATGCGCCGCCGGTCGCGCTCGGCCAAATCGTCGTGCCGGGAGGTCATGCAAGTCCCCTTCGCCGCGCCCAAACGGGCGTTGGAATCGGCCGAAAACGGCGCGGAGCTTGACTTTCGGTCCCCCCTTTGTCAAGGTCGCATTGGATCGAAACACCCCTGAATTGCTAGGAATTCCAAAGGTTTGCGCGGCGTGGCGAGGTCTTCGCACGACACGGGTTCGCAGCGCGCGGACACGCTCTTTTGGGCGGTCGTCGCCGGGGCGTCGGCGCTCGGGCTCGCGCTGCGCGTGTATCGGCTCGGTGCGCCGTCGCTCAGTATCGACGAGACGCTCTCGTGGGCGCTCGCCGGGCGCGTGGGCGAGCTCGCCCGCGGATTCCAGTCGCCCGTCTATCACCCGATCTTGAAGCTGTGGGTCGCGCTCTTCGGCGACTCGGCGGCGGCCATGCGTTCGTTCTCGGTCATCTGCGGCGTCGCGGCGATTCCCGTGGGCGCGTGGTTCGGCCGAGCCCTCAGGGGCCGCGTTTACGGCGCGACGTGCGCCGTCCTGCTCGCGGCGCATCCGTGGCTCGTCATGGAGAGCCGACTTGCTCGGCCCTACGCGCTGGCCGCGCTGCTCGTGACCATCGCGTTCGCGCTGTGCGTGCGGGTGGCGAATCGGGAGCGCGATTTCGCGGGCGCGGGGGCTCTGGCCGCCGTCAACGCGATCGGCGTGTTCACGCTCTATCACTTTGCGTGGATGCTGCCCGGTCAGGCGATATTTCTTTACGCCTACGCCGGTCCGCGGGTGTTTCAGCGGCGCGACGTGCAGACGGGCCTCATCGCGCCGGTCGCTGCGGCGCTGCTGGGCTCGCCCCTCATTTACGCGCAGGCCCGGGTGCTGGCCGAGCACATGCGCGGATTCCCGATCCTCTCCCGCGTCCTCGACGCGCCGCTGCAAAACTGGGTGACCGATCTGGGATTCGGCGCTCCGTGGATCGCGTGGATGGAATGGGGTGAGTTCGCGTCACCCATCGTCACGGGGGTCGGGTTCCTTGTCTTCATCGCGGCGTGCGTCGTCGCGGTGCTCGAGCACAAGCGCGACCCGCGCTCGCTGGCCGTGCCCGCGGCGCTGTTCGGACCGCTCGCGCTGCTCGTGGTCGTGTCGATCGTCGTGCCCGTATGGACGCCGCACGCGCTGACGGTCTTTGCGCCGCCGCTGATGTTTGCGATCGCGTTGCTCGTGACGCGGCTGCCCGCGGTCACGACGCCTATCGTCGTGGTGCTCGCGCTTGCCGCGTCGGTGGGTTCGGCGATCAACGCCGACGCCTGCGCCGCCGACCGCTGGGCATGGCAGAAACCCGAGTCCTGGCGTCCGCTGACGGCGCAGCTCGCGCAGCACGTGCGCGTCGCGGATCAGATCTTCGTGGCGCCGGGTTGGATGACGCTCGCGATCCGCTACCACGAGCGCGGCACACCGCGCACCGAAGTCGAGGGCGAACTGCCCATCGTCGAGGTGCCCTTCGATTTTTACGACGCCGACGCGGACCTGTCGGAGGCTCTTGGATTCGGCGCGGCGCGGCGCATCTGGGTGGTGCGCGTCGCGGGATACCCGTCGGACAACCTCGTCCGCGCGGTCACGGACGCGGGGTTCCAACTCGTCGAGCACCAGTTCTTTCATCGTCTCAGTTTGGAATTGTATGCGCGGGAACTGACTCCGCCGGGCGAGGTGGAAATCCTCGCGCCGACGAAGGAGCCCGCGTCGGCGCAGAATGTGACGGAGCAGTTCGAATAGGGGAGGGAGTGCCATGGGTCTGCTCGAAGGCAAGGTGGCGGCTATCACGGGTGCGGGCGGCGGCATCGGCCGCGAGTACGCGCTGGCCTTCGCGCGCGAGGGCGCGAAGGTGGTGGTCAACGACATCGGCGGCGCGCGCGACGGCGCGGGACACGACGACACGCCCGCCGCGAAGGTGTGCGAGGAGATCCGTGCCCTGGGCGGCGAGGCCGCGCCGAGTTTCGATTCGGTGGCGTCGATGGAAGGCGGGAAGGCGATCGTGAAAACAGCGATCGACGCCTTCGGCAAGCTCGACGTGCTCGTCAACAACGCGGGCATCCTGCGCGACAAGACGCTCGCCAAGATGGAAGAGTCCGATTGGGACCTCGTGATGGCCGTTCACCTGAAGGGCACCTTCGCGTGCACGCAGGCCGCGTTCATCCACTTTCGCGAGCGCGGCGAGGGCGGGCGCATCGTCAACGTCAGCTCGCTCGCCGGGTTGATCGGCAACTTCGGCCAGGCGAACTACGGCTCGGCCAAGGCGGGCATCGCGGGATTCACGCGCGTGGTGGCAATCGAGGGACGCAAGTACAACATCTTCTGCAACTGCATCGCGCCCGTCGCCGTCACCCGCATGACGCAGGACCTGCCGATGTTCCAGGACCCCGAAGTGAACAAGTCGCTCGGGCCCGAGTGGATCGCGCCGATGGCGGTGTACCTGGCATCGGATCTTTCCGGCGATCTGACGGGCAAGATCTTCGGCGTGCACGGCCCGAAGATCTTCGAGTATCAGACGGTCACGACCGAGGGCGTCACGTCCGAGACGCCATGGACGGCACAGCAGATCGGCGGCGTGCTTCCCGCGATCATGGGCGCGGCGACCGAGGGCTGAATCGCACGTCTGAAATTTGGTGTCGGCGCGAACGCGAGAAGTTCGCGCCGAAACCCGACTAATTCTCGGCGAAACCCTGACGGGACGCATGCCGTTCGCGATCGGCTCGCATAGCCAGGCGAAAAAAGCTCGTGCGACCTTGAGTAATTGAAAGCAATGGTTATGATCCCGTTGGGACGATGACGTCCAGGGCGGGGTATTGCTCCGCGCCGGGGAGAACCGAGTGAACCGATTTTCGAAAAATCTCGCGCTCTTGCTGCTGATTTTCCTGATCTTCGCGGTCCTGTTCCAGCTCGTGACCACCGAATACAAGGGACCCAAGCGCCTCACGTTCACGCAGTTCAACGAACTGGCCAACGAAGGCCGACTGCTCAAGGTCGACATCAAGGGCCGGCAATTCTCCGGCGTTTATCGCGATGCCGATTCGAGCGAGGCGGTGCCCTTCGAGTCGAGCGGATTCGAGAGTCGCGAGCTGTACGACGCGCTGTTCAAGGCGGGCGTCGAGGTTTCGGTGACCCCCGACGTGCCGAGCCCGCTGTGGAACTTCCTCGTCACGTGGCTCCCGATGATCCTCATCATCGGCATCTTCATCTTCTTCATGCGCCAGTTGCAGGGCTCGGGCGGCAAGGCCATGAGCTTCGGCAAGAGCCGTGCGCGCCTCGTGACCGGCAAGCAGAACAAGGTGACTTTCAAAGACGTGGCGGGCATCGACGAGTCCAAGGACGAGCTCGCCGAGATCATCGAGTTCCTGCGCGATCCCAAGCGCTTCACCAAGATCGGCGGGCGCATCCCCAAAGGTGTGCTGCTCGTCGGCGCGCCGGGCACGGGCAAGACGCTGCTCGCCAAGGCCATCGCGGGCGAGGCGGGTGTGCCGTTCTTTTCGATCTCGGGTTCCGACTTCGTCGAGATGTTCGTCGGCGTCGGCGCGTCGCGCGTGCGCGACCTGTTCGTGCAGGGCAAAAAGAACGCGCCGTGCATCATCTTCATCGACGAAATCGACGCGGTGGGCCGTCACCGAGGCGCGGGTCTGGGCGGCGGGCACGACGAGCGCGAGCAGACGCTCAACCAGCTCCTCGTCGAGATGGACGGTTTTGAAAGCAACGAGGGCGTCATCCTGATCGCGGCGACCAACCGCCCCGACGTGCTCGATCCCGCGCTGCTGCGCCCGGGCCGCTTCGATCGACAGGTGGTCGTGCCGCCCCCCGACATCAACGGACGCGAGGGCATTCTCAAGGTCCACACGCGCAAGATCCCGCTCGGCAAGGACGTGACGATGCAGGTCATCGCGCGCGGCACGCCGGGCTTCACCGGCGCCGATCTCGCGAACCTCGTCAACGAGGCCGCGCTGATTGCGGCGCGAGAGGGCAAGAACAAGGTCGCCATGCGCCATTTCGAGGCCGCCAAGGACAAGGTGCTCATGGGCATCGAGCGGCGCAGCATGGTGATGAGCGAGGACGAGAAAAAGAACACCGCGTATCACGAGGCCGGCCACGCGCTGGTCGGCGCGATGCTCAAGAACGTCGATCCGGTTCACAAAGTCACCATCATCCCGCGCGGCGTCGCGCTCGGCGTCACGCAGACCCTGCCGGTCGACGATCGCCACACCTACAGCCGCCACTACCTGATCGACCTGCTCGCCTTCATGATGGGTGGGCGCGTGGCGGAAGAGATCGCGCTCGGCCACGTCACCACCGGCGCGGCCAACGACATCCAGCGCGCCACCGACATGGCGCGGCGCATGGTCACCGAGTGGGGCATGAGCGATTCGCTCGGGCCGCTGCGGTACGGACGTCAGGAAGAGATGGTGTTTCTGGGCAAGGAGCTCGCCCACCACAAGGATTACTCCGAGGCGACGGCCAACGAAATCGATCGCGAGATTCGCTCGCTGGTGACCGACGCCCTTGGTCGCGCGCGGCAGGTTTTGACCGAACAGCGCGAGGCGCTCGAGCGCATCGCCGGCGCGTTGCTGGAATACGAAACCATCGACGGAAACGAACTTCGCGGCCTGATCGAGGGCAAGCCGATCGTGAGGCAGCGCGTCGAGGAAGAAGAGTCCGAGGACGACGCGGCTGCGGAGTCGGGCGAAGCCCCGGCGACCGAGGACGGCGACGCCAAGGACTATCGCCCGATTTGGGAGCGCGGCGACGAGGACGGCGGCGGCAAGCACATCGACGACTCGGGCGATCGCGCGTCGGCCAAGGGAACCGGCTCGGAGAACGATCCGAATTGACGCTGCCGTTTCGAGGACGGCGATTCTCCTTCGACGCCCACGAGCGCCCGCTCGTCATGGGCATCCTCAATGTCACCCCCGATTCGTTTTCCGACGGCGGCGCGCACGCGTCGCACGGTGACGCCGTCGCGCACGGCGAGCGCATGGCGCAAAGCGGCGCGGACCTGATCGATGTCGGCGGCGAATCGACGCGCCCCGGCGCCGCGCCCGTGAGCGAGCGCGAAGAGATCGACCGCGTCGTTCCCGTGATCCGCGAACTCGCGCCGCGCCTCGCGATCCCGATCTGCGTCGATACCACCAAGCCCGCCGTGGCCGAGGCCGCGCTCGCAGCCGGCGCGGCGATCGTCAATGACATCTCGGGGCTCGAGCGCGCGCCTGAGATCGCGGACATCGCCGCACGTCACGGCGCGGGGCTCGTCGTCATGCACATGCGCGGCACGCCCGCCGACATGCAGTCGCTCGCGCACTACGACGACGTGATCGCCGACATCCTTGCGCACTGGCGCCGGGCGATGGACCGCGCGATCGCGGCGGGGATCGCGCCGGAAGCCGTCGCCGTCGATCCCGGCATCGGGTTCGCGAAGTCCTTCGAGCACAATTTCGAAATTCTGGATCGCCTCGGCGAGCTCGCGGCATTCGGCCGGCCCATCCTGATCGGCCTATCGCGAAAGAGCTTTCTCGGGCGCATCACCGGGGTCGACGCGCCGGATCGCGATCCCGAGACCATCGCCGCAACCCTCGTCGCCGCGTCGCGCGGCGCGCACATCCATCGTGTCCACGACGTCGCCAGCGTCGCGCGCGCTGCGGGTGAACGCCGCGCTACGCCCGCGTAAAGCCGATCCGGCTTGATTTCGCCAGGTCCGTTCGTTAGATTCGGAACGTCACGCAATCCCGGCACGCGGTGCGTTCGCCCCGGCCCCGCGAGGCGTTTTTGAACTGGAATTTTTTCCTCAGCTTCAATTGGCGCGACGCCCTCGACATCCTCGTCGTCACGGTGGTGATCTACAACATCATCATGCTCGTGCGCGGCACGCGCGCGCTGCAGATGATGCTGGGCCTCGCGCTCGTGCTGGGCGTCTACGTGTTTTCGCGCTACACCGAGCTGCACACGCTGCACTGGATGCTCGACAACTTCCTGCAGTCGGTCATCATCCTCATCGTCATCCTGTTCGCGGAGGACATCCGACGCGGTCTGGCGCGGTTCGGCAAAAATCCGTTTTCGGGCACCAATTTCGTCGTGCCGACCGAGTTCATCGACGAGGTCGTGCGCGCGGTGCAGGCGCTCATCAACCGGCGCATCGGCGCGATCATCGTCATCGAGCGCGAAACGGGCCTGAACGAATACATCGACGAGGGCATCGCGATCGACGCCGCGATTTCGCGCGAGCTCATCATCTCGATGTTTCTGCCGTCGTCGCCGATCCACGACGGCGCGGTCATCATTCGCAACGGGCGCATGGTCGCGGCGGGCTGCTTCTTTCCGCTCGCCACCGACGTGCACCTCGATAAGGATTTGGGCACGCGTCACCGCGCGGCCATCGGCGTTTCACAGGCATCCGACGCGGTCGTGCTGGTCGTTTCGGAAGAACGCGGCGCGGCGAGCCTCGTGCACCACGGACACATGCAACGCGATCTGGCGCCGGACGTGCTTTACGAACGGCTGAAGAAACTCATGAGCTGACCCATGAACCCGGCGAAATCCCTCGCACGCGCCATCGCCGTCAACTGGCCGCTCAAGGTCCTGAGCCTGGTCTTCGCCGTGCTGTTGTGGCTGTACGTCTCCGTCGGGCAGACGCAGCTCGAGGTTCCCAAAACGGCGGTGCTGGAGTTGCGCAACCTGCCGGCGAATCTCGTGCGCACGTCGGACGTCGTCAGCACGATCGACATCAAGCTGCTGGGTTCCGCGGCTCAGCTTCGCGGCATCGAGCAGAACGGCCTGAGTTACGAACTCGACATGTCGCAGGCCACGCCGGGGCGCATCTCGTTCAAGGTCATCGACACGCGCATCAAGGGGCTGCCGTCGGGCGTGAAGGTCACGGAGCTTTCGCCGAGCGAAATCTCGATCAAGTTTTCCGAGCGCGTGGACAAGGAGATGCCGGTCGAAGTGGTGACGCAGGGCGAACCCGCGTTTGGCTATCAGATCGAGGAGAAGTCGTCGGAACCGAAGCTCGTGAAGGTGTCGGGGGCGATCGAGGAGATCGCGACGATGAATGCGGTGCCGACCGAGCCGATCGACGTAGCGGGGCGCAAGGACACCTACCGCGGGACGCACGCGCTCAATCTCGTGGGAAAGCACGTGGAGCTCACGGAGCCGACCGATGTGGATGTCACCGTGCGCATCCATGCCGAGATCGTGCAGCGGAGTTTCGAGCAGGTGCCCATCGAGGTCGAGAACACGGAGTATTTGACGACCGTGAGTCCCGCCGCGCAGGACCTGCGTCTCAAGGGCCCCGTCGAGGCGATGCAGCAGCTCGACGCGAAACGCGTTCGGATCGTGGTCGATGCGCAGGGCTTTTCGCCCGGCCGCCACAAGGTGAAGCCCGAGCTGCGTCTGCCCGAAGGCGGCGACGTGCTGCCGCTGGGCGCGGGGCTGGGCGAAGTGGAGCTGACGGTCCAAAAGACCCGAAAAAAGTAAATATTTCGGGGAATTGTTCCGATAATACCGCGCCAAGCACGGCGTTTATTCGACAGACGGCTCGAATCGAGGGGACCCCCATGTCTCGCAAGTATTTCGGCACCGACGGCGTTCGCGGGCAGGCCAACACCGAGCCCATGACGACCGACACGGTGATGCGTTTGGGCCGCGCGGCGGCCTACCGTTTCAAGACCGACGTGCGCCGCCATCGCATTCTGATCGGCAAGGACACGCGCCGCTCGGGCTACATGCTCGAATTCGCCCTGTCGGCGGGCATCTGCTCGGCGGGGGTCGACACGCTGCTGCTCGGACCGCTGCCCACGCCGGGCGTGGCGTTTCTCGCCCGCGACATGCGCGCCGACGCGGGGGTCATGATCTCGGCGAGCCACAACCCCTTCGAGGACAACGGCATCAAATTCTTCGACCGCCGCGGCTACAAACTGCCCGACGACGTGGAGGAGCGGATCGAGGAGATCATGGATTCCCGCCAGGCCGAGGAAAATCCCGTGACGGCGGGCGAGGTGGGTCGCGCGTGGCGCATCGACGACGCCGTGGGTCGCTACATCGTCTTTCTGAAGAAGTCGTTTCCCGCGGACTTGACGCTCGAAGGCGTGAAGATCGTGCTCGATTGCGCCAACGGCGCGGCGTACAAGGTCGCCCCCGCGGTCTTCGAGGAACTCGGCGCGACGGTACATGTGATCGGCAACAAGCCCGACGGCAAGAACATCAACGACCGCTGCGGCGCGATGCACCCGGAGACCATGGCCGAGCTCGTGCGCGAGCAGGGCGCGGACCTGGGGATCGCCCTCGATGGCGACGCCGATCGTCTCGTGCTGGTCGACGAGCGCGGCCGCACCGTCACCGGCGACCACGTGATGGCGGCGATCGGGCGGCACATGCTGGCCGAGAATCGCCTGAAGAAAAACACGGTGGTCGCGACGGTGATGAGCAACATGGGCCTCGAAGCGTCGCTGCGCGCCGTCGGCGGAAACGTCGTGCGCTCGGGCGTCGGCGACCGCTACGTCATCGAGTTGATGCAAACCGAGGGCTACAACTTCGGCGGCGAGCAGTCCGGGCACTTCATCTTTGGCGACGAACACACGACCGGCGACGGCATCCTCTCGGCGCTTCAGGTACTCGCCTACCTCGTCAAGCGCCAGGCGCCGCTCTCGACGTTTTTCGACGTGATGACCGTGTTTCCGCAGATCACGCGAAGCATGGACGTGCGCGAAAAGATCCCCTTCGAGCACATGCCCGAGGTCGCGCGGCGCATCAGCGCGGCCCAGCAGACCCTTGGCGGCGCGGGCCGTATCCTCGTGCGTTATTCGGGCACCGAGACCAAGGCGCGCGTGATGGTGGAAGGCGAGAACGAGGACGTGATCCTGCGCCTGTGCGACGACATCCAGGGCGCGATCGAGCGGGAGATCGGGGTATAGGCCGCGACTCTTCGCGCGTCAGATGAATAGGCGCCCGAGCCGGTCCTTCGTGGAAATATCTTTGCGCTTCTTCGGCTGCCAGTACGTCGGCCAGTCGCGGTGCAGATGGCGATCCAAGAGATCCTTGCGGAAAAGCCTGAAGAACAGACCGTAGGGAACGAACGCGAAGACATAAAGGATCGTCAGGATCACGCGCGTCATCACCCACG
>CAZPJD010000028.1:0-34625 GCA_964586775.1 uncultured bacterium | reverse complement strand
ACAAGACCGAATGTGTGCGGCAGATCCGAAGGACGCGGCGTCTTTTTCGCCCGCCCAAGAGTTTTATCGAGTTCGTTTCGAGTCCGATTCGAGAATGATTGCGGCATACGGCTTGCTAAATAGCCTCCCAAGACCGATACGGACGCGGGAGTAGACGAAAATGGAGAGAAAGCTCATGACCCTTGTCCAAACAAACGACATTTTTGTCGATTCCGACGAGAAAGGTCGGGATCTGGCGATCGAACGCCCCGCCGGGGCGAAAGACATCGCCATCGTGCGCGTCCGCTCCGCCTTCGACCGATATTGCGCGGCCTATCTGACGGGAAAGATTGAGGAACTCTCCGCCCAAGGCGTTCGCGAGATCGTTCTTGACCTGACCGAGGCCCGCGCGGTCTATCGTCTCGGGATCGCCGAGTTTTCGCTTCGCGCGCGTGCGAAATCGCTCGACGATCGCCTTTCCTACGTCCCGCAGGGGAACGAACTCGACGGCATCTTCGAGCAACTGCGTTGGAAGCGTGCGGATCTCGCGACGATTCGCACCAAAGCACGCCGACCGCTGCTGGCGACGCTCTCGGCGAAATCCGGCTCCGATCAGGCGAACGACGCGACCGGCTTCATTCCGCTTTCGGCTTCGCCGGCTTTTCTCCGAGTTCCAGAGACAGCGTGATCGCTGGCTCCTCGGTGGCCACGTCGCCCCCCGGGGCGAACTCCAGCACCTCGGCGTGCGACGCCGCGCGCAGGTCTTCCGCCAGCGGTGCGAGCTTCGCCGCGAGTTCCGCCGGCGCCGAGATCGTCAGCAGGCGTAGCGGGAAGTTCTGATTCACCTGCCGCTCGGTCTTCCAGCGCCGCGCGCCGGTCAGCACCGCGATCAGCAGCCGTCCCGCCTCCAACGCGCCTTCGTCCACCTGCGCCGCATCCGGCTTGGGCCACGCCGCCCGGTGGATCGACACGGGCTCGGTCCCCTGCCGGTAGACGATCTGGTACAGCTCGTCGGTGATGTAGGGGATGAACGGCGCGAAGAGCTTGAGCACCGTGAAGCCGACCTCGTGGAGCGTGAACCGCGCCGCCTCGACCACGCTCGCGGGGAAGTGGTGGGGATTCCAGAAGCGTTCCTTCACGATCTCGATGTAATTGTCGCAGAACTCGGAGAAGAAGAAGCGCTCCACCGTCCCCAGCGCGTGGCTGTATTCGTAGCGGTCCAGGTAGCTCGTCGCGTCTTCGATGACGCGCTGCAGCCGCGAGCGGATCCACCGGTCCACCAGCGTGGGTTCGCCCGGCTCCAGCGCGCGACCCGTGCCGTCCTCGTTCAGAAAGTGCGTCGCCGCGAATTTCGTGGCGTTCCATAGCTTGGTCATCAGCTTGCGACCGTTCGCCACGTCGCGTTCGTTGTAACGCAGGTCGTTTCCGAGCGTGGCCCCGGCGGACCAGTACCGAAGCGCGTCGGCGCCGTACTTGTCGACCACGATCTTGGGGTCGACGAAGTTGCCCGCGCGCTTGCTCATCTTCTTGCCCTTGTCGTCGAGGCCCCAGCCCGAGATCATCACGTCCGACCACGGCAGGCTGTCCGTGTGGTGGTGGCTCTTGACCACCGTGTAGAAGAGCCACGTGCGGATGATCTCGAAGGCCTGTACGCGGATCGACATCGGATAGATGCGGTCCATCAGCGACGAGTCCTCGGCCCAGCGCGCGTTGATGAGCGGCGTGAGGCTGCTCGTCATCCACGTGTCCATCACGTCCTTTTCGGGAACAAAGGCGTCGTGGCCGCACGCGCAGCGCGTGCCGGAGGGCAGCGGCGTCGACATGGGATCGACCGGCAGCTCGCCCTGCGCGGCGAAGCGCGGCGCATGGCAGGCCGCGCAGTACCACACCGGAAACGGCACGCCGTAAAACCGCTGGCGGCTGATGCACCAATCCCACTTGAGCCCGTTGACCCAATCGTCAAGACGCACCTGAAAGTGCTGCGGAAACCAGCGCAGTTCGGCACCGCGTTTCAGGTAGTCCTCTCGCCCCGCCAGCACGTTGACGAACCACTGCGGCGAATGGTGGAACTCGACCGGCGTGTTGCAGCGGTCGTGGATGCCGACGAGCTGGCGCAGCGGCGAGCGCTTGAGCAGCCGCCCCTCGGCCTCGAGATCCTTGAGGATCGCGGCGCGCGCGGCGTCGGGCTTCATGCCCGCATACGCGCCGCCCAGTTCGTTCAGCTTCCCCCATTCGGAGAACAGCGCGCGGGTGTCGAGCTGGTGCTCCTTCCACTTCTTCACGTCGTCGCTGTCGCCCCAGGTGCAGACCATCATGAGGCCCGTGCCGAAGTCCATCGCCACGTCTTCGTGCGTGCGGATCTCGACCTCGTAGTCGCACAGCGGCACGCGCGCCTTTTTGCCCACGAGCGCGCGGTAACGATCGTCATCGGGGTTCACGTAGAGCGCGACGCACGCGGGAATCAGCTCGGGGCGCGTGGTGGAGATGACGAGCCGCTCGCCGTTCGGCCCGGTGAACGCGATGTCGTTCAGCGTCGTATCGCGCTCCTCGGTGTCGATGTCGGCCTGCGCGAGCGAGGTCTGGCACGAGTAGCACCAGGTGATCGGCTCGTCGCGACGCGCGACAAGGCCCTTGTGCGCGAGATCCAAAAAGCTCTTTTGCGCGGTGTGCACCGAGCGCGGCTGGATGGTGGAATAGGTCAGGTCCCAGTCCACCGAGATCGCCAGGGACTCCCACAGGTCGCGGTAGACCTGCGCGCCGGCGCGGGTTTCGTCGAGGCAGAGCTTGACGAACTCTTCGCGCGTGATCTTCGACTTGTCGATCTTGTACTTCTGCTCGACGTAGCGCTCGGTGGGCAGGCCGTTGTCGTCGAAGCCCATGGGATAGAACACGTTGAAGCCCGCCATGCGCTTGTAGCGCACGATGAACTCGGCCTGCGAATAGCTCATCGCGTGGCCGACGTGCAGATGCGCCGACGACACGTAGGGCGGCGGGGTGTCGACCGAAAAGATCGGTCGCGGGTCGGCGGGATCGAATTTGTAAACGCCGTGCTCATCCCACAGCTTGCGGATGCGTGGCTCGACGTTGGCGTGCTCGTAGTGCTTGGGGAAATCCATGGAGCGCCCTCTTTCATCCGGCGACGACGCCGATCCCAGCGCATGCCGCGCCACGCGGGTCGTCATTGAAGGTGTCGTCTTCGTCCGGTGCGGATTGACCGCGAAAATATCGCGGCGCGAAGCGGCGGGATGATAGGGAGAAGGACCGGGGCGATCAATACCGTACTGCCGATCGTTCGCCGTGTCCTTGACCCGTCGCGCACGCGGTTGATACGGTAGCGCCGTTCATCGGAACACGGAGCCCGAAATGCCCTGCCGCCTCTTCGCGGTGCTGATCGTGGGAATGATCGTCGCGTGTTTCTCGGCGACGACGGCGTGCTTCGACGCCGACAAAGAGCCGCCGGAAGAGGACATTCCCGCCAGCGACGACGACGGGGCGGACGATGATGCCGCATCCGACGACGACGGTGCGACCGACGACGATGCCGACGACGATGCGGTTGACGACGACGACGATGATGCAACGGACGACGATGCGGACGACGACACCGGGCCGCCGGTCGTGTCATGCCCGGATATCGTGGAAGCCGTTTACGACGTCTGCGACGGTGCGTTTTTCGAAAAAGGCGGCGGCGCGCGGCTGGACAGGTCCGAGGCGTCGGCGGCGTGCGAGGTCGGCGATGAGTACTGGGCGTGCGTCCAGAGCTGCGTACCCCTCGACGGAGGCTGCGTCGTCCTGTTCGAGTGCATGAACGACGAATGCGCCGGTCCCTGGCTCGTCGACTCCGTCCCCTGATCCTCGAATCCGATCCCCGTTTTCCCCGAGGTCTCGATGCCCCACTCCCCGGACCAACCGCTGCCGACGCTTCGTTACGTCGAGACCTTCAACGTCGAGGTCGAGGGGCGCGCGATGATCGCCATCAAGGACCCGCGCCGCTACGCGACGGCCATGCTCACCGTCGAGAGCGGCGCGCTCTTTGCCATCGCGGCGTGCGACGGCAAGACCACCTGGCGCCAGCTCGCCGATTCGTACGAGAGCCGGACCGGCAACCCGATGCCCGCGGCGGCGGTGGAGCGCATCCTCGACGTCTTCGATCAGCACTACTTCTTCGACAACCCGCGATTCGGCGAACACCGCAAGTCCGTGGACGCCGCATGGCTCGCCGCGCCGGTGCGTCCCGCGGCGCACTTCGATTACGCCGAACCCGGCGCCGAGGAGACCGCGTGGGCCGAGTTGCGCGCCATGCTCGACGGATTCTTCCGCGAAGAGGGTTTCGCACCGGGGCCCGAGATCGCGACCGAGGACAACTCGGCCCTCGCCCTGATCGCGCCGCATATCGACTACCTGCGCGGCGGCCGGATCTGGGCACGCGCCTACGGCGAGTTCATCCGCCACTTTCGCGGGCGCACCGTGGTCATCGTGGGCACGAATCACCAGCCCACGCGCCAGGCCGTGGCCATGACGCGAAAGGCGTTCGGCACGCCCTTCGGCGTGGTGAAGATCGACGAAGTCGTGCTGGACGACATCGCGTCGTCGCTCGCGATCGACCCCTTCGAGGACGAACTCACGCACCGCGTGGAGCACTCGATCGAACTGGCCGCGGTCCTGATCGCCTACCTGCGTCCCGACCTGCGCATCGTGCCGATACTGGTGGGCGGCGCGCGCCACCTGATCGACGGGCAGGAGGACGAGGAGACCGATGCGGCGCTGGCGGATTTGGCCGTCGCGTGCCGCGAGGCGGTCGAGGACGGCGACGGCGACGTGGCGCTGGTGGCGAGCGCGGACCTCGCGCACATCGGCGAGATGTTCGACGACGCCTTTCGCGTGGACGACGAAAAGGCGCGCATCAACCGCGAGCGCGACCTGGAGATGCTCGCGCCGCTCGCCGCGGGCGAACCCGAGGGCTTCGTGCGCTTCATCGCCGAGGAGTGCGACGTGCGCAAGGTCTGCGGTCTCACACCGATCTACGTGGTTGCGACGGCGTGCGAGCGCCCCTTCACGCTGCTGGGCCACGACACCTGGGTCGATCCGAACGGCGCGGGGATGGTCAGCTACGCGGCGCTTATCGCGCACCGCGAATAAAAAAACGGCGGGCGAACCCCGCCGTTTCTTGCACTTTCTTGAAGTCGATTCAGGGCGCGACGACCTCGTCCGCGCCGATATCCCACGCCGCACCGTTCGGTCGCGCGTCGCCGTCCAGATCCCACAATGCGAACGCGGCGAGATCCGTAGGCAGATAGGGCGCGGGGTTTGTGCCCGCGTCGATCATCGCCGCGCCGGCGTCGAGGTGGAAATCGCGGTCGCCCGGATCCACAAAGGCGGGCTCATCGTCGATGTTGCCGCCCGCGGACAGGCAGGAGTCGACCTCGCAGTCGTTGATGTCGTCGATGTCGTCCCAACAGTCGACGGCATCCTGGACGTAGCATCCGCCGCCGTCGGCGTAGAATGCGTTGTTGTGGAAAGCGGACAGATCGAGCATCGGAGCGCCGACTTGATAGACGACCGCTTCGATGGTCGTGCCGCTGCCGATGCCGAGGATGTTGTTGACGATGTGGCGCGGCGCGCTCTCCGTCCCCGCCCACGGAGCGAACACCGCACTCGCGACGTTTCCGTCGTATGCGAGAATGGTGTTGCCCACGAGCGCGATCGGGCGGGCGGGGGCGAAGATCCCGTAGGTGTCGCCGCCCGCGCTGCCGGACTGAATGATCGAGTTGACCACCCGAACAGGCTTGAAAGGCGACCCCGGCGCGTACACGCCCCACGTCGCACCGGCCGCCGCGTCGCCGGAGAAGGCCTGAACGCCAATCATCGTCAGGTCCCCGTCCATCGCGTAAATCGCCGCGGTGATACTGGCACTCGAATCGCCCACGTTCACGACGCTGTCTCGCAGGTACATCGGCGATGTCGACGTGTAGATGCCGAAGCGCGTGTCCGTGCCCTCGGCGATCGTCACGTTCGAATCCACGATACGCACGGGCGCCGTGTTCGAGTAAACGCCGTACACGTTGCCGGTCGAATCGACATCGACCTCCACGCCGTTCAAATCGATCTGCAGCAGTCCGCCGAAGATCCCCATGGCCGCACCGGTGGTGTCCGCAACCCGGACCGTCATATCGCGCGCGACGATAGCGCCGGTCGAAACGAAGATTCCGAATGCGTCGTCGCCCGCCGTGCCCTCGCCGACCGAGATTTCCGAATCGGCGATATCCAGGTACGTCGCGGAGGTCGCATAGATCCCGTAACGCGTTCCGGTGTTGTCCGGGATGTCGATGGTCAAGCGACGCGCGACCACGCTCGCGACGCCCATCGTCAGGATGCCGATGGGGGAGCTCGTCGTGTTTCCGTTGATCGTCAGGCCGTCGAAGACGACGCTCGCGCCCGCCTCGACCATCACGTTCGGTGCCCCGCCGACGGCTTCGAGCTCGGTCGGATTGCCGTCGATGTCGCGCGTCCAGTCCTCGTTGTAGCCGCCGAAGAGCGACATGGAGACCGTCAGGGTCTCTTCATACGACCCGCCCGTGATGTACACGTTCGGTCGGTCGGCGTCGGTCTCGGCCTCGTCGTTACCCTTCTGAATCGTCTCGAAGGGTTCGGCTTTCGTCCCGGGGTTCGAGTCGCTGCCGTTGTCCACGTCCACGAAGTAGCCGTTGTCGTCGCTCGCGGTCACGTCGCCGTCGGCGCAGTCCTGATCGACGCCGTCGTCGGGCAGATCCGTCGCGCCGGGATGCACGAGCGCGTCGGCATCGTCGCAGTCGTCGGAAGACGGGTAGTATTCGCCGGGCGGCAGGCTCTCGCCCGCGCACACGTCCACCGCGGTGCCCGCATAGCCGTCGCCGTCGACGTCCATGTATCCCGTCAGAATCTGCCAGGCGTTCGCGTCGCCGTCGTTGCAGTCGGAACCGGCCGCACAGTTCTCGCCGTAGGTATCGCCGTCCTCATCGACGCACTCGGCCGCATCGTCGTCCGAGTCGTCATCCGCATCGTCGTCGAGATCGTCATCGGCGGCGTCGTCCGAATCGTCGTCGTCGTCGTCTCCGCCGCCGCCGGAGTCGTCGTCGTCATCGTCGCCGCACGAGCATCCGCCGACGAGCGCCAGAATCAATGCGAGCCAGATCGTCGAATAGGGGAGTCCCTTCATCACGCACCTCCATCCGCTTGAGTCAGTTACGTTAACACATTCGGTGAGATCAATGACGGTTATTTTCCCGCCCTCGCGGGGAGGGCTCGACCGATCGATTGTCTCTTCCGCAGAGATTCATGTTACGATGAGCGCGAAGAGAAATGAAGAAGACCACATCGTCCATCATCCGCGGCGCGAATTCGCCGCGATTTCTGTTCCGCGCGGCGATCGCGCTGGTCTGCGCTCTCGTTGCGTGCGGCGATGGCTCCCAGAAAGAGGAAATCGACGACTTCGTCTCATCGCATTCGCTCGTGCACTCCACCGATTCGCCCAGCGCCGTGGAGCCCAGCACGTCTTCGCGCATCGTGCGCGAATACGCGCTCATCCCCGGCGAGAGCGCGCCCGCGAATCCCCTGACCGGCGCGACGACCCCCGACGAACTCAACGTCATCCCGCTGTTCCGGTTCCGCAAGGCCACCCCGGACGGCGAGCCCGCGTCCGCGCGCGCGATCGTCATCATCCAGGCGGGATACGTCGCGGGGGCGAATCAGATGTTCCACATTGCGCGCTCTCTGGTGGAACTCTCGGACGGTGAGGTCGAGGTCTGGGTGCCCGACAAGCGGCACACCCTGCTCGAGGACCAGTTCGCGATGGATCTCGCCGAGAGCCGCCGCGATCCGTGGCTTGCATATCGCTACTACATCCTCGGCGAAGAGGTCGAAGGGCACACCTATCACGACCTCGATACGTGGGGCCCCGAGTCCGATATGATGAGCGAGTGGGGGCTCGACCTGTGGATGAAGGACATGCGCCGCCTCGTCCACCTCGTGCCCGAGGATTCGCGGCGTACCAACGTGTTCATCGCGGGCGATTCGCGCGGCGTGGCGTTCGCGCAGGCGTTTGCCGCGTATGAATTCGACGACGGCGCGATGGGCGGCGACGAGATCGCCGGGCTCATATTATGGGACGGCGCGGTGCGCCCCGATCCGAATATCGACGAGACGACCTATCCGCAGGCGGTGGAGATGATCCGCGCGGGCACGATGCGTCGCACCGAACCGATGGACGCGGCATCGACGTGGTTCATGGAGGTCTTCGGCATGGCGGCGACGCAGGGATTCGGCGATCCCAACGACCCCGCCCTTGGCCCCGAGGGCTTTTTTCCCGACTACGCCGCGTTCGAGTCGATCTACTGGATGCTCATGCGCGGCCGGCCGATCACGCTGACGAACGAAGCGTTCTTCGGCGTGGTGCTCGATTCCGATTACCTGCCCTACCCGAAATTCATGGGACACCTGGGGCGGCTCACCGGCGGGCCGATCCGCGAGGGGCTGCTTGGCGACGTGCCGACCGATGTGGATGCCATCTACCGTTGGCAGCGCTTCGACGTGTGCGATCCGCCCGAGCTGGTCGATATCCAGCAGCTCACACGTATGCTGTGGGAAGGGCCGTCGAACTTCACCGACCTGCACTACTCCGCGCGTCTCGATCTCGACCTGCAGGCCGCCGCGCCGTTCGAGAGCGAGGGAACGTGGGTTCACGACTACTTCCAACTCTCCACATCGCTCGTCGATGCGCCGGTGTTCGCCCTCGTCTCGCTCAACTACCACGGCGAGGGCATCATGGAGGCGTACCGCGACGCGCTGCCGCCGGTGCGCGGCCATGCCGAGGGTCGTGACGAGATCGGCTTTGTGCTGATCGATTACCCGCAGTGGAGCCACCTCGATGCGATCGCCGTCGAAGAAGACCGGAACCCGGTCTATCCCAAGCTGCTTGCGTGGCTGCGAAACTGGTCGTCCGGCGACGTGACCGTGCCGGCGTTCTGAGCGCGCCTCAGTTCAGATAGCCGAGCGCCTGAAGCTTCTCGCGCAGCTCCTTCTGGTTGCGCGACTTCCACCCCACCCCCGGCGCGCCGATCCACACCAGCGCGTGCGCGCCTTCGCCCGCGGGCGTCGGCGGCGACGACAGGGCATACAGGTGCTCGCGCGCGCCGGGGTCCATCACGTTCGCGAGCAGCGAAGCCGGGTTGGTTTCGCCCGGCGTCGGCACGATCAGCGCGCCCGGCGGCAACTCGCGACCGTCGGCGAGAATCTTCACGGCCAGCGTCTTCGCGTCGCCGCGCGCGGGCAGCGTCACGGCCAGCTCGCGTCCCTTTTCGGTTCGCCCCGTGATGCGCACGCGGCGGTAGTCGTCCGACGCCGTCCAGCCCATCCGCTCGTCGGGATTCGCATGAAGCATGGGGATGATCGCCCGATCGCCCTCGGCCTCGACGCTCCAGTTCACCGGCGCGCTCGACACGAGACGCAGCTCCACGAGGTAGCGCCCGCGATCGATCGAGAGCTGCCGGTTGAAGGTCTGGAACGCGAAACGACCCTGTTCGAGTCGCCCGGCCTGCGTGGAGAGGTTGACGCGCTCGACGGGGTCCGCGGCCAGATCGTACACCTGCTCGCGCCCCGATTCGTATTCGTAGATGTACTTCAGGTTCGGCGTACGGATCGCGGCGCTCTCGGGACCCGAGTTCAGGTACTCGGCGAGCACCGCGTCGCGCGGTGCGCCCACGTCGCCCAGCATCGCGCGGCCGACGAAGCTCTCGGGAATCGGCAGTCCGAGCAGCCCCAACACCGTGGGCGCGACGTCGATCAACGCGACCTGCTCGTCGATGCGCTTTTGCGCGTCGAGCCCCGGGGGTAACAGCACCAGCGGCACGCGGAGCTGCTCGTCGAAGAGCGACTGCCCGTGCCCCCACGCCTGATGCTCCAAAAATTCCTCGCCGTGATCCGAGACGATGACCACGACGGTGTTGCCCGCGAGCCCCGCTTCGACGAGCGCGCGGCGCACGCGGCCCATCAGGCGGTCCGTCGCGAGCAGCTTGCCGTCGTACATGGCGATGAGCGATTCACGATCGGCCGGATCGACCCCCGCGAAGAGCGCGCCCGCGGCCTTGTACTTCTCTTCCAGCCGCCGCCCGTTCGCCTCGTCGATGAAGTTCTCGCTCGCGCCGGGGACGAATCCGTACGGCCCGTGCGGCCCGAGGAAATGCAGATAGGCGAAGAACGGCCGCTCACCGCCGTGCGCGCCCATCCACGACATCGCGCCCGTCGCCGCGTCGTCGTCGCTGCGCGCCTGCACAAAGCGGTCGAATCCCCGCGCCGTGCCGTAGCTGTGATCGAGGATGTCGTTGGCGACGTAAGCGACGGTGGCGAAACCCGCGTCGCGAAACGCGCCGGGCAGATTCGGCATCGGCCGCTCGATCACGAATCCGCCGCCCGCGCACGTGGGCTTGGCGCAGATCTGGTGCGGATACGCGGAATACAGCATCGACGACACCGACGTGCGCGTCCACGGCGATTGCGCGATGGCCTGCGTGAAGACGATGCCCTTTTGCGACCACGCGTCGATCTCGGGCGTCGTGGGTTTGGCGTATCCGTACACGCCGACCTGCGTGGGACGCAGGGTGTCGATCGTGATCCACAGGACGTTCATGACCTTGGGCGCGACGCGGCTCTGCACCACGGCGCGCGACCAGACCGGCACGCCCTCGCGATAGGCGAGCGGCGCGGCGCCGGGAGTTTTCGGCGCGCGCTCGACCTGCATCACGATGTCCACGCGACGCCCCGCCCAGGGCGACAGATCCGCGACCACATCGATCCAGTCGTCCGTCGGCGACTCGCCCGTCTCGCCGATGGTCCCGCGATGGAGCGAAACGACGGCCCGGTCGCGATCGCGCACAAGGATGCTGAAGGTCGATTTGGTCGTGGCGTTCGGCCAGTCGCGATCGGCGACGGTGTAGCCCGCGCGCAATTCGCCGCTTTGGGGCACGTCCACCGAAAACGCAAATGTGGGGATGGAGATGGCCGACACGCCCTCGCGCGCCTGCAATCCCTGCCGATAGCTCTGCACGAGTCCCGTTTCGCCCTGCGCGTCGAGCGCGGCGAACAGGTCCCCCGCGGGCGGCGTGGGCGGCGCGGGCGGCGTCGATGTCGTCGTCGCGCCGGGCGGCGCGCACGAGATCGCGAGGACCATGATCGCGGCGACGATGCCGGAAAGCGGAAGCAACGGACGTTGCCTTGGAGTCGATGATTCCATGGGTCCGGCAACATAGCACGGGACCCGTCGGGAAAAAAACCGCGAGCGCGCCTTGACCGTGCGACGGGCCGGGCATAGCGTCGGCGGCGCGGCGCACGACCGTTTCGCGGCGTCGCATTTTCGAATTTCGAGGGGCACATGCACACCTTTTTCAACGCGGGCTGCATCGCCGTGATCGGCGTCAGCCCGCGCCCCGGCAACCTCGGCCAGAAGATCGTCCAAAACCTCCACGAGTTTTCCTACAACGGCGTCATCGAGCTCGTCGGCCAGCGCGGCGGCACGTTTCACGGTCACTACATCCATCAAAGCGTCGCCGAGATCGCGCGGCCCATCGACCTCGCCGTCATCTTTACGCCCGCGCGCATCGTGCCGGGCATGATGGAGGAGTGCGCGCGCGCCGGCATCAAACGCATCGTGATCGAGTCGGGCGGGTTCGCGGAAAAAGACCAGGACGGCGCAAAGCTCGCCGAACGCATTCGCGCGATCGCCGCCGAAAACGACATCCGCTTCGTCGGCCCCAACGGCATCGGCACCTTCAACACGCATTCGGGTCTGTGCGTGAGTTTTTCGTATATGCCCATGGTCCGCCCGGGCGGCATCTCCATCGTTACGCAGTCGGGCGGCGTCGGCATTTCGTATCTGAGCGAATTCGCCAACGAGCACCTGGGCGTCGCGAAGTTCGCGTCGATCGGCAACAAGATGAGCGTGGACGAGGTCGATCTGCTCGAATACCTCATCGACGATCCCGAGACGAAGCAGATCGTGTTTTATCTGGAGAGTTTCTCTCGCGCGCGCGAGTTCTGCCGCCTCGTGGGATCGACCGACAAACCCGTCGTGGTGCACAAGAGCAACACGGGCGAGCTGTCGGGCGCCATCGCCGCGAGCCACACCACGGCGATGCTCTCCGACGACCACGTCGCCGAAGAGGCCCTGCGTCAGATGGGCGTGCTGCGCACGCGCACGCTGCACGGCGCGGTGAGCGGCGCGAAGATCTTTTCGCTGCCGCCGCTGCGGGGCACGCGCATCGGGGTGATCTCGCGTTCGGGCGGACACGCGGTCATCGCGGCCGACACCTGCGCGCGCCACGGCTTCACGCTGCCGCCCTTCGACGACCACGTGCTCCAGGTGGTGAGCGAGCACGTGCGCGCGGGCGTCATCCGCCTGCAAAACCCGCTCGATCTGGGCGACCTGTTCGAGATCGAGGCGTACAAGGCCGTTTTGTCCGACATTCTCGCGCAGCCGCAGATCGACGGCGTCGTCTTTTTGCTCGCCTATTTTTCGGCGGCGAATACGCAGGCGCCGATCGATCTGCTGCGCCATCTGGCCGAGCAGTGCGAGCGCCACCAAAAGCCCGTGGCGATGGTGCTGCACGCGTGGCCCGAGGAGATCGTGCGCATGAAATCGCTCGCGATCTTTCCGATCTTCGCCACCGCCGACGAGGCCGTGGACGCGCTCGCCGTCAGCCTCGTGCATCACCGGCGTCTGGATCGCCGCCGCGAGCCGCCGCCGCGTCTTCGCGTCGATCGCGCGCGGGCGGACGAACTGCTCGTCGCGTCGCGCGGCAAGACGCACCTGGGCGTCGAGGCCTACGATGTCTGCCGCGCCTACGGCCTGCCCGTGATCGACACGCGCTTCGCGCCGACCGCGCAAAAGGCCGCGGCCGCCGCGCGCGAGCTGGGTTGCCCCGCCGCGCTCAAGGTCGAGAGCCCCGACGCGAGCCACAAGACCGACGTGGGCGGCGTGGCGCTCAAGCTCTCGAACGGACGAGGAGTGCGCGAGGCGTTCGAGCGCGTGCGCGCGTCGCTCGCGAAACACCGCCCGGGCGCGCGCTTCGATGGCGTGGTCGTGCAGCCGATGGTGAGGGGCGGGCTCGAACTGATCGTCGGCGCGGCGCGCGACCGCGACTTCGGCCCGCTGGTCGCGCTGGGCTGGGGCGGCATCGCCGCCGAGGTGCTGGGCAAGCCCGTCACGCGCCTCGCGCCCATCTCGCGCGCCGAGGCGCTGCGCATGATCGCCAAGCTGCCCGCGGCGGGAATCCTCGAGGCGATGCGCGGCCGGGCGGCCTTCGACGTCGCGGCCCTCGCCGACATCGTCGTGCGCGTCGGCCTGATGATCGCGAATCACGACGCCCTGCGCGAACTCGACCTCAACCCCGTGCGCCTCTTCGAGCGCGGCAAGGGCGCGGCGATCCTAGACGTGCGCATGATTCCAGAGGGGTGAGGGGCGGAGGGATTGAGAAATGACCTCTTGACGAAGCTTCGCATCGACGGCGGAATGATCAGGACTTTTTGGTCAAACACCGGTTGGAGAAAAGTCATGCCTGAATCTCGAATACCCCTTGTGAAGTTTGAGCAACACCTTCGTCAATTCAGGGGATTGAGGTCATTCAAAGTGAGAACGTTCCAACTACTCGACCACCGTGAGGCGGAAGCGGCGGAACTGCGGGCTCCGGTTCTGAGCCAGGAGTTCAATGATTTTCGTTGGAGCCTCTGGGAGGGCTTCGAAGAGACCGGGGTCTACATCCTCTGGTCGGAAGACAAGAGCCATTGCTACGTGGGTAAGTGTTCGCAGGGTGAGGGAAGCTATCTCGGAGCGCGAATCTGGTCGCATTTCGGCACACTTGGAGCCTTCCGACGCACGCTTGAGAAGGATGGGGTGACGGCGGCACTGAGGGAGCATTGTCAGAAGCAGTTTCCGGCGCATTGGCTGACCGTGATCGCAGTTCAGCCCGGTTTCAGCTGGATCGCCTCCGCGCTGGAGGAGTTCTTGATCAAAGAGATCCCGGCTGACTGGAACACGATCGGACGTAAAGCCAAGAAGACAGCCTGAGGAGTGTCGAGCAATGACCGTTGCGAAACTCGATGTGCCCGACCGCTGCTATCAGCTCGACATCAACGGACTTGACGTCCCCAACGGGCAGGGCGGCGAGGGAACGCGCCGCGTGTACGTGACGTGGTTCTACGAGGACCTGAAGCGCAGCGACAACGACGGCCCATGCCTGCACAACCCGGGAACTTGTTCCGTTTCCGACGCCAATTACCTCTACTTCCACTAGGAGGCGATCATGAAATCGATCAAATTCATGTCGCTTCCGTTCGCGGTCGCGACGCTGCTTGCCCTTTCGTTGAGTCCGCTTTCGTGCAGCGATGACGACGATGAGATAGCCGACTCTACGAGTGAGTCCGTGTGGCTAGACCCGGAAACCGAATTGACGTGGCAGGCGGCGGTGTCGTGTGATCGGAGCTTTTCCCGATCAAGAGACTATTGCGATGCCCTCGATTGGGGTGGATCGAAGGATTGGCGACTTCCGTCGATTTCGGAACTGAGAACCCTCGTTCGTGGCTGTCCCCAAAGCGAAACGGGAGGGGACTGCGGAATCACCGACGAATGTCTCGCCCCGGATTGCCCGTGGGAGGAGTGCGGAATCTGCGAGGAAGGCTCGGGACCAAACCAAGGCTGCTACGGACCCGAAGAATTGCCGGACGAATGCACCCGACTCTGGTCGTCATCCGCCGTCACGGATGGGGAAGGGACTGCCTTCGGTCTCTTCTTCGACGTCGCGTACGTCGCCATCGGCTTAGATATGAGCGAAAAGCACTGCGCGCGCTGCGTGCGGTGACTTTTCGAATCCGGTCGGCGTTGACGTCGTTCTTTCGGAGCCGATCATGAATTGGTTGAAATTCATGTCGCTTCAGTTCGCGGTCGCGACGCTGCTTGCCCTTTCGTTGAGTCCGCTTTCGTGCAGCGATGATGACGACGACGACCACCGCGTCGAACAGACGTGGCGGGACGAATCGACGGGGCTGACGTGGCAGGTCGCCTCGGTTTGCTGCATGAACGAGCGGAATGCCAAGAACTATTGCGAGAGCCTGTCGTGGGCAGGATTCGACGGCTGGCGTCTGCCGACGATCGACGAACTCCGCTCGCTCGTGCGTGGGTGCGAAGACACCGCCGCCGCCGGCGCGTGCGGTGTTCACGATGACTGCAATCTCACCACCTGCTGGACGGACGCGTGCCTTGGGTGCGAGGCGGAAGAAGGCCCCAACGCGGGTTGCTACGGCGAACCCAACCTGCCGGGCGTGTGCGAGCGATACTGGTCCTCGACTCTGGGCGGCGAGGGCGTGGGGATCGCCTACGGGTTCTTCTTTGACATTGGTTACGTCGCGCGCAGTTTGGACGTGTACGAGAAACATTCCGTGCACTGCGTGCGGTGACTTTTCGAATCCGGTCGGCAACGACGTCGTCTTTTCGGAGGCGATCATGAAATCGGTCAAATTCATATCGCTTCCGATCGCGGTTGCGGCGCTGCTCGTCCTTTCGTTGAGCCCGCTTTCTTGCGGCGATGATTCATCGACCGATTCCGCGCAGGACGACGATGGCGAGGACTGTGAACCGTTCGAAGAGTGCGCGTCGCCGATTGCGCTCTCGGACGGGCTCGTTGAGATGGAATTCGAGGTCGACCCGGACCCCGAGTGCGCACCGTTCGGCCTCGACGTCGAGGTGTTGGAGGTGCGCGCGACCGAGTCGCGAAGCCGCATGGAGGCGCGGATTCGCGTGGCCGAGCAGAACGGGAACACGTTCTACCTTTTCACGCTTGCGTCGGATACCGACGTAGCGTACGAGGATCGGGAATTCTGCTGGCACGAAATCGCCGGGACCGGCACGTACGAGGTCGCGGCGAACTTCACGAACTGCCCTTCGTCGCTGGGGATTCAGTTTTGGTCGGAAACGACGCAATGGGAGTGTCCCGAGACGCCGGGGGGCCAGGAGGCGTGCCTGTATTTGATCGACGTGCTCCCGTGGCCGCCCGAGGGCCAGTGCGTCGAAGATCCGCAGTAAGCGCGCGCGCATCGGGCTATCATCGCTTCGCGCGGGGACCGGCGTCGCGCCGACGTTCCGCGCGGAGAAGCCCATGACCGACGTACCGCACGAAATCACGCACGACCGGCTGCTGCGTCTGGAGCGCATCACGCACACGCGGATGAAGGCGCTTGATCCGGCGCGCACCTTCATCCTTGCGACGATGAGCCCGCTCGAGGTCCACGGCCCGCACCTGCCGCTGGGGCAGGACGTGTTCGAGGCGCGAGCGCTGGCCGAGCACGCCGCGCTGGCGGTACTCGAGCGCCGGCCCGACTGGACCGTGGTGCTCGTGCCGCCGATGCACGTCGCGGCTGACACCCTGCCGATGCTGGGCTCGGTCGAGTTTTCGCCGCACCTGGTGGAGCGCGTCGCGTACACGCTGCTCGAACCCTTCGCCAAGGCGGGGTTTGCGCGCATGGGCTTCAGCTCGTTCCACGGCGGGCCGCGGCATTTTCTGGCGCTCGAACTGGCGGGCGAGCGGCTCGCGCGCAAATACGGCGTCGCGGTCGTCTCGATGTTTTCGATGCTGCTTTCGCGCGTGCGCGAAGGCCACGTATTCCTCGACGCCATCGCCGACGTGCCGGGGCGCAGGGCCGAACTGCGTCACCTGGTGCGCGATCAGCACGCGGGATATGTCGAAACCTCGATGGCGCTGCATCTCTACGGTGCGCTCGTGGAGGACGGCTGGCAGGCGCTGCCCGGCGCGGTGCCGCGCGAGGAGCCCGGCGAGGGCGAAAACGATTCTTTCCTGTTTTCGGACGACGCGGGCGGCGGTGCGTTTGCGCGCAGGGGCCGCGTGAAACGCACCGCGACGCTGCTTTTGCGCGCGCTCAAATTCTTCCGCGCGAACTCGTACTACGGCTATCCGGCGTTCGCGAGCGAGGAGGAAGGGCGGCGGATCTTCGGGCATCTCGTCGCCCTCACCGCCGACGCCGCCGGGGACTTTCTCGATCGCGGCATGGATGCGGGCGTTCACTCGCCCTTGTGGGCCTGGCGACGCATCCTGCTGAACCGCCCGCTGAATGCCATCGCCGACGCGCTGATGGCGACGTGAGAGTGCGTCGCCCCGATTTGCCTCGCGCCGTTTTTCTTCGCGGTCGTTTGTGTTAGCGTGCCGATCGCCATGCGTTTCGAGGGCCGCGAGCTGCGCATCCTGCTGATTTTGGACGGCGTGCTGACGCTCGTCTTCGTGATGGCGGTCGCGGTATTCGGCGTGGCGGTGCGCGCGGCCGTCGTCAATTATCTGCTCGTCTGTTTCGCGCTCTTCGTCCTCTTCATCGCGATCCGTTTCGCGCAAAGCCGCGGCGTTTTTCCGCGCGGCGTGCCGATCCGCCCCGTGCGTCCCGGCGCCGAGGGCGCGGGCGCGGCCGAGTTCCTTTTCGGCGCGCGCGACGCCGCCGCCGAGGCCGCCGCCAAGGAGCGCGTGATCGAGGACTATCTCGAAACCGCGCGCTCGCTGATTCAATCGGAGCGGTTCGAGGAGTGCGCCGACCTGCTGCAAAAGGCGCTGGAGTCGGACGCGGGCAACAGCCGGTTGCTCAACTCGCTCGGCATCTGCCTCGGTCGCTTGATGCGTTATGAAGAGGCGATCCGCGCCTATCAGGGCTCGATCGAGTCGGACTACGACAACGCGGGTGCGCACTTCAACCTCGCCGTCGCCTTCGAGCACGCCGAGCGCATCCCCGAAGCCGTCGCGCAGTACCGCCGCTACCTGAAGATCGCCGAGGTGCTGGGCGAGCCCGAGGACATGATCGTGCGCGCGGGAGACCGGCTGCGTTTCCTGCGCAGCCCCGTGGAGCGCGAGTGATGCGCCCTAAAAATGCGGAGCGAGAATGACGCGCACGGACGACGTGGAGCGGACATGACGCGCACGGATGACATCGACGCCGCCGCGAGGATCCTGCGCGACGCGAAGGTCGCGGTGGCGCTCACCGGCGCGGGCATCTCGGTCGATTCGGGCATCCCGGATTTTCGCAGCCCCGGCGGGCTGTGGGAGCGTTTCGACCCGATGGAGTACGCGACGATCGAGGCGTTCGTTTCGTCGCCGCGCAAGGTGTGGTCGATGCTCTTCGAGATGATGGACGTCGTCGAATCGGCGCGCGCGAATCCGGGTCACACGGCGCTGGCTGAGCTCGAGGCCATGGGCCGCCTCGACGCGATCGTCACGCAGAACATCGACAACCTGCATCAGGCCGGCGGATCGCGCCGCGTGATCGATTTCCACGGCAACAGCCGCCGCCTCGTGTGCCTGCGCTGCGGGCGCGCCGACGGCGCGGAGCGATTCGCGCAGCTTCGCGAGTTGTCGACGCCGCCGCCGCCCGAATGCGTGGAGTGCGGCGCGATCCTGAAGCCCGACGTGGTGCTCTTCGGCGAGGCGATCCCCGATCGGGCGGCGCGCGACGCGGCGATTCTGGCGGCGTCGTGCGACCTCATGCTCGTCATCGGCACCAGCGCCATGGTGTACCCGGCGGCGGGACTGCCCGTCACGGCAAAGTCACGCGGCGCGAAGATCATCGAAATCAATCTGGAGCCCACGCACCTGACCGGCACGCTCGCCGATCTGACGATCATGGGCGGGGCCACGCAGGTTCTCCCCGCGCTCGTCGAACGCGTCCGCGCGCTCGGCTGACGCCGCGGTCTTTCGCAAACAAACGGAGGTTTCCATGGCCGCAAAACACACCCCTATCCGCCTCGATTTTTCCGGCTGGCTGCGTCACGAGGTGACGCGCCACGCCCTGCGCGCGATGGACGCCGACGCGCATCGGGTGCGCGACCAGATCGCCGCGGACATCGACGCGGGGCGGATGGATTTCACGAAACTGCCCGCCGACAAGAAGCTGCTGCGCGCGTCGATCGACCTCGCGGATAAAATGCGCGCGGGCGTCGACGACGTGGTCGTCTGCGGCATCGGCGGATCGGCGCTGGGGTTTCTCGCGCTCACAAACGCCCTGCTTCACCCGCGCCACAACGAGCTGCCCGCGGCGAAGCGCGGCGGCCCGCGCTGGCACGTGCTCGACAACGCCGATGCCGACGCGGCGGCGGCCTGCCTGGACCTCGTGAATCCGAAAAAGACCCTCGTCGTCGTCATCAGCAAGTCGGGCGGCGGCGGCGAGACGAGCGCGAACTTTCAGGTGATGCTCGAGGCGCTCGTGGCCGCGCACGGCGGAATCCTCGACAAGGCTCTGCGTCGCGTCGTGGTCATCACCGATCCCGCCAAGGGCACGCTGCGGCAATTCGCGAGCGATCACGACGTGGCGTCGCTGCCGATTCCTCCGGGCGTGGGCGGACGCTTCTCCGTGCTGACGCCGGTCGGCATCTTCCCCGCCGCGCTGCTGGGAATGGACGTGACCGCGCTGGTCGCGGGCGCGGGGGCGATGCAGAAACGCTGCCGCACCGAGGACCCGTGGGCCGATCCGTCGATCGCGGCGGCGGTCGCGCTCGATCTACACTATCGCGCGCGGCGGCGCACCACCGTCTTCATGCCTTACGCGAATTCCCTGTGGCGCACGGCGGACTGGTTCCGCCAGCTCTGGGCCGAGAGCCTGGGCAAGGCGGTCGATCGAGACGGCCGCGCGGTACACGTGGGCATGACGCCGATGGCCGCGCTCGGCGCGACCGATCAGCACAGCCAGGTGCAGCTCTTCGCCGAGGGCCCCGACGACAAGGTCTATCTGTTCGTGCGCACGCGCGCATCGCACGACGTGACGATTCCGCCCGCGCGGTTCGCGCCCGAGACTTACGGATTCCTCGACAACCGAAGCATGGACGAGCTGCTGAACACCGAGGGCGACGCGACCGAGGCCGCGCTCGCGCACTTCTCGCGGCCGACCGCGCGCATCACGCTCGCGCGCACCGATGCCCACGGGCTCGGCCAGCTCTTCATGTTCCTCGAAATGCTCACGGCGGCCGTGGGCGCGCTGTGGAAGATCGACGCCTTCGATCAACCGGGGGTGGAACTCGGCAAGATTCTCACGCGCTTCGGCATGGGCGTGGAATCGGCGGGCGACACGGTGATCGACGCGCGGACCGGCACGCGCGCGAGAGATTTGTTCGCGACGGATCGCGACGGCGACGATTCGCTGGTGTTCTGACTTACGGCGCTTCGCCCAGCACCGCCCCACCGCTGAAACACGCGGACGACACGGTCTGGCAGGTCGCCTCGCGCACGCAGTTGATGCGCAGCTCCGTCCACGCGCCCGTGCACGAATCCACGCACGCGATCTGATCGGGCGCGTCGATCGCCCCGCACGCCGAAAGCTTCGAGCACGCGTCGGCGCATTCGGCGTCGCTCGCCGCGGGCGGCGCGCCGGGCGGCAGCAGGCAGTCGTTGATGCCGCCGCAATCCGCGGCCATCAGGCACTCGCGCTCCTCGTCGGCGAAGTCGTATTCGCAGGTGTCCACGCACGGCGGGTACTGCAGCGGATCGAGCTCGCCGCACTCGACGAAGAACGCGCACAACTCGGCGCACTGAATGCCGGGGTCGGCAAAGCACGCGCCCGCCTCGTCGCACGTCATGGCATCGGCCATGCAGACTGTGAGTTCGTCGTCCCATTCCTCGTCGCACGCGGCGAGGCACGACGACTCGGTCATCGCCTCGAGCTCGCAGTCGAGCGCCCGGTCGCACGCCGACACGCACATCGCATCGGGAAGGCGGCCCTCCACGCACACGGCCTCCATCTCGCCGCAATCGTAGGCGAGCACGCAGTTGCGCAGCGACGCGCCCATGTCGTCCTCGCACATTTGCACGCACTCGCCGAATTCGCCGTCCACCGCGCCGCACAGGTGGAGCTTGTCGCACACCGCGGGGCACGGGTCCTCGTCGGTCCAATCCACGCACTCGTATCCCTTTTCGCAAGGCGACTGAGCCAGGCAATCGCGCTCGGCGTCGTTCCAGTCGTCGAGGCACAGTTCCACGCAGTCGGCTTCGGCGAGGTCGTTCCACACGCATTCGGCGATATGCGTGCAGACGGCGCGGCACTCCTCGAGATCGGTATCGCCGAAGCACTGCTCCTCGATGCGGTCGCACGAGGTTTCCTCGGCGCAGGCGCGCGTGCGGGCGTCCCACTCGTCCTCGCACCACGGCACGCACAGCTCGATGTCGGGGACGAGACCGCACTCGGCGACGTGACGGCAGGGATCCAGACACGCGAGGGCGTCCGGTTCGCGGGGAACGGAAGGCGACGGCGTTTTCGCGAAGAGCGCCGCGAGGTCGTCGAGATCCCCCGCGCCCGCGTGCGAATCCGGCGCGAAGGGATTGCCGACAACCCAGCCGAGAAGGACTAGACCCGACGCCGCGCCGACGACGAACAGGATCGTCGCGAGGGTGCGCAGGGCGTGGCCGTCCATCGTTCCTCCTTGAGAGGAACATCTTTGGAGGGCACGGCCAACTGTCAAGCGAAGGTGAGGGTTCGAGCGCGATTCGCCCGGACGCGAAGCGCCATTCGCCGCTTCTTGTCCTTCTCCCAACCCTGTGACATCGGCTCGGCAATCGTGCTATGTTTTTGGGGGTCCTAAATCGATATGCGAATGAGGTGCGTTCGCCGGGCGTTCGGTTCGGCGAACCCGGCTCCGACGGGGGCCGGAAATCGGGAGGAGAGATCGGCATGACGTTGCGCGAGCGGGCGAACAAAATGGCGGTTCTCGCGGTACTGGCGGCGGCGTTTGTGCTGCCTTGGATCGCGGCGGGGTGTTCGGACGAGGACCTGCCGGTGGAGAAACCCACCGACGAGCAGGTGCAGGCGTTTCGCGTGGCGAAGTCGGTGAAGATCAAGGTCGACGACAAGTCCAAGGGCCCCGCCAAGGAGAAGCTGAAAATCGAGGCGACCGCGAAGGAGATTTTGGACCAGGTTGGTCTGCAACCCCGCACCGGCATGGAGGTCGGCGGCGACGCCACCCTGACCGTCAAGGCCAAGGGCGAGCCCAAGGATGGCAAGTCGATGGTGCGCGGGACGATCACTCTGGCGGCGGGCAATGCGCCGCCGATTTCCCGGTCGTTCCACGGCGAAACCCTCAAACCGCACCTGAACAAATACTACGCCAAGATCGGCGCGGTGTATTACGACGACGAGGTCATCTTCGAGACGGGCTCGTTCACGCCCGTTTTGCTCCAACTTCTCGCCGATCTCTTCGGTCCCGAACTGTCGACCAACGTTCTCAAGGCCGAGAACAAAAACATCCGCCGCAGCGCCGCGCTTGCGCTGGGTGCGACCAAGGAAGGCGCGGTGGTCGATTCGCTGCTGCGCCTGTTCCATGACAAGGAGCCGACCGTCAAGGAAGCCGCCGTCGCCGCTCTGGTGATGGTGGGGCAGCCGGCGGTCGCGCCGCTCAAGGAAGCGCTCAAAGACAAGGACATGGTGGTGCGCCGTCGCGCGGCCGTCGCGCTCATCCAGATCGGCGATCCGGGTTCGATGGAGACGTGGATCGACGCCCTGCGCGACGAAGACCCGGCCGTGAAAAAGGCCGCGGCCGAGGCGCTGGTGAAGGCGGGACCCGCCGTGGTGGATCAACTCATCGCGGGGCTTTCCGACAAGGACAAGTACTTCCGCCGCGACGTGGCGGGCGTGCTGGGCGGCATCAAGGACCCGAAGGCGCTCGCGCCGCTGATGGCCCAGTGGAAGGATATCGACTTCAACCTGGCCAAGGACGCCGCCGACGCGGTCGCCAGTTACGGCGACGCCTGCATCCCCGCGGTGACGGCCGCCGCCAAGGACAAGAGCGCGCCCGTGCGCAAGTACGCCGCCTACACGCTCGGTGTGATGAAGCACGCGCCGTCGCTCGATCTCATGCTCTCGCTCGCGAAGGACAAGGACATCGAGGTGCGTGCCGCGGCGGTGACGGCGCTCGCGACGCTGGGTGACCCCAAGGGCATCGCGGCGGTCAAGGAAGCCGTGAAGGACAAGGCGCCGCTGGTCGCGCATACGGCCGAGGACGCGCTGACGAAGCTTCCCCCGGCACCCGCGGTCGCTCCCGCGGCGGCTCCCGCGAAATAGCGCAACCGATCACGTATCCCAGACGAACAAAGCCGGCCTCGCGGCCGGCTTTGGTGTTTTCGGATGGGGAGGACTATTGGCGACGCCAGGCCGCCACGATGACGTTGTTCGAGCACTGGATCTTGATGTTTCCGTAAATGTGAACGCCGTCGTTGTTCAGGCAACGCAGTTGCAGCGCCGCGATGGGACCCGCCACGGAGGCCACGACCCACTCGCCCGAGACGCTCGGCCCGGTGGGAGCGGCCTCTTTTTTGGCAATGGGCGCGACCGCGACCGGAGGCGGGCCGGAGCTGGCCTTGCGACCGCCGCCGCCGCCGATGGAACCGACCTGAATACCGCCGCCACCGCCACCGCCGCCACCGCCGCCGCGACCGGTGCCGACGCCGCCGAGGAAGACGTTGGCCACGTCGGGGCCGTCGCCGGTGCCCGAACCGCGACCCGCGCCGCGACCGCCACCGAAGCCGCTGCCGATGTTGACGGAAACCGAGCCCTCGCCCGACGAGCTGATGCCGATGCCACCCTTGCGGCCCGATCCGATGGCGATCATCTTCGCCTCGGGTCCGTCGGCGCCGGCGCCCGGGCCCTTGCGGCCGGTATTGAGATTGGCCATGAAGGGCTCGTTGCTGTTGGACGCCATGTTGCGGTCCATCTTGCCGATGTTGACGATCTCGGTCTGCGGTTTCTCGCGCGTCGCGTTGAACACCGCCATGGGCTTGAGCTCCGGCGGCTTTTCCTTCACGACTTCCTTGATCTGTTGCTCATCGACCGGAGGCGGAGTCGCCTCGTTCATCTTGCGGGTGAGTTCCTTGATCTTCTTTTCGTCAGGGGTCGGCTGCGGAGGCTTCTCGTTGATGATGACCTGAACGATATAGGACTCCGAAACCGAATGCTGCCCGAAGCTGGTCAGCGCGGCCCACGCGACGCCGTGGAGCACCACGGAGCCGATCAGGGCCGCCTGAAAGAATCGCGTTCTCCGCGGGGGTTTGACATCGACGATCATCGAACCATCACTCCCCTAACCGCCCGGTGAGGGCCGATCCCTATCTTAGACCGCTTGGCGATCCAGAGCAACGAGCTTTGCGCCAGGTCGCCGCTCAAATCAGACTTGGCCGGGCTTCGCGTCGTCCGGCTGGACGTTGATCGCGAAGCGCTTGCAGCCGAGTCGTCGAACCAGATCGACGATCTCGACGACCTTGCCGTGCATGACCTCCTTGTCCGCGGAGATCACCGCCTGAACGTCGGGGTCGTTCTTGAGCCGCTCCGAGAGCGCGGCCCACAGGGCGGCCTGGTCGACCTCGTCGCCGTCCAGATAGAGCTTGCCGTCCTTGGTGAGGACAACGGCGAAGTTTTCCGGTTCCGAGGGCTCGCCCGACGCCGCCTTGGGCAGCTCCACCTTGATCTGCGGTTCGACGATAAAGGTCGCCGTGACCATGAAGATGATGAGCAACACGAGGACGATGTCCACGAGCGGCGTGACGTTGATGGCGGTAATGGGTTCGTCTTCGTTTCCGGCTGCAGCGCCCATGTCGTGGTCCTGTCGCTAAAGGTTTGTCGACCGAAGCCGCCCGTGAAACGAGATCAGGCCTGCGCCTGCGTGTACATCTTGTCCATCTTGTGCGCGCCGCTCTGGTCGTCCTGCGGGACGCGTTTGGCAAACGCCATGACGATGTTGTGCGCCGAAATCGCGTCGTCCACCAGACCCTTGCCGCGCGCCTTGAAGTAGTTGAACGCGACGACCGCGGGGATCGCGATCGCAAGACCGACCGCCGTGGCGATGAGCGCCTCGGAGATACCGGCCATGACCGTCTGCGGGCCCTGCATGGTCGCCATGGCGAGGTCGTGGAACGCCTTGATGATGCCCATGACCGTGCCGAGCAGCCCGATGAACGGGGCGTTGTTGCCGATCGTGCCGAGAATGATGAGCCGCTTGTCGAGGCGGTCGCGCTCGATGACCGTGCGGCCGTCCATGAGCTCCGCCATCACGAACGGGCCTTCGTGGAAATTGAGAAGTCCTTCGCGCACGACGGCGGCTTTGATGCCGCGAACACCGTCCACGAGTCGCAGCGCAGCCTTCACGTCGCCCCTGTCGAGCAGCTTCACGAGCTCGGCCTTGAAGCCTTCGCCGAGCGGATTCTCGCGGTGATATTGAATGTACTTTTCGATCGCGATCGCGAGCGACAGTACGCTCAGGAAAATGAGCAGGTAGAGAATGGTCGTGTGCGACTGCATCGCCACGCCCATCAGGGCCTTTTCCATGGCGCTGCCACCTGGCGTCACGGCCACGGGGGCTCCCGCGGCGGCCGTCGCGGCGGCGCCGGCAGCGGCTCCCGCGGCATCGGCGGCGGTTTCGGCCTGCGTCACAATCCACTGCGTGATCTGAGCGAAGTGCATGGGAACCCGACTCCTCGATGCGGTTTGGGGGCGTTTTTTTCACGTCCCCGAGGTTTTTCGGCCTGAAACAATGACAATCGGTTCGACCCCGAACCGATCGGCGTTCTCGCTTCCTGCGACGTCGTCGTTACGAATGTTGTGCTTGTACGCGTGCCGAGCGGGACGGCGGTTTCCGTCTACGCTGACGATGATTCGCCTGATCGCGAACGGGACGAACCTCCCCCATCGGCCAACGCAAACTAATGGAAGAGACCGAACGCGTCAAGGGCCGTCGGCCGAAAATGACCGCATGACGATTTGCGGTCAGAACGAGGTTTTTTCCGTGTCTTTTTCGCGATCTGGGCGGGTTTCGCGGCCTATCCGGGGGGCTCGATTCCGTGATCCGCGAAGTACTGCTTGAGCTTCTTCAGGATGCGCGCCTCGATCTGCCGAACGCGCTCGCGCGTGACGCCGAATTGGTCGCCGATCTCCTGCAACGTGGCGGGTGGATCGGCGATCATTCGGCGGCGATAGATCTCCAGCTCCTTGTCCTTGAGCGTGGATTCGAAACCACGCAGCGCCCGGTCGTAGATGTCCTCCATCTGCGCGCGCGATATCCGCTCGTCCTGCAGCAAATCGGTCGATGGCGTCTGGTCGCCCACGGTGGTGGACGTGTCCTCCGACAGCGGCATGTCGAAGCTGATCTCGGGCCGCGACATGCGTACGTCCATGTCGATCACGTCGCGTTCGCTCACGTCGAGGCGCTCGGCGAGCAGCTTGGTCGTCGGCACGAATCCCTGCGCTTCGAGCCGCTCCTTCTCCTTCTGTAGACTATAGAAGAGCTTGCGTTGAGCCTGCGTCGTCCCAATCTTCACCATGCGCCAGTTGTTGAGAATGAACCGCAGGATGTAGGCCTTGATCCACCACGCGGCGTAACTGGAGAGCTTGACGCCCTTGAAGGGGTCGAACTTCGCCACGGCCTGCATCAGGCCGATGTTTCCTTCCTGAATCAGGTCCATCACGTTGATGAACGCGCGCTGGAAGTCCATCGCGATTTTGACGACGAGACGCAGGTTGCTGGTGATGAGCCGCGCGGCGGTCTGGGGATCGCCCGTCTGACGATAGTGAACCGCGAGTTCGTACTCTTCGTCGCGCGTCAGAAGCGGGTAGCGCGTGATCTCGGCGAGGTAAAGCGACATCGCGCCCGCCGGAACGACCGCCGTCGATTTGTCCGACTCGGTGCGCTCGGGCAGTTCGAGTGGCGCGGACAACGCGGAGTCGTCCTCGTCGTCGAGAACCACCACTTCGGCGTCGTCGATGTCGTCTTCGCGCTCTTCCATGCAACCCACTTGCGGAGTTTTCCCCACGATCCCGCACGATGGCCGAGCGCCGCCGCACGGGAACCATGAATGTAATGCACGCTCGCGGCGATGTCACGATTCGCCGCGAACAAAATCGCCTTCAGCGTTCGGCAAGCTCCGCGAACGACGGCCGAAGAGCGTCGTAAAGCGATCGATACGTGGCGTAAAGGTCACGATATCGTGAGGACCACGACGCGGTTGGGCTCGTCATGTCCGCAATCCGCACCGCCGTGTCGCACGCCGCGCCGACATCGGAAAAGACCCCCGCGCCGACGCCCGCCAGCAGCGCCGCGCCGAACGACGCCCCGTGCTGCGCGGCGAGCGTCACGACCGGCACGCCGAACTGCGTCGCGAGAATCTGACGCCACAAGGGCGAGGTTGCGCCCCCGCCCGACACGCGGACGCTCTGGGTTTCGACACCGGCCTCGCGCACGAGTTTCAGCGCGTCCAGCAAACCGAATCCCACGCCCTCGATCACGGCGCGCGTGAGATGCGCGCGCGAATGCCGCGTCGTGAGGCCGACGAACACGCCGCGCGCGAGCGGATCGGGATGCGGAGTGCGCTCGCCGGTCAGATACGGCAGAAACAGCAAACCCTCCGCGCCGGGGGAGACGTTCGCGGCCTCGATCAACAGGTCGTCGTAGGGATCGCGTCCCGCGTCGCGCGCGGCCGTCGCGAGTTCGGCGCACAACGCATCGCGATACCAGCGAAGACTTCCGCCCGCCGAGAGCATCACCCCCATGACGTGCCACATCCCGGGGACGGCGTGGCAAAACGCATGCAAACGGCCTCGCGGTTCGATGCGCGGCGCGGCGGTGGGCGCGAATACGACCCCCGACGTGCCGATCGTGACGCACACGTCGCCCTCGCGTGCGAGCCCCGCGCCGAGCGCCTGCGCCGCCTGATCCCCCGCGCCCGCCACGACGGGCGTTCCGGCGACCAGTCCCGTCGCTCGCGCGGCCTCGCCGGTGACGTGGCCGATCACCGTGCACGATTCGGCGCAATCCGGCGCGAGCGCGCGATCGAGGCCGAGGTCGACGAACATCGCGTCGCTCCACGCGCGTTTCGTCACGTCGAAGACCGACGTGCCCGATGCGTCCGAAACGTCCGTGGCGCGCACATCCGTCAAACGATCGCGCACGTAATCTTTGGGCAGTGCAAACGACGCGGCCTGTCGCCAGATGTCGGGTTCGTGCTCGCGCACCCACAGCAACTTGGGCGCGGTGAAGCCGGGCAGCATGGCGTTGCCGGTGCGCGCGAGGAGCACATCGAGCCCGAGTCGCGCGGTGACCGCTTCGCACTGCGACCCGGTGCGCTGATCGTTCCACAGGATCGCGCGGCGCAGGGGCGCGCCGTCCGAGCCCAGCAGCACGAGGCCGTGCATCTGCCCCGCCACGCCGACGCCCGCGATGCGCTCGGGCCGAACGCCGGACCGGTCGATCACGTCGCGCAGGGCGGCGAACGCCGCGCGGAGCCAATCGTCGGGATCCTGCTCCGACCAAAGAGGGTACGGCGCATACGACGGAACCTCGCGCACGGCCTCGGCGACGACGTGCCCGGTCTCGTCCACGAGCACGACCTTCGCGCCCGAGGTGCCGACGTCGATGCCGACGAGCAGCGCGCCCGGCATTACGTGCTCCGAAGAAGATCGGGCAGCGGGCCGAGGCGATCGGGGTGCGCGGCGCGGGCGCGGATGAGATAGGCTTCTAGCCAGCCGCGCGCGCGGTCGGGGTGCTGGGTCGCAAAGAGGATCGCCTCGTGGTCGAGGCCGTTCACGCGGTCGTTCGCCGCGCGGATCGCGTCCATCGAGTTGCGCACGGCGATCTCGGCGCTCATGCGCTCGGGGTTGATGTCGATGCCGAACCATCCCGCGTATCCGTGCATCTTGAGCGCGTAGAGCGCCGCCTCGAACTGCTCGGGAGAAACGACGCCGACGTTGAGATCCTGATCATAGTTGCCCAGCGGTTGCGAGTTCAGGTGCACGTGCGCGAGGCGTCCGTATTCGCACACGAGGCTGAAGCTGTACGCGAGGTCCTCGTAGGCCATCTGCATGTGGCCGATCTCGGGGTTCATCGCCACCATCGCGTGACCATCGGCCAGGCGTGCGCGGTGATCCGCGTGGCGCAGCAGCGACTCGGTCTTCATGCCCAGCAGCACGCCCTCGGCGGTGGTGCCGTAGATCTGATGCCCGCGCGGCTCGTAGGGCTTGGGCTCGAACGCGACGCGCACGCCGGGCACTTCGTCGAGCGCCTCGGCGAGGCCGTGCGCGAATCGGTCGCGCATCGCCGTGAAATTCTGGCCGAAAGGGTTTTCGTAGCCGTCGATCCCGGCCCACACGATCATGAAATCGGTGCCCAGTTCCTTGTTGAAACGCAGCGCCTGCGCGGTGCGCTCGATCGCCTTTTTGCGCACGTCGGGGATCGGCGACGAGAGCGAACCGAACTCGAAATCGGAGTCGTAAAACAGAAGCGGGATGACCGTGACGATGCGCACGCCCGTGTCGCGCGACCACGCGCGCCACAGGTCGAGGTTGGATTCGTTGATCTCGTTGGGGTAGTGCGCCTCGATGCCGCCGAGGCCGTAGGGGACGAGCCGCGCGGCGATCTCGAGCCGTTGCTCGATGGACTGATGCGCGCCGTAGGCGTCATGAAAGCGCGACGACATGGGCGACAAAAACCAGATGCCAACCGAGAAACGCAGGTCGAGCTCGAACGAGCGCATGTGCGCGACCAACTCCTCGCGGTCTCTTCGGCAAGTCTGATTTCGCAGATCGACGAACGGCATGGCATCTCCTCGCGAATAGGGCGGGTCGTATGGAGCTACGAGCGCTCGCACGCGGCGCGCAGCGCGATCGAAACCTTCGACGACGGCAGGCGGCCGAGCGTGTCGCAAATGCGCCAGCCCGCCTTCGCGAGCGCGTCGAGATCGATATTCGTCGCGATGCCGAGCCCGTTCAGCAGATATATCACATCCTCGGTGGCGACGTTGCCGCCCGCGCCCGGGGCATAGGGGCAACCGCCGAGACCCGCGACGGCGGCGTCGACGACGGTCACGCCGAACCGCAGCGCCTCGCAGATGTTGGCGAGCGCCTGTCCCCAGGTATCGTGGAAGTGCACGGCGACGCGCTCCACCAACACGCGCTCGAAAACGGCCTCGAGCATTCGCGCGACGTTCGCCGGCGTGCCGACGCCGATGGTGTCGCCGAGCGAAACCTCTTCGCAGCCCAGGTCGATCAGCCGCGCGGCGACATCCGCCACGCGCGCGGGATCGACCGGCCCTTCATACGGGCAGCCGACCACGGTGGAGATATACCCGCGCACGCGCACGCCCTGCGCGAGCGCCTCGGGCACGAACGACGTGAAGCGGCTCAGGCTCTCATCGATCGAGCCGTTGATGTTCTTTCGGCAAAAGCTCTCGGACGCCGCCGTGAAGATCGCGATGTGATCCGCCCCGGCCTCGAGGGCGTCGCGCCATCCACGCTCGTTGGGAACGAGGACGGGGTAAGACGTACCGATTGTGCGATCCAGCGCCGCCAGCACCTCGGCGGTGCCGGCCATCTGCGGCACCCACTTGGGCGATACGAATGCGCCCGCCTCGATCTCGCGAAGTCCCGCCGCCGCGAGGGCGCGGATCAGTGCGACGCGCGTCTCGACCGAAACGGGATTCGGCTCGTTTTGCAGGCCGTCTCGCGGGCCGACCTCGACGATGCGCACCCGCGTCGGCCACCCGTTCATTCGGTCGCCTCCGCGTCGAGATCGACGAGTACCGCATCCTCGTGGACCTGCTCACCCTCGGCGAAATACACCTCGCGCACCACGCCCGATGCGTTCGAGCGCACGGTGTGCTCCATTTTCATCGCCTCGACGACGATCAGCGCGTCACCGCGCGCCACAGAATCCCCGGCGCGAACGAGAACCTTTTGCACCCGTCCGGGCATGGGCGACACGATCCGCTCGCCCCCGCGCTCCGAATCGTCCTCGACCTCGAGCAGGTCGGACAGCAGGAGCCGGTGCGTCGAATGGGCTGTGACGACGGTGATCTCGTGACCGTTCTGAACGACCGTGGCGCTGACGCGCGCGCCGCCCAGGTCCGCGAGCAGATCGCCCGACGCGTCGAACTCGCCGGATATGGCCAACGACTCCTCGCCGAAGTGCGCGACGAATCCCGCTTCGAGGAATCGGATCATGACCGCGACCTCGCGGCCCCAGTCCAGGAAACGCAGCGAGTGCTCGTAGTGTTCGTTGAGCCGCCAGCCCGTCGTCAGGTGCCACGGCGAGTAAGGATCTCCGCTTTGCGCGGCGGCCTCGGCGGCCGACTGCGCGCGACGCAACAACACAAACAGCGACGCGAGCGCGAGCACGGTGTTGGACGCGGGATGCGTGGTGGGGAGCAGTTCGTCGCGGTGCGCGTCGATGAACGCCGTGTGCACCAGGCCCTCGCGAAACGCGGGGTGAGCCGCGAGCGCCGACAGAAACGTCAGATTCGTCGTCACGCCGGCGATGCGATAGTCCGCGAGCGCGAGGCGCAGTCGTCGCAGCGCCGATCGACGGTCGGCGTCCCAGACGATCAATTTGGCGATCATCGGGTCGTAGTACATATCCACTCGGTCGCCCTCGCGCACGCCGGTGTCGACGCGCACGTGGGCGTTTTGCGCGGGCAGCCGGCAGTGCCGCAGTTCGCCGATCGACGGCAGGAATCCGTTACGCGGGTCCTCGGCGTAGATTCGCGCCTCGATCGCGTGGCCGCGCTGGGCGAGCTGCGTCTGGCTCACCGGCAGCGGCTCTCCCGCCGCGACACGAAGCTGCCATTCGACGAGATCGTGCCCGGTCACCATCTCGGTGACGGGGTGCTCGACCTGCAGCCGCGTGTTCATTTCGAGAAAATAGTATTCGCCCGAGGACGCGAGCATGAACTCGACCGTGCCCGCGCCGACGTAGTCCACCGCGCGCGCCGCGGCGACCGCCGAGGCCGCCATGCGGGCGCGCAGATCGGGCGCAAGCCCCGGGGCGGGCGACTCCTCGATCACCTTCTGGTGACGGCGCTGCACCGAGCAGTCGCGCTCGAAGAGGTGCACGACGTTGCCGTGCCGATCGCCGAAGACCTGGATTTCGACGTGGCGACCTTCGTGAATGTAGCGTTCGAGCAGGACGCGGTCGTCGCCGAAGGCCGACGCCGCCTCGCGCCGCGCCGCATCGAGCGCCCCCGAAAATTCCGCGGCGCGACGCACGATGCGCATGCCCTTGCCGCCGCCGCCCGCGACGGCCTTGACCATCAGCGGGTAACCGACCCTTGTCGCGACTTGCGCCAGTTCGACTTCGTCCGTCGCATCGCCGTGCCATCCCGGAACGACGGGCACGCCCGCCGCTTCCATCAACGTGCGTGCCTGCGACTTCGACGCCATGGCGCGGATCGCGGGCGCGTCGGGTCCCACGAATACGAATCCGGCGGTGACGCACGCCTCGGCGAATTCGGCGTTCTCGGCCAGAAAGCCGAATCCCGGATGAATGGCCTGAGCGCCCGAACGGCGCGCCGCGTCGATCATTCGCTCGATGCGCAGGTAGCTGTCGCGCGGCTCGGGACCGCCGACCGAATAAGCGTCGTCGGCCTGCCGGACGAATTCGCCGTGGGCGTCCGCCGCGGAATACACCGCGATCGTGCGCACACCGAGACGCCGGCACGTGCGGATGATGCGGCAGGCGATTTCGCCGCGATTGGCGATCAGGACCGCGTCAAACATGCTTTCGCCAAGCGGGTTCCCGCTTTTCGAGAAACGCCTTCATGCCCTCCTGCGCCTCGACGGACCCGCGAAGATCGGCGATCAGTCCGGCCAGCTCGTCGCGAAGCGCCTGGTCGATCGGTGCATTCGCGACGCGGTCCACCAGATGCTTGCCGAGGTGTTGCGCCACGGGGCCGCCGGCCGAGAGCGTCGAGGCGAGCCGGTCGCGCCGCTCGTTCAGCGCGTCGGGCTCGCACACCTCGTGCACGAAGCCGAGGCGCAGGGCCTCGGCCGCGTCGATGCGCTCTCCCGTCTGAAAATACCGTTTCGCGGCGCGTCGGCCGATCGCGGCGACCACGTAAGGGCTCACCACCGCGGGGATGAGGCCGAGATTGACCTCGGAAAGGGCGAAAACGGCGCGCGACGATGCGATCGCGATGTCGCAGCAGGCCACGAGCCCCGCCCCGCCGCCGATCGCCGCGCCGTTCACGAGGGCCGTCACGGGTTTTGGGAATTCGTGGATCGTGTGCATGAGGCGCGAGAGCTTTTTCGCGTCGGCGAGGTTCTCTTGCCGCGTGTAGCCCGCCATGCGGCGCATCCAGTTCAGGTCCGCTCCGGCGGAGAAGTGCTTTCCGGCGCCGGTCAGAAACACCGCCCGCACGCCCTCGTCGCCCGCCGCCCGGTCGAACGCCACGATCATGCTCGCGATGAGCTCGTCGTTGAACGCGTTGCTCACCTCGGGCCGATTCATCGTGAACGTCGCGATGCCGCGCGCGTCGCATTCGATCCGCAGGATGTCGCCGGTCTCCATCATCGCCTCACATGCGGAATACGCCGAATTCCGTCGGCTCGATCGGGGCGTTCAGCGACGCCGAAATTCCCAGGGCCAGGATCATGCGCGTGTCCTCGGGGTCGATGATGCCGTCGTCCCACAGCCGCGCGGTCGAGTAATACGGGTGGCCCTGCGTCTCGTATTGGGCGCGGATCTCGGCGCGGAACCGATCTTCGTCGTCCGAGGCCCACGACTCGCCTCGCTCCTCGATTCCGTCGCGGCGGATTCGCGCGAGCACACTGGCCGCCTGCTCGCCGCCCATGACACTGATGCGGGCGTTGGGCCACATCCACAGGAACCGGGGCGAATACGCCCGTCCGCACATGCCGTAGTTGCCCGCGCCGAAGCTGCCGCCGATGACGACGGTGAACTTCGGCACCCGCGCGCACGCCACCGCCGTGACGAGCTTCGCGCCGTCTTTGGCGATGCCGCCGGTTTCGTATTTGCGACCGACCATGAAGCCCGTGATGTTCTGAAGGAACACGATGGGCACGCCGCGCGCGCAACACAGCTCCACGAAATGCGCGCCCTTGAGCGCCGATTCGGAGAAGAGGATTCCGTTGTTCGCGACGATGCCAACGGGATAACCGTGGATCGCGGCGAAGCCGGTGACCAGGGTCGCGCCGTACCTGCGCTTGAACTCGTCGAACTCCCCCGCGTCGGCGACGCGCGCGATGACCTCGCGAACGTCGTACGGCACGCGGGGGTCGGCGGGGATCACACCGTAGAGTTCCTCGGGATCATACAGCGGCGGACGCGGGGAACGCGCGGCGAGCCCGACGAACTTGCGCCGATTGAGATTCGCGACGATGCGCCGGGCAATTGCGAGGGCATGGGCGTCGTTTTCGGCGAAATGATCCGCGACGCCCGACACACGCGTATGCACGTCCGCTCCGCCGAGCTCCTCCGCGCTGACGATCTCGCCCGTCGCCGCTTTCACAAGCGGCGGCCCGCCCAGAAAAATCGTACCCTGCTCGCGCACGATCACCGTTTCGTCGGACATCGCGGGCACGTACGCCCCGCCCGCCGTGCACGAGCCCATGACCACGGCGATCTGCGGAATGCCCGCGGCCGACATGTTCGCCTGATGAAAGAAGATGCGACCGAAATGATCGCGGTCGGGGAAAACTTCGTCCTGCCGGGGAAGATACGCCCCGCCCGAATCGACGAGATAGATGCAGGGAAGGCGGTTCTGCGCGGCGATCTCCTGGGCGCGAAGGTGCTTCTTGACGGAGAGCGGGTAGTAGCTGCCGCC
>CAZPJD010000027.1:0-37732 GCA_964586775.1 uncultured bacterium | reverse complement strand
TGAGCGCCGAGAGCCAGCCGAAGTCGCGATTGGCCTTGAAGTTCGAAGTCACCAGCACCAGATAGCCCATCACCAGCACCACCGAGGTGAAGACCATCGCGCGTCCCGTTCCGCGCATGGATCGGCGCACGGCGTTCGCGTGGTGTTCGTCCTGGGCAAATTCGTACCGGAAGCGCACGAGGAAGTGGATGGTGTCGTCCACCGCGATTCCGAGCGCGACGCAAAATGTCACGGCGGTCGTGGGGTTGAGCGTGACACCCGCAAATCCCATGAGTCCAGCGACGTACACGAGCGGGATCAAATTTGGAACCATCGAGAGGCCCGCGAGACCGAGCGAGCGGAATTCGAACCACATCATGAAAAAGATGATCCCGAACGCGGAGAGCAGGCTCGTCACCATGTCGACGACGAGGCGATCCACGAGCACGACAATCATCGGCCCCGCGCCGGTGATGTGTACGTCGAGGTCGTCGTCGATCTCGCGCGCCGCGAATTCGCGAATCTCGCGGGAAACCGTGTCGAAACGGCGTTGACCCATGTCGGGCGTGCGCGCGGAGATCCGCGCGGTCGTTTCATCGAACGTCATGTAGGGCGACGTGGGATCGGGACTCGACATCGAATAGAGCAACAGCGACTGCGCCACCGCCTCGCGGGTGTCGGGGATGCGAAAGGCGTTGGCGCTGCCGCCGTTCAGCAGCCGCTGCATCTCTTTCACGAACTCGGCGAGCGAGAGCACCTTGCCCATCTCGGGAATCCCACGCATGTGCGCGGCCAAACGATCGATTTCGCGTAGCACGGCGGGATCGGTGACCGGGCGACCGCTCTTGCTCTTCACGGAGATCTCGAACGGGACCGCGGAGCCCAGGTGGCGGTCGAGGTATTCGTAAGACTTGCGGATCTCGGTGTCGGGACGAAGGTCTTGCATGAAAAAATACTCGCGCTCGATCATCGCCGCGCCGACGGCGGCGAACAGCATCAGCCCGACGCCGATGCCCACGACGGGTTTCGGCCGGCGCGTCACGAGATCGGTGATCCGGCGCAGCAGCTCGGCGACGGGACCGTGGTCGAACGCGCGGGTGCGGTCGGGCTTGGGCGGCGCGATGCGAGAGAGCACGGCGGGCACGAAGACGACGTTGATCACGTAAGCGATCATCACACCCGCCGCGGTGATGAAACCGAAATCGCGCACGACCTTGTTGCTCGACGTGAACAGCGACCCAAAGCCGACGGCGGTGGTCGCGCTCGTCCAAAAGCAAGCGATCACGATCTTGCGCGTCGTCGCGACCAGCGCGCGCCGCCGATCGGGAAGCACGGCGTACTCTTCCTTGTACTTGACCATCAGATGGATGGCGTCGGAGATGCCGTAAACGAGGATGATCGACGGCACGACGTTGGTGAGCAGGTTGATCGTCACGCCCGTCAGGCGCATCAACGCCACGGTCATCAGCGTCGCCGCCGCGACGGTGGCCAGCGGCAACAGCACCCCGGCCACGCTGCGCAGCGTGATCCACAAGACGACGATCAGCATGAGGATCACGAGCGGCGTGAAGATCAGGATGTTGAGCTGCGCGTAGTGGATGTAAGCGGTGCGCAGCACCGGCGTGCCGCCGAGGTAAAACGCGCGGCCGGGCTTTTCGTATGCGGCCATGCGCCCACGAAACCACTTCTCGAATTCGGCCCGCGCCTCGTGGTGGTTGTGCGAAGGGCGCACCTTCACGGCGATCGCCGTGGTCTTGGCATCGGTCGAGATCAGGTTTTCGGGAAGGAACGGGTTCGCGAGGGCTTCGGCGCGCAAAGCGGCGAGTGACTCCGGGCTCTCGGGCACGTCATCAACGAAGGGCCGGATGTCGATCTGGTCGCCCGCGACGCGCGGGAACATGAAGACGGTGAGCGAAAGGACCTCTTCGACCGCGGGATGGTTCTGGAATTCGAGGCTCAGGTCGCGCACATCGCGCAGCACATCGGCCGCGAAAACGTCGGGCGCTTCGAGCGCGAGCATGTAGGTCGCGTCGTCCTCGCCGAACTGCTTTTGGAAATCTTCGTACACCACCCGCTCGGGGTGCCGATCGGGCAGCAGGTTTTCCATATTGAAATCGAAGACGACGTCGAGACCGGCGACGCACGACGCGATCGTGAGCGCGACGGTTGCCGCGATGACCAGACGGGCGTTTTGAAGGATCCACTCGACCGGAAAACGCATGCGCCTCACCTGAACTGAAGCGCGCAGAATGGAAACGGCGGCCGATCGTGTCAATCGGCCGCCGCATGATCAGGACGCCGGCGCCACGGAGGGGCGAGCCCGAGGTCCGATTCGTCGGACCAGGCCGGTCGTGGTCGGCCCGGTCCGGCGCGTTGCGCCCGGCGGCGAACCGCCGGCTGTCGTCACACGGCGGACGCTAGTTCCACCGTTTGCGGATGATGACGAGAGAGACCACGAGAAACGTGGCCATCGCGGCGTTCATCGCGACTTCGAGACCCATGTTACCCCCCTGTTCCACCGGCGCCATCCTGGTACCGGGTGCGTCAACCGAAGGAACAGAAAGGCAAGAAGGATGCCACGGAGTGCGATTCGCCTAACTTCATGAAATATCTAGAAATATTTCGATGCTGGCGGCGAGTGCAGAGCGGTTGGAGTCGGTCGAACCTTCGGCAGGTATTACGATAGGTAGTGAAACACTATTGGATATAGCCGAGGGATCGAAGCGCGTCCCGAGCCGCGGGGTCGAGTTCCACCGCCTCGCGCTTCATGCGGGGATGGTCGCGATCATAGCCGGATTGACGATCGGCAAGCGCCGCGCCCCACGCGGGTATCGCGGGGGATTGGTCGAACATCTCACCCGGGTCGTTCGCCAGGTCGAAAAGCTCCGCGCGCTCGCGATTGCGGTCGAGGATCCGCTTGTGCGGTCCTTCCCGAACCGAACTGAGCGCCACGTCAATGCCGTGCAGGTTCGCGTCCACATCCGCGAAAATCGTGCCCGCGTCCGTTGCGGCGTCGTCGGTCAGGCGCGCCCACTTCCCGGACCTCGATTGCGGCGTGATGCGCGCCAGTTCCTCGAAAACACCCGGCAGTTCAAGCAGGCTGACGGGCCGATTCACCACGGTCCCGGCGGGCAAGTCCGGGCCCGCGACGATCAGCGGAATCCGGACCTCCTCCTGATAGAGCGAGTAGCCATGCAGCAGTCCGCCGTGCTCGCGGAACTGCTCGCCGTGATCGGAGAGAAAGACGACGACGGTGTTGCGGTCGAGGCCGCGGCGAATGAGCGTGACGAACAGGCGGCCGAGCTGGTCGTCCAGGTAGCGCACCTCCGCGTCGTAGAGCGCGCGGTACGAGGCGAACGCGGCCGGGTCCTCGGTGAGCGCGAGATCGGTGCCGTCGTATCCGTACCGAAAGTGAGGAACCGGTGTGGGCACAAACTTTTTCTTGTACGCCTCGGGCGGACTGTACGGCGCGTGCGGGTCGAAAAAGTGCACCCACGCGAGAAAGGGGCGATCCGCCGGCAGTCGCTCAAGAAATCGATCCACCACCCGCGCCGCGCGATCGGAGCGAATCATCGCGCGCTCGTGCGAAACGCCGAGCACCAGCGCGGGCAGGTAGCCCACCATGAAATACGACGCGTCGGTGGCGTGCGTGCGGTCGTCGAAGTCCGCGAAACCCTGCCCGAAACCGAAGTGCTGTTTCAGGATCGGATTGGCGACGACGGCGAAGGTGTCGTAGCCCGCCTGGCGGAAACGTTCGGGGATCGTCTCCAGCGATTCATCGAGACTTCCGACGAGGGCGTTGACCCCGTGCTCGCGCGGCGAAAGTCCGGTCCACAGTGTCGCCATCGACGGGCGCGTCCACGAACTCGTCGAGGTCACATCCGCGAAACGCACCCCGCGCGACGCGAAACGGTCGATCACGGGCGTTGGGTTGTCGGGATTGCCGTAACACCCCAGCGCGTCGGCGCGCAGCGTATCGGCGACGATGACCACCAGATTGCGCGCGCCGGTTGGCGGCGGGTCGTTCGGTGCAGGGGCCGCGGATTCGGGGTGGCGGAACGCGTAATTCGCCCGGTAGTGGTGGTCGCTTTCGTTGTGCGTCTGAACCCAGTGCGCGGTGAAGGCCGCGAAGGGGAGGAGCGCGACGCCGACCACCGCCGCGCCGATCGGAGACTTTGCACGCGAAAGCAGGGCGTAAAGCGCGACGCACGCAAAGATGGCTCCGAGCGCCGCCGAGATCGAGTAGGCGTTGAGGTGCGTGCCGAGGCCAAATCGGTTGAGCAGCCAGCGTGATCCCCACAAGCCCCACTGGACAAATGTGAGGATGCCGATGGGGAAGATGAATCGGGCGACGCGCGGCCGTGCCGCCAGCACCGCGCCAAGCGCCGCGCCGATCAGCATCTCCATCGCGACGGCGGCGAAGGCGTGACGCCAAACGAGGTGGAATGCGCCGGGCGACGCACCGGCGCGCGCGACCGTCAGTTCGATCGTCGCGAGGGTCAAACCCGCCGCGGCGCCGATGGCCGCGGACGTCATGCCCGCCGAGACGCGCATCTACTGCGAAAACACCTCAAACTGCTCGATGTGAAAGCTCGGCTGATCCTTGATGATGATCATCTTGCCGAGCTTGCGTTCCAGTTCCTCGACGCCACTCCGCTCCTCTTCGTAGAACATGTCGGCGATGTCGGGATGCACATGCACGACCAGCGACGGCTCATTCGTGCGGCGGGCCTCGCGATGCATGGCGCGGAAGACCTCGGAACACACCGTCGCGCGACCCTTCACGAACCCGCGCCCGTCGCAATACGGGCACGGCTCGGAGAGCAGACGCAGAATGTTTTCCCGCGTGCGTTTGCGCGTCATCTGCACGAGGCCCAGCTCCGAGATCTTCAGCACGTTGGTGCGCGCCTTGTCGGCCTTGAGCGATTCGGCGAGCGCGTTGTAGACCTTCTCGCGGTTCAGCTCGCGGTCCATGTCGATGAAGTCGATGATGATGATGCCGCCGATATTGCGCAGGCGGAGCTGGTAGCAGATCTCCTTCACGGCTTCGAGGTTCGTCTTGAGGATCGTCTCCTCGAAGTTGTGCTTGCCCACGTAGCGCCCGGTGTTCACGTCGATCGACGTGAGCGCCTCGGTGTGCTCGATGACGATGTAGCCGCCGCTCTTGAGCCACACCTTTTTTTGCAACGCGCGACTGATTTCGATTTCGAGGTTGAAGCGGTCGAAGATCGGTTCGTCACCCTCGACGAGCTCGATTTTGGAGTTGAGCCACGGCATGCGGTTACCGTAGATGCGCAGGATCTTTTCGTATTCCTCGCGGCTGTCGATCAGCACGCGCTCGACATCGGTCGTCAGCAGATCGCGCACCGCGCGAAGCACAATGGAAAGATCGGAGTGGACAAGCGACGGCGCTTTGTCGCGGTCCTTCTTTCCGCCGATCCGCTCCCACACGCCGACCAGAAACTCCAGATCGACGCGAAGCGTCTCTTCGTCCACGCCCTCGGCGGCCGTGCGGACGATGAAACCCATGTCGGCATGAGGGCGAAGTCCCTCGATGATCGCCTTCAGGCGCGTGCGTTCGTCTTCGTCCTCGATGCGTCGCGAAACGCCGACGTGCGTCATCGTCGGCATGAGCACGAGGTAACGCCCCGGCAGGCTGATGTGGCTCGTGACGCGCGCGCCCTTGGTGCCGAGCGGCTCCTTGGCAACCTGAACGAGGATGTCCTGCCCCTCACGCAGCAGATTTTCGATCGGCACCGTCTCGGGCTCGGCGCCCGCCGCCTCGGGATCGTCGGAATATCCTTCGCCCGCGCCGCTATCGAACGTCTCGCCGTCGCCGCCGGGCATCCGCATCCCGGCGTTCTTGTAATGGCCGACGATGTCGGCGACGTACAGAAACGCGGCGCGCTCGAGCCCCACGTCCACGAACGCCGCCTGCATGCCCGGCAGCACGCGCAGAACGCGCCCCTTGTAGATGTTGCCGACCACGCCCGCCTTGCGCCCGGGCTCGACGTGGAACTCCACGACCACGCCGTGCTCCAGCAGCGCGACGCGGGTTTCGTGATCGGTCACATTGATGATCAGTTCGCTCGCCATGCGGGCGCTCTCCCAAATTTCGCGGGGCTCAGGACGGTTTCGTTTCCAAGGGATTAAAATAGGTCCTCGTCTTTGTCCACCGGACCCGGCGGCAGGCCGCCTCGTCGATCGACAGGATCAGCGCCAGCGCGCCCGCCGGGCGAATGCCTCCCTCTTCGGGCCGGTGAAGGATTCGAAGCTCCAATTGGCCATCGGCGGCAAGTATAACGCCGTCGATGGCCTGTTTCGCGTCGAGCCGGCGCACGCCGTTTTTTCGAGGAATCTCGACGGGCCACGTCGCCGCGTCGGTGAATCGCTGGACGGCCTCAGAGATGGTTTCGGGCGTAAGCGCTCCGTCGCCAATGAATTCGCGCAGATCGACCCGGTAGCCCGACGCGGCGATCCGCTGAAATAGTGCGCCGTCGCGCAGGCCGAGCTGCGTCACGGCGAGGATCGGCAATCCGTCGGGCGCCGTTTCGGCCAATCTGCGATGTAGATCCTCGGGGGAGAGTACGCCACGCACGAACAGGTCGAGGTATTCGTCCTCGCTCTCGATCCCCGCCGAAATCGGCGGTCCGAACGAAACACGGGGCTGCGGACTGAAACCCTGCGTATACGCCACGTCGATACCCGCGCGACGCAGCACGCGATGCACGATCGGCATGAGTTCGAGGTGACCCAGATGACGCATCTCGCCGCGAATGCCATAGCGCACGCGGTAACGCGAAATGGGGGGCTCGGCGGGCGGCTCGACCGGCGTCGCCGGGGACGCACCCGGCGTAAAGGTCACGGGCACGTAGTCCTCGGCGAGCTGGTTTTTCACCTCGTCGAAATCGCACGACCCGCATGCGGTGCACTTGGCCCAGCGGCAGTCGTCGGTCGTCGCCGCCTCGTAGGCGAGCCGTCGCTCCTTGAGCAGGAACTTCTTTTCGAGCTGCGCGTCCACCCCGTCCCACGGCAGCGGATCGTCCTCGGCGTAGCCGGCGAGTACGGCGTCCACATCCACGCCCGCGAAGGCGAACGCCTCCTCCCAGCGCTCAACCGAGAAGTGCTCGGTCCACCCGTCGAAGCCGCCGCCGGTATCCACGACGCGCTCGATGGCGTCGGCCACGCGCCGATCGCCGCGGCCGATGATGCCCTCGATGAACGACATGCGTGCGTCATGGCCCTTGAGTTCGACGCGCGTGCGTCGAGTGCGCGCCTTCAGGTAGTCGAGCCGTTCCCACGCCTCGCGGTAGTGAAGTTGCCGCTCCCACGCGAAGGGCGTGAAGGGCTTGGGCACGAACGTGCCGACGTTGACGTTGACCTGGGCGCGATGCGCGTGGCCGTGGCCGCGCATGATGGCCAATACGCGAAAGCACAGATCGACGATCGCGTCGAGGTCGTCCGGCGTTTCCGTCGGCAACCCGACCATGAAATACAGCTTCGCCAGATACCAGCCCTGCGCGTTGACCGCGCGACACGCGTCGAGGATCTGCTGGTCGCTGATGGGTTTGTTGAGCACGGCGCGCAGGCGCTCGGTGCCCGCTTCGGGGGCGATGGTGAATCCGCTCTTGCGCACGCGGCCGATCTTTTCGAAGACCGCCGTGTTCACGGCCTCGGCGCGTAGCGACGGCAGCGAGATCGAGATATGCCGATCGGCGTGGCGCTCCGTCAGCTCGGTGAGCAGCGGCAGAATCTGCGTGTAATCGCCCGACGAGAGTGAGAGCAGCGTGACCTCGTCATGCCCCGTCTTCGCGAGACCCTCCTCGATGATCTCGGAAAGCGCTTTGACCGACCGCTCGCGCATCGGCCGCGTCAGCATGCCGGGTTGGCAGAACCGGCAGCCGCGCGTGCAGCCGCGCATGATCTCCACCGCGAGCCGGTCATGCACGAGCCGAGTGTTGGGCAGCGTGGGGCAGGTCGTGTGCGGCACGTCGTCGAGGTTCATCACGATGCGGCGTTTCGCGGGCCGCGCGCTCTCGTCGCGATCGAACCCGGCGAATTTCGCGCCCGCGTAGCGCGGCCGCCACCGGTGCGGCAGGTAGATCCCCTCGAGTTGCCCGATCGCTTCCAGCCGCTCGGCGCGATCAGCACCCCGCGTGCGGTCGAGTGCTTCCAGAATCTCGACGATCACCTCTTCGCCGTCGCCGATGACGAGGGCGTCAAAAAACGGCGCCCACGGCTCGGGATTCGACGCGCAGTGCCCGCCCGCGATGACGAGCGGGTCGCCGTTTTTGCGCGCCTCGGCGCGGCGAGGAATGCCCGCGGCGTCGAGCATGAGAACGACATTGGTGCAGGCGAGCTCGTACTGAATCGACACCAGCATGACGTCCATGCGGCGCACGGGCGTCTTGGTTTCGAGTCCATAGAGGTCGACGCCCGCGCGACGCATCTCGGCCAGCATGTCCTTGGCGGGGGCGAAGACGCGCTCGCATAGCGCCCATTCGCGTTGGTTCGCGATCTCCTGCAGGATGTGAAACCCGGTACTGCTCATCCCGATCTCGTACAGATCGGGGAACGCCAGCGCCATGTGCACGCGTACGTCGGCGGGATTCTTGCGCACCATGCCGACCTCGCCGCCCACGTAGCGGGACGGGCGTTCGACGCGGTCGAGGCGCAATTGCTCGAACATTCGGGACTCCGAATCGAAAACAGGGATGGGGCGGGGCGGCGGCGTCAGAACCTCGCGCCCAGCACCTCGACGTGGCCGCCGACGCGATCCGCGCGGTGCTCGGCGATCGTTGTCAGGCCGACCGTTGGAAACGATAGCGACCACCGGAGGCCGCCGTCCGTGGTCATGGACACGACCGGGTCCTTTTCGAACGCGTCATCGGGCAGGCTGAGACCCCACAGGGTTCCGGCCGTCGCGCCGATGAGCGAACTGGTGACGAGGATCGTCGTGATGTTGCGGTCGGAATCGGGGTTGCGCCAAAGAATCGTGATCGCGCCGCCCGCCACCAGCCCCGCGCTGGTGCCGATCAGAAACCCCACCAGCACCTCGTCGCCCTCGCCCGCGTGCGCCGGGCGCGCGCCGACGGGAAGCAGAAGAATGGATGCGATCAGGACGGCGACGATGGCGGGTGTAAAACGACGCATGAAGCTCCCGAAAACGGCTCCCCACAAGCCGCGGCGAGCGTACCCATTCGCCTCACGGGTGTCAAACCGGATCGCTGGAAATTTCCGACCGATTCCCTCGTGCTGACGCGCCTCATGGCGTTCTTCGGGCGACGGGTAAATAATCCCACGGAAAATCCCAAGAAGGACTTTTGCGCGCGGAGGCGACGTGTCGGACCGAAAGAACGTGGTGGTGACGGGGGCGAATCGCGGGTTGGGGCTCGAATTCGTCCGACAGTGGCTCGCGGGCGGTCATCGGGTGATCGGCACGGCCCGGCGTCCGCGCGAGGCGGCCGAGCTGGCCGCGCTGAAAAAAGACGCCGGTGAGCGGCTCGCGGTGGTCGAACTCGACGTGGCGGATGATCGGTCCATCGCGAAATTCGCGGGGGCGCTGCACTTCGAGGCCGTCGATGTGCTCGTCAATAACGCGGGCGTACTGCTCGACGAAGGGCGCGCGTGGACGAGGCTCGATCGCGCGAAGATGCTCGACACGCTCAACGTCAACGCCCTCGGCCCGCTGCGCGTAACCAACGCGGTGCGTCCGATGCTCGTGGCCGCCGGTCGCGCGGTGGCGATTCACATTTCCAGCGGCGCGGGGTCGATCGCCGAGGCCGAGCCGTCGGAGACGATGGTCGCCTACCGCATGTCGAAGGCGGCGCTCAACATGGCGACCCACTCGGTGGCCGAAGGGCTTGCGCGCGATCACGTCATCTCGGTCGCGATGTGTCCGGGATGGGTGCGCACCGACATGGGCGGCCCGCACGCGCACCTGTCGGCCCAGGAATCGGTCGCGGCGATGATGGCGACCATCGCACGCCTGACGCCGCGCGACGCCGGGCGGTTCATCGACCGCCACGGCAAGGACATCCCGTGGTGAGCGAAGCGCGCGCGCGTCAGAGCCGATCGGCGATGGCGCGATAGACCGTGCGCACGCCCTCGCGGAACGAAAGCCGCCGCGAGCGCCGGTAGAACAGCCAAAAGTAGCTCGCCCGGTAGATGAGCTTGTAGACGGCGCGGAACGACCCGTGCGAGAGCCGTTCGACGAAATTCTCCATCCGCGGATAGAAAAACAGGATGTAGGCGAATTTGTGCAGGATCTCGATGCGCCGCGCCTCGGGCGTCGTGAGCAGGCTTCGGTCGTGCGGGTTGATGTCGAGGACCTCGGGCCACAGATTATTGCCGACCATGCCCATCTCGATCGCGTCGTCGCCCAGATCCGTTTTCGGAAATGGCACGAAAAGGATGAACCACGCCTGATCGGCGGCCACCTCGCGATTAAAGCGGATCGTTTCCAGGGCTTCCTGATACGACTCGCCCGGCAGGCCGAGCATGTTGGTCGTCGAAACGTGAATGCCCACGTTGTGCAGGCACTTCATGGCGTGGAAGAGGTCGTCGTTGGTGATCTTTTTCTTGAGCGCCTTGCGCCGCTCCTCGCTGCCCGTTTCGAGACCCATCTCCACCGACTCGCAGCCCGCGTTGATGAGGCCGCGCGCGACCTCGGGGTCGATCTGATCGGCGCGCACGAAGCACTTGAAGGGCGTCTTCAGGTCACGCTCATAAGCCGCCAAAAATTCGAGGAACCAGTCGCGGTGCAGCGCGAGCAGGTCGGAATAAAACGCGAAACGCAGGACCCCGAGCTCGGTGACCGCGCGGCGCGTCTCGATGAGGATGTCGTTGATGGATCGCTGCACGTAGAACTCGCCCATCCCCTTGAAAAGCCGCATGGATCGGTGGTTGTGGCAAAACGTGCAGTGGTAGGGGCAGCGGCGGCCCGACGCGATGAAGAAGTGCCGTTTGTCGTACGCGCCGGTGTCCTTGAGGATCCGCGTGTCGGGCTGCGGGATTTCGTTCGCCGTCAGGAGCGGCGCGAGGTCGATGGTGTCGTAGGGGTGCGCGGCGTCGTAGATGTTGGGGATCGCCTCGTCGGAATCCCTCTCCTCGCGACGCACCCAGTCGGCCACCGCGCGCTCGCCCTCGCCGATGCACGCGCCGTCGAAAACCCTCGTGTCGATCTGCTCGGGAAAAAACATCGCGTGATAACCGCCCACGCACTGGCGGATTCGATCGCCGAACTGCGCGCGTATGTTCGCCGCGATGTCGCGCACCGGGCCGTATTCCGGGGTCATCGCCGTGTAGAGCACGTACGCGCGGCCGGAATGCTCGCGCAGACGCTTGGCCAGCAGGGCGGGCTCGCCCGAGACGAGCTCGGTCGTCATGCCCGCGTCCTTGAGGACCGTCGAGAGCGTCGTCATGGCGATGCGCTGCACGTGCATGCGCTGATACATGAAGACATGCGGCGTCATCGCGGTCATCTGCCGGCCTCCCGGAACGCGAAGCACGCTTCGGGCGATGGCCCGATGCTCGTCCGCGCTCAGTCGATTCCTCACGTCTATCCGCCGCGCCGCGCGAAGGTCAAGGCAAAATCGCGCCAACATCGAATTGCGTCATCGCCCTGACAGGCCACGTGTGAGCTACGGAGCGCTCGGAGCCGCGTCCGGCGGGCAGTTCCGGTCGAGCCGCTCCAACAGCCACACCGGGTTCTTGTTGCCGCAGGGAATGCCCGCATGAAACAGCGCGCGCACGCGGCATCGGTCGCGCTCGTCGGCCGCGGGATCTGGCACAAGGCGGACGACGACATTTTCGTACACGCGCTCGATCCTCCAGCCGGATTCGAACCGCGCGAGGACGGGCGCGAGAAAGTCCTTCGGCTCGCGACCGTACGGCGTGCAGTTGTTCAGATACGTGTAGAGCACTGCGACGGGCGGACGCGCTTCCCACTCGGCGAGGAAACGGTCGATGACGACGGGCGGCGCGGTCCACGGGAGCAGGAATCCGTATCGCCCCGGCGGCTGGCGGTTGGCGTCGAAGTAGTAGGTGGGATCGTGCGGAAAAACGAAGACCGGATCGGTGGAAGTGGTCGTCGCGTCGAGGTCGTCGACTATCGCGCGCCGCGCGCGGATCTCGTCGGGATCGAGCCGGCGCTCCCACCCGAACAGTCCCATCGCCACGGGGTTGAGCGAGAAGAACAAAAGGTTTGCGCACCAGACGATGGCGACCGCGCGCCGTTTTTCGTCCAACATCCGCGCGATTCCCGTCGCAAACAGCCACGCGCCGACCGCGAGCAGCGGCAACAGGTGGTGCGCGAAGAGCGAGGGATAGAGCAGCCCGATGGCGCCCGCGAGCGCCGCCGCGCGCAGTCGACGGTCCTCGGCGCTCGCGAGTGAGCGCCGACGGACGATCTCGATCGCCCCGGCGAGGACCATCAGCCAGATCGGGAGTTGCGTGAATCCTTCTTCGACGCTCGGCCAGTAAACGTAGGTTGAGGTTTGGAAGAGTCGCCACGGGAATGTATAACCCTCGGCGAAGTCGCCCAAAGCGCCGACGGCGGCGAACGACACGGCCTCGGCGATCCACGGGATCAGGAGCCCGGCGGCAAATGCCGCTGTCGCGCGCGGCGTCGCGCGGCCCGACCCCGGCCACGCCATCGCCACCAAGATCGTCGCCACTGGCGCCCACGCCGTCTGTTTCACGCACGTGGCGATGAACCCGGCGAGGCCCGCGAAAAAATATCGACGTACTCGGATCTGCGTTTCGCCTTCGCCGCGCGTGAGGAGCCACAGCGCCGCGAGCAGCATCGGCGTCATGATCGATTCCGATTGCCAGACGTCGCCAAAATAGAACGCCTGAAGTGCGGCGTAGATGAGCGCGCCGAACGCGCCGCCGAGCGGCATCCCGCGCCGCATGGCGACGAGGGCGATCAGGAGTGCCGCCGCGATCGCGCCCGCAAGCGCCGCGCCGCGCAGCACGCGCCAGCCCTCGCCGAAGATCGCGAACAGGCCCGCCGTGATCTGGTAGAGCCCCGGGCCTTTTTCGTTGAAGGCGTCGCGGTACATCACGCCGCCGCTTGCGAGCAGGCGCGCCGTGTTGGCGTGATCGCCCTCGTCCTGAAACGGAACGGCATTCGCGAGAATGCCGTGCGTGACGACGATGACGCCGATCGCGAGCGCGAGGACCGCGAGCGACACGATGCATCGCGTCGGGGTGGGACGATCGTCGGTTTCTCGCGATGGGGTGTTCAAATCGAGTCCGCCCGCTTGTTGCCCGCTGGCCGGTTGCTTGCGTTGTCGGCGTGTGTTCTCTATTAGCTGTTTTTCGCGTCGGGACAAAGCTTGGGAGGAATCGACTGAGCCGATGAGTCGTTTTCGCGTTTTATGGTTAGTCGCAGCGTTGGCGACCTTTTCAGCATGCACGCGAGCGCCGTCGCGGGCCGCGCCCGCGGTGGAGTGCGTCGAGCCTCTCGCGGGAGCGGTGGGCTCGCTCGACGACGCCGAGATGAAACTGCGTTTCGCCGATAACCCTGATGGGAACGTACTCGTCGTGCGGCTGCCGGGCGTGAAGTATCCCGACGAGGTCGATCCGCGTCCGCTCGTGTATGCGAACATCGTGGACGGCGAGGAATTGACCGTCGGCACCGGAGACGCGAAAGGCGATTGCGGTTCCGAGTCGCGCTCGCGCTTCGATGTGCCCGTCGTTCTGGACAAGGCTCTCAAGGGCCGCGAGCTGCGCATCCGTGTGCAGCAATTCCGGTTGCCGCTGCGCTCGACGCCCGCGCTGCCCGTCGAGTTTCTCGTGCGTGACGCGGCGTCGAATACCGAAACGCCGATCGGCACGTGCAGCGGCGAGGTGCGCGCCGGCGCGCCGATCGCCGTGCGTGTGGTCGCGCCGTCTTACGCGCGCGTCGGCCAGCCGATCGGCATTCGCATCGCGAGCCTCGACCGATGGGGCAACGCCTCGACCGACCCGGGCGAACTGCGTCTGGAGATCAACGGCGAACGCCCAAATCTTCCGCCGCTGCGCACCGACGCGAACGGCGTGGCGACGATCAATTGGTCGCCGGAAAAGAACGGCGTCTTCCGCTTCGGCATCATTCGTCGTGAGGGACAACAGGAGCTGGAAATCGGTCGCTCGAATCCCATCGTGGTGGACGACGCGCCCCGCTCGGGGTTGCTGCTGTGGGGGGACCCTCACAGCCACACGGGGTATTCCGACGGGTTCACGACCGAGACTCCGGGCGGCGCATATCGTTACGCGCGCGACACCGCGTTTCTGGATTTCGCCGCCGTCACCGATCACGTCGAGGCCATCTGGGGCTGTGCGATGAGCCACGACCAGTGGGAATCTCTGATGGACGCCGCCGAGACGTGGAATGCGCCGGGCCGGTTCGTGACGTTCGCGGGCTATGAGTGGACGGCGTCGTTTCCCTTCGGCGGCGTGAAATCCGAGACCGAGGGCCACGCGCACCTGCTCTTTCCCGGTCGCTCCGTGCGTTGCGGGGCGACGCAGCCCGAGTGCGCCACCTTCGACGCGCTACTCGACTTCATGCGCCCGCACGACGCCATCGTCATCCGCCATCACACGTGCGCGAACTGGGCGCCCGTGGCGTTTTCGGGCAGGCCCGACCCCGCGTCGCCCGTCGTCGAGGTCACGTCGAGCCACGGGAGCTGCGAGTGCGTGTCGTGCCCCGGCCGCATGCCGGAATCGACGCTCGATCCAAAAAGCGACGTGCGCACGGCGCTGCTGTCCGGGCCGCACTACGGGCTCGTCGGCGGGTCGGACAACCACAACGCGCGCCCGGGCTCGACCAACTACTTCCGCAAGTTGCCGATCATTCTCGACACCGGCGGCATCACGGCGCTCGTCGCCGATCGTTTCGATCGCGCGGGCATCCTCGATGCCCTGCGCGCGCGGCGCGCTTACGCCACCACCGGCGCGCGGATCGTCGTCGAGTTCACGGCGGGCGACGTTGCGATCGGCGGCGTGCTGCCGACGGGGGCCGAGGCGAAGGGTCGCTTCGTCGTGCATGGCACCAACATCGTGCGCGCGACGACCGTGTTTCGCGGCGATCTTGGCGATCAGTCGATCCGGGTCGTCGCCGCCGAGGTGCCGGGCATGATGGATGTCGAGGGCGAGTGGCGCGATCCGTCGCCGCCCGCGCGCGGGTTCTACTACCTGCGTGTCGAGCAGGTGGACGGCGAGATGGCGTGGACGAGCCCGATCTACGTCGGACCCGAGGATCAGGGCGAGTCGTCCGCCGCGCCGAATTCGTAGATCGCAATCACCGAATCCCACGTCCAGGGCACGACGAGGTAGTTCGCGCGCAGGAAATCCTCGAGTTCGGCGAAGGACTCCACGCGCGGCGGGCAGTGCGCCATCGGGTCGCCCCAGATGTTGCGCGGCCAGTTCGGCGGAACGCGCCCACGCCCGGGAAACGGCGCGTGGCGGCGGCAGTCCTGCGCGTAACGGAAGACGAATCGCGGCGGATTGTCGGCGAATGAGGCCAAGAGATCGGCACGCGCGCGCAGCACGTCATCGTCGGTGCGCACGTGCCAAAGCCCGTAGTTGTGCAGCGGGTGAGACAGGTCATCGGCCGCGACGATCTCGAAATTTTCCTGATGCCGCGTCGGCGCGAAGGCGTCGAGGAACAGGTACATCTCGGGCAGGTAGTCGTAGGTCCAGATCGTGTCGCCCGGCACGAGGCGCGGGCGGACGAAATCGGCGGCGGCGGCGAGGGTGGGCTGCCACTCCAGATGATTCGCCATCTGGTTGTGCGCGGCGCGCTCGAAAACGAAGTCGCGGTTTCGCGACGCGATCGCGGCGGAAAAAGGCGTCGATTCGCGCGCCAGGCCGCGCGCGGCAAGCGACGCCCAGGACAGCTCGGTTCGCATGTCGAAGCCGATCGCGACGAGGGCGATGGCTATCAACGCCGCGCGGATGCGAGGCGGACGCGCGAGGACGAGCGGCGTCAGCGCCGCGCCGACCATCAGGCACGCCACGGGGAACAGCACGACGAAGTAGTGCCCGTACCAATGCCCGCCCATCAGCAGCGAAACGAGGGCCGCCAGCGCATACAAAAACCACAACCGCACCGGCGCGCCGGAATTTCGCCAAGACGGAGCGGCGGCGAGAAATCCGATGGCGAAGATTGCGGCGGAAAGAAGCGCGGGGCTCGATCGCCACAGACGCAGCCACTGATTCGCGACGAGTCGCGACGTGGTCGTCCAATCCGCGCCGGCCCGATAGCCGAACATGCCGAAGGGGTTGAGCTGATCCAGGGCGGCGCCGAGGCATCCCGTCGCGGCCATGATCGCGACGAAGGGTAGCGCGCCGACGAGGCCGCCGGCGGCGAATTCGGCGAGCGCGCGCGCCGACGACGCGAACGACCACCGCGCGCCGGCGGATCGGCGGATGGCGATCTCGATGGCGAATGCGGCGGCGAAAAAGAGCGCCGACTGCTTCATCGCAATGGCGACGGCGGCCGCCACCCCCGCCGCGAGATGTCGCCGTGTGCCCGGCGGGCGGGAAAGCGCGAGCAACGCGACCAGCGCGGGCGCAAGCGTCCAATACTCGAAGTTTGGGCACGCGCCCGCGCTGACCATCTCGGCCTGATAGAGCGCGTAAAGGCCCGCCGCGGCGAACCCGGCGATTGGGCTCACGGCCCGCGCGACGATGCTGAAGAGGCACAGGCAACAGGCCCACGCGAAGAGCGTCGCCAGGGCATACACGGGACGCATGTCGCGGCCGAAGAGCGCGAAGCTCGCGGCGTAGAGCGCGAGGGTGCCGGGCGGTTTGGTCACCACCGCATCGGAATACGCGCAGCGACCATCGAGAATCAGGCGCGACGCATAGGCGGGCGTCCCCAGATCGGGGTCGCACAGGCCGTTCGCCATGGTCGGCAAGCGCAGGAACGCGATGAGCGGCAAAAGCGCGACGAGGATCGCCCATTCGGCCCTGCGCGCTTTGCCAACTGCCCCGGGTCGTTCCACCGCCGCCCCATATCGAATTGATCGTGGCGATTTCGGCGCGGGCGCGCCCCGCTGTCAAGGACGCGGCCGAATTTCGTCAAGCGCGAAGCATTTACGCCCGAAAAGAACACTGATATTGCGTGAACCACGCACATAGACCGCCGAAACATGACCGAAGCGCCAATACCGATGCGCAAGATCGTCATTGTCCGCCGTTACGGGCTGGGCAATTTCATTTTGACGCTGCCGCTCATCGAGGCCGCACACCGCGCACTTCCGCGCGCCGAGGTGGTCTTGTTCATCGAATCGCGCTGCGCTTCGATCGCGCAAATGACCTGCCCGAATCTGCGCCGGGTCATCTACGAAAACGCGGAGCAAGCCGCCCGCTGGTTTGCCGACGAACGCCCCGATGCGGTGCTCTTCACCTATCCCACCATCGACGCGCCGCTGATATCGGCGGCGAATGCGGCGGGGGCGACGACGGTCTGCCACGATATTCCCCGCAAGGAGAATCCCGCGTCGATTCGTCTTGCCGCCGATCCCGCGCGAACGGAGGCGGAGCTGAATCTCGATCTGCTCCGCGCGCTCGGCGCGGATGCGGAATTTCTCGCGCCGAGCATCGAACTGAACGAACATGGCCGCGCCGAGGCCGAAACCGCGCTGCGCGAACACGGTGTGCCCGAGCGATTCGTCGCGATGCACCCGGGCTGCCACGGCGATTGGGAACAAAAGCGCTGGCCGGCGGCGTCTTTCGCGCGGCTCGTCGATTTGCTCGCGGCGCGCGGAACGCACACGGTGCTGCTTGGCGGGCCCGATGAAGTGGACGTGGCGAACGACGTGATGCGCCAGATCACGACGAATCGCGTCGCGAACCTCGCGGGACGCACCTCGCTATCGGGTGCGGCGGGTGTCCTTGCGCGCGCGGCCGCGATGGTCAGCAACGATTCGGGGCTCATGCACCTGGGCGCGGCGGTGGGCGCGCCGGTGGTGGCGCTCTTCGGCCCCACGTCGTGGAAGAAGAACCCGCCGCTCGCGAGTCGTCACGCCATCGCGCGCGAACGGCTGGCGTGCTCGCCGTGCTTCGTCGCGGGTGGCGGGCGCCCGCGGCGCGCGTGGTGCATGGAGATGCTCGATCCCGTCGAGGTGCTCCGCGCGCTCGACGCGGTGCTGGGGAACGTCGAATACGAGCCTCTGACGAGGCCGAGGCCCTATGTGTCGGTCATCGTGCCGACGCGCAATCGCGGAGCGCGGCTCGCCGCGACGATCGATTCGTTGCTGGCGCAGACGTATCCGCGCGAGCGATACGAGATCATCGTCGTCGACAACGATTCGAGTGACGACACGAAAAGCGTCATCCACGCGTATCCGAGCGTGCGATATGAGTTCGCGAACCACCGGCACTCCAGCTACGCGGCGCGCAATCGCGGCATCGAGGCCGCACGCAGCGAGGTGCTGGCCTTCATCGACGACGATGCGGTCGCCGAGCCGGACTGGATCGCAAACGGCGCCGAGTGGTTCGCGCATTCCGAAATCGGCTGCGTCGCGGGCCGCACCGACGCGCTCAATCCCGATAGCGACGTGGCGCATTTTCAGGCGCGCTCGCCGCATTTGTTCCCGGGCGCCGAGGTCGAGACCGCCGAGGCGTACGGCGTGCCGACGGTCAACTGCTTCTGGCGGCGCGAGACGATCGACGCGATCGGACGGTTCAACGAAGACCTCAAGTCCGGCGGCGATTTCGACCTGACGTTTCGACTGCGCAAGCACGGCCGATGGTGCGTGCGATTTGCCGAACACGCGGTGGTGCGCCACCGGCATCGCGAAACGGTGGGCGACCTCTTTCGCGTGTTTGCGCGCTACGGATTCGGTTCGACGTACATCGCGAAAGCACATTGTGCTACGCCCGTCGGGGCGCGATGGGTCGAGGCGCGCACCGAGTGGTCGGGACTCGCGCGTCGCGCACGCGGGATCTGGCGGGAACGAGCGGCGCGCGCGGAGACAATCGTGCCCGTCATTCACCGCCGAGAGTTTGCGAACGCGCCCGTGCGTTTGTCCACGCGGGTATTTTCGGCGGATGCGGGAAGCGGAGCCTCGGCAGGGCAACTCGACGGAGCGATTCGAATCCCCGTCGCGCCGAACGGGGAGTATCTGGCGGCGGCGCTCGACGCCATCGCGGCATCAGTTCCGCCGGGATGGTATCTCTATGGCGCGGGGCAGCACACGAAGCGCGCGGCCGGGTTGCGCGATCTGCGTTCACTGGGTGTAGGCGGAATTGTGGACGACGATCCGAAGAAGTGGGGCGACCTCGGCGGTCTTCGAGTTGTCGGCCGCGACGCGGCGCTCGCCGCGGGAATGAAGACGATCGTCGTTTCGTCGGACTATTTTGAATCGGCGCTGCTCGAAAAGCTGCGCCCGCTGCGCGCGCGGGGAATCGAAGTTCTGGGAATCTACGATGCGGACGCGTACGAGAGATATGGACGGCATGTTGCGCGGCCCAGTCTCGGCGCGAACGACGTATACCTGCACGCGCCGGCGCGAACGCTCGACCGCGCCCATCGCGACGCCCTCGCGCGCGGGCTCGGTGCGAGCGCCGTGATCGTGGACGACGGCGAGCCGCCGGGCGTGTACGACGACGAGTATCTCGACTTTATCTCGCGGCTCGCGTGGCGGGTGGGTCGTCTCGCGGGCTGCGTGCGTTATGGGTATTTTGCCCCGTAATCGACGGGAGTGCGGATGAGCGACGAATACGAGTGCCCACTGTGCAGCTACGTCGGCGCGTTTCAGGAGTATCGCGGGCGCCAGAACGCGCGATGCCCCATTTGCCGATCGCTGGAACGCATGCGCCACCAGTGGCTCATCGCCCGCGAGCGCGGGCTGCTGGAAGGCGCCGCGTCGCGTGCGGTGCTGCACGTCGCGCCGGAACCGTGCGTGGCGAAGTACCTGCGCGCGTTCGGCAAGTACATCGGATTCGACACGGACACCGCGCGTGAGATCGACATCCAGGGCGACCTGTGTGAGGTGCCTCTCGGCGACGCGTGCGTGGACGTGGTATGGGCGTCGCACGTGCTCGAACACATCCGCGAAGTCGACAAGGCGATCGCCGAGATCCACCGCGTGATGAAACCGGGCGGAGTGGCGATGATCGAGGTGCCGATCGTGGGAGCGGTGACGGAGTTGTTCGACACCCCGGGCGAGAGCGACCATTGGTGGGGGCCGGGCGCGGACTGGTACGACAAGTACCGCGCCGTGGGTTTCGTGGTCGAGGTGGTGCGCGCGGCGGACGCACCGCGCCGCTTTCGATGCGGCGGCGGCGAAGTCGCTTGGTGCGTAAAGCCATGACCGGCGATCCGAGCTTCCTCGTCTTCCTGCCGTCGTTCAATCGCCCACGATTCGCCTTGGCGTTGCTGCGCGATCTGGTCGCGCAAGCCGCCGGGCGCCGGGTGAAGATTCACTTTCGCGACGACTGCTCCGACTGCGATTACTCGTCGGTGCGATCGTTCGCCGAGGCTCACGCCGACGTCGTCGTCTACGAGCGCCACGCGCAAAATCGAGCCCGCGACGGGCTGTGGCGCACCTATAATGAGATTTTCGCCATCGCCCGCGAGGAGAGGCCCGACTTTTTGATCGTGCTTCAGGACCACAGCCGCGTCGTGCCGAATTTCTTTGGCGAGGTGCTACGGATCTGGAACGCGATTCCCGACGCGAACCGCACGGTGGTGAATCTGCCGCGCGACGCCAAGGCGTTCTACCGTTGGTGGAGCCCCGTCTTCCCCGGCGTGATCGAGCGCGACGGCGTCGACTTCGTCACCTCGGGTTGGGTGGACGGGTCGTGGTTCGCGGGACGACGTCTGTGGGAGGCCATGGACGTGGAGTTGCCGCCGCCGGGCGCGCCGCCACCCCCGGGGGAACCCTATCGCGGCCATCCTACGCTCTTCGAACTGGCGCTGAGGGTCCGCGCGCAGGGCGGCACGATCTATACGCCGACGAAGATTCTCGCGCCGCCCGCGAAACCGCTGATGGAGTCGTCGCCGCGTTCGTTCCACGTGTTCATTCCCACGTTCAACCGCGCCGAGAACCTCCTCGTGCTGCTAGCGCAACTCGAGCAGGAATCGGCCGGGTTCGACGTCGCCGTGGACGTGTTCGACGACGCCTCGACCGCCGACTATTCGCGCGTCGAGGAGTGGATTCGTTCGGCGAAGATCCCCGTTGCGATGCACCGCCACGCAACGAATCGCGGCAAGCGGGGCTTTTGGAAGACCTTCAACGACGCGTTTCGCATCATGGTGACCGCGCCGCGGGATGCGATGGTCGTGTTGCAAGACGACGCCGAGCTCTGCGAAGGGTTCTTTGACGCGGTGATCGAATATTGGAGCGCGATCGACGATGCGCGAAAGATCGCCATGAACATCCAGCGAAACAACCTGGGCGACGGGCAAATCTGGCAAGCCAAAGAGGGCACGCTCATGGCGCTTCGCGATCGGTCGATCTGGTTTTCGGGATGGTTCGACGGCATGTGGTTCGGCACGCGCGATACGCTCGAAGCGCTCTCGTACGTCGTGCATCCCATCGATCCGCGCCGTTGGGATCAGGACCCTCTGCTCAGTTCCGGCGTCGGGCAGCAGCTCACGGACCGCCTGAACACGGCCGGGTACAACATCTACATGCCGAGTCAGTCGCTCGTGCGAATGATCCCGGGCGTGTCGCACATGAATCCCGAGGCCCGTGCCAAGCTGGAAATTCGGGAGATCAACTTTCGCGGGAGGGGTGATGGCCGACGCGGTCCTGTTTCATAGCGGCATCGGCGACTTCATCCTCGCCACGCCGCTTTCCCAAAGCCCTTCCACTCTCGCCCGGGGATGCGGTTTTCGCTGCGGCAAGAGATCTCCGCTTTTGTGTGTTGACAAACGACACGGCTTTCAATAATTATTCTTGTGATTCGGGTTAGCCAACCGCAACAAGGAGTATGAAATGTCGAGCTACATTGCGAAGTTCCCAGAGTACGATGCGATTGTCAAATCTTCCGGCGGGGACTACTCGTCCATCGCGAGCGCCCTCTCGACCGAAGGCGCGGGGAAACGGATCTACGTCTGTGCGGGCACGTATAGCGAAACCGTCGACGTTCAACCCAAGTCGAACCAGTGGATTACGTTCGAGGCGTCGGATGGCGGCGTTCAAATCGAGTTCGATGCCGGCAAGAAATTTCTGATCACGAACGACACGGACATTACTATGACCGGACGGCTTAAGCTGACGGGGACCGGGGATTCCTCGGTGAATTACGGTCTCCTGCGCGTGATCACAAGCGTCAGCCGGATCAATGCCCAAAACTGCAAGATCACGGTTGTTCCCACGACGACGGGGCTCACGGACCACTTTTACTCCATTGTCCTCTGGGCGGACTATTCGTCGTGGGATATCGTCGCGAAGGATTGGTCGATCACGGGTGCGGCGACGAAGAGCGCGCAGTGCCTGAATATCAACTCCAAGTACAGCTTTTACCGGCTGGTCATCGACACCTTTACGTATGCCGTCACCACCAGCGGAATCGCAGCCGGTCTTGTCCTTTCGGCTTCGACCACGAACTACAACTCGATCGACGCGATCATCACCGGCGTCACCACGACGGGCGTCACGGGAAACGGTCGGGGCGTGTCCATTATCCCGAATGCCAATTACAACAGTATTCGCGGTGTTTCGCGAAACTGCGACACCAACCTTCTCGACCAAGGCACGGGGAACAAGACGACAGATCTGGTTTCTTGAACCGTCCGCCGAAAACGACGGCTTCGTCGGGAAGTCTCCCCGCGTGAAGGATAAGACCATGCTCCATCTCGCCGACTTTTTTGCGTCTCTCGAAAGGTCGGAGACTTTCGCCTCGGAGAACCTTCACGACGCCTCGGCGAGGTGGGAATTCGTGTGCGAAATCGCGCGCGGCGACGAGATCCTTGACATCGCCTGCGCCACCGGCGAGCTGACGAACGAGATCCGCAAGCGCGCGAACCCCCAGCGCATCGTCGGCCTCGAAGGCTGCCTCGCCGTGGTCGAGGAGGCGCGAAAGCTCTACCCCGAGGTCACGTTCGAGCACGGCCTCGTGCAGTCGATGACTTATGCGGACAAAAGCTTCGACGCGCTCCACGCGGGGGAGATCATCGAGCACATCGACGAGCCGTTCGCGTTCGTCGAACGACTGGCGCGGATCACGCGCGACACCGCCGTGGTCACGACACCGACCGAGGTCGTGAACGATCCGGGCCATGTGGCCATTTTCACGGAGCGCGGGTTGAAGCGCGTCTTGGAGCACGGATTTCGCGACGTGCGCATCATCGACGCGGGACGCACGTTCGTCGGGGTGTGTCACGGCCCGAAATGGTGATCGAACCCGCGCGCTCTACTCGGCGCCGAAGTCGAAAATCGTCGTCGTCCGTTTCTGAAACGACGTCATCGCGAGGCACGGCCGCCCGTCGAAAAGCACGACGTTCAGCGCGATCGGCAGCGGCATGTCGCCCTGACCATCCCAGATGAATTCGAGATGGCCTTCGGGCCGAAACATGGCAATCGCGCGGGCGCGCGTGCCGGTACGTCCGTTCTTCAGCGCAATCGGCGTATAGAGCGCGGCGAACAGGCGCGAATCCGTCGCGGTCGTCGCGCACCACCGACCGTAGGGCGCGCGGCGGAACTCGCGAACGCGAGACGGATCGCCGATGTTCACGCCGATAAGTCGGCCATCCACGCACGCGATCAATTCTTCGCTCCAAATGCACAGCCCGCGCACGTCGGCGAAGCGGCGCGGCTCGATCAGATCGCGAATCCAAGTTCCACCCTGCGAAAACACGGCGACGCGACCGGTATCGCGATCCCACAGGATGATCTCGCCCCCGGGCGACACGAGGGTTTGCAGGACGACATCGAACCCGGTGCCCGGCCCCGTCGGGATGACGAGGTCGCGACCACCGTCCGCGTAGCGACAGATGCCGAGACCGACCAACTGCGCGAAGTAAGCGCCGTCGGGTGCGAACGATCCGGGATTGAGGCCCGCATCACGCGCAAGCGGTGTCGCGGACTTCGTGTTGGGATCGAATCGCAATGCCGTTCGTTCGGTGTTGTCATCCACAAGCGAAAACCCATCGGGGATGACGAGCGAACCGTCCGGCGCGCTCGCGCACAGGTAGGGTGTTCGGACGAAGGGCAACTCGAAATCCGCGAGACGCACGAGCATGCGGCGGCCCTCGGGGTCTTCGCCGATGGCGGGATTCAGCACGCGGCGCGATTGGAACGCGCGGCGCCGGATGTGCTTGTTCGTCGCGTGCGCGGCGATTTGCTCGTCGTGCTTTTCGGCGGCTGCCAGCAGTCGCCGGTGAAACGCGCAGGCCGCGTCCTGCTGGTCGGGGCTTTCGCCGAAGAGACGATCCATCGCGGCGGCGGCGTCGAAGCCGGCCACCTCGGTCGTCCATGCGGAAAGTTCGCGGCGCGTCAGCAACTCGCCCACGGGCTCCGCGTGCCGCGCGAGCGCCGCGTCCCACTGCTCGAAAATGCGCGTGAGGGCGAGCCGCGAACGCAGGTCGCGCAGCGTCCGCTCGTATTGCCGCGTGAAGGTGAATCGCTCCAGCACGCGCGCACGATTTCGCCCGCCGAACTCGCGCCTCGTGTCGTCGTCGCGCAGATACCGCTCGCACAATTCACGTAGGTCGTCGGTCCCGCGGAATAACACGCCGTTCAGGTCGAGGCCGGTGCGTTTCACGTCGCGGTGCGCGTGGATCAAAAAGAACGCGCCCGCCGCGAGGCCCTCGTAGAGCCGGTTGTGCGCGACGGCCATTTGATTGATGTGCAGGTTGATCTTCGACGCGGCAAATAGCCGGGCGAGATCCTCGCCGTGCTCGAGCACGCCGCACGCGTGCCGCGCGAGCCTCGGGTGGCGATCCCAATGCCGCCCGTAAAGACGCAGGTCGAAACCCGCCTCGGACAGCGCGACCAGCGGGATCTGCCGAAAGTGCGCGTTGCCGATGTGCGCGAAGAACGCGTGCGCGATCGCCGTGACGACATCGCCGGCGAGCGTCGCTCCGCACCGTGTCGCACGAAGCAATTCGGCGTACTCGGTCTGCGTCCAGATGGTGTCGCCCGATGCGAATCGCGCGCGCACGACCTCGAAGAGTTCTTCCGCCGCGGCCTTCCCGCCATCGCCCATCATGGAGATGCGCGGCCGTTCGTCGTCGAAATACGCCTCGGGCGTCTTGCCGATGTTGCTGACGTAGCTGATGTCGCAGCGAAAGGGGTCGAGTGCCGCGTCGCCGGAATCGAGCGGGCGAAAGATGCGTTCGTTGACCAGCGGCTCCTGCGGCAACAGGCGCGCGGCGTCGTATCCGTACATCGCCCAATGCGCGCAGTAACCGGTCACGAAATCGCGATCACCGAGCTTCTTTGCGGCGTCGGCGTTTTCGAGCGAGGGAAAGTAATCGAGCATCGACGTGAGAAAGGGCAGGTCGGGCGGATAGATCGCGGCCGACTCGAAGCGCATGTGATCGATGTGATGGATGAGGTGCGGCCGGAAGTCGTCGAGCGCGGCGAGCAGCGCGGGACCGGTCAGGCTGTCCTCGCGATCGCGCTCGGCGATGGTTCGTGCGTCGTGGCCGAGCGCGGAGAGCGCCTGGGCGATGTCGCGGTTCGCGTACTGCACAAAGTGCGACCACCCGCTGCTGATGAGCAGCACGCGCCACGAATCGGCATTCAGCCAGAACTGGGCCGGCTGCGCTCGATAGAAATCGTCCACCGCCTGCTTGAGTCGCTTCGCGTTCTCCACGCGGCCTCGGAGAACCTCGCCGATCGCGACGGACGCCGCCTTCGCCGCCTCGGCCTGTCCGCGCACGCACACCGACAGCGGCAACGGCTTCATGTCATCCGCCGCGAGAAACTCGCGAAGACGATGCACGGCATCCGGGCCGACAAACAGCCGCACGTGCGGCGCGGCCACGATCTCGCGCCAGTCGGCGACGTGGAGCGCGGCCTTGAAGATCTCGGGATCGGGCTCGACGAGGTACATCGCCTGCCACCGCCCGCCCGGCTCTTTGTGGAGGCGCCGAAAAAACTCGACCGCTTCGTAGCCGACGCCGACGCCGACCATCAGCACGGGCGCGAATCCCGGCGCACCCGGCAGATTCGCATCCACGTAACGCACCGCCTCTTCGCGCGGAGAATCTGCCGACGTCCAGCGCACGGACGTGCCATCGCGATGAACGACGAGCGACCAGCCGTCGTCCCCGGCGGGCGTCAGTTCCAGATCGAATCGATCCTCATGGGCGCGCAGGTATTCGGCGAGCGCGGCGTCGCGCGATTCGATGGCTTTCAGATTGGCGTCGAAGTTGCCGGGCAGGTCGTCCATGAATGAATTGCGCGGAGCGTCAACCGGCGGCGGCGGCGAGATCCGCGCCGGCCCCGACGAGCGGGCGCACGCGATAAACGCGCACGTCGCAGGGTCGGCACTCCCCGTGGATGTGACAGGGCAACTCGGCCTCGAGGCGGTTGTGACCGACGATGCCGGTGGGGTCGCCGACCTCCAGCTTCTTGATGCAGATGTACCGATGCCCCTCGGGCCCGAGGAAGTAGCGGTCGATCCGGCAACTCACCTGGCGGTCGGGGACGATGGTCTTCATGACCTCCCACATGTCGGGCTCGATGCGCAGCTTCAAGCCTTTGCGGGCGAAAATCTCCACCGCCTCGCTCAGGTCGCCATTCGCCGCGATGGAGTGGATATCGAGGATCCTGTGCCCGCGACGCAGCAGTTCGACCGCTTTGTCCGAGATGGCCTCGGCGGTGTCGGACTTCTTCTGACCCGGGTGGAACGACGCAAAGACCTTGATGCGCTTTTCGAGCCGGTCGAGCAGCGACACATCCCACGACATGTTGGTGTAAGCGCGGATCTGCGTCTGCTTGATACCGTTCACGATCTGGGCGAATCCGGGGTGCAGCGTGGGCTCGCCGCCGGTGAAGATGACCTCGTCGCCCGGGAGCTGGTTCAGCACATCGATCCAGCGTTCGGCGGAGATCAGCTTGCGGGGCGGCAGGGCGTTGGTGCAGTAGAAACACGAGTAGTTGCACGCCACCGTCAGGTAAACGCGGGGAATTCTTTCAAATTCCAACGGCTCGGCGGACATGGCGACTCCCGAAGGGTGCACACAACATATCGGTGAAACGGGCCGAAACTCAAGCATGGGGGCGCGTTGCGTGAGACGTTTCACGCGGCGTTTCCAGGTTTGGCGCGTCGCGGCCGGATGGCCGAAAACGAGGGAAAATCCAAGGATTTCCGGGCGTTTCAACATGTCCATCGCGGCTTGCCACACACGGACGAAGTCGCTAATATCCGCGCGCTTTTTGGGCTGCGGTAGCTCAGCTGGCTAGAGCGCCTGACTGTGGATCAGGAGGTCGTGGGTTCGATTCCCTCCCGCAGTATTTTGGCCAATTGAGGCGACTCAATTGGCTTTTTTTCCGACTCGAACGAGAATCCGAGCAAACCTGGACACGCCATGAGCGCGCCGAACGACCGCCCCATCCCCCGGCAGCCGGCCGGATTCGCCGATTCCTTCGCCGCGGACGTCACCGCCCGGCGGCGGATGATCGATACGATTACGACCGTTTACGCCCGCTTCGGTTTCGAACCCCTCGAAACCCCGGCGATGGAATACCTGGACGTGCTGGGAAAGTACCTTCCCGAGGCGGATCAGCCCGATCTGGGCGTATTCGCCCTGCGCGACGACGACGAACAGTGGCTCTCACTGCGTTACGACCTGACCGCGCCGCTCTCACGCGTGGTGGCGCAGTACGGCAACGAGCTTCCCAAGCCTTACCGGCGTTTTCAGGTCGGTCCCGTCTGGCGGCGCGAAAAGCCCGGCCCCGGGCGCTTCCGCCAATTCACGCAGTGCGATTTCGACACGGTGGGCAGCGCGTCGCCCGCGGCAGACGCCGAGGCGTGCGCGGTACTGGCCGCAGCCTTGGGCGAGCTTGGGATCCGGCCGGGCGAGTTCGAGATTCGCGTGAGCAATCGCAAGATCCTGGGCGGCATCTTGGAGCACGCCGCCGTGCCCGAGGACGACGCGCTGCGGATGACCGTGCTGCGTGCGATCGACAAGCTCGATCGACTCGGCATCGACGGCGTTCGCGAGCTGCTCGGCAAGGGGCGCAAGGATCCCTCGGGCGACTTCACGCGCGGGGCGGAGTTGCCCTCGGCCCAGATCGACGCGGTGATCGCGTTTTTGGGCGCGGCGGGTGCCGATCGCGCGGCCACGTGCGATGTCTTCCGGACGCTCGTGGGATCGAGCGAGATCGGTGTACAAGGCGTCGATGAACTCGAACGTATCGACGCCCTGCTCACGGCAATGAACCTCGGTTCCGATGTCGTGAAGTTCGACCCGGGCCTGGTGCGCGGGCTCGCATACTACACGGGCCCGGTCTTCGAGGCGGTTCTGACCATCGAGACAGTGGATGACGCCGGGCGCAAGGTCTCGTTCGGATCGGTCGCCGGCGGCGGCCGATACGACGATCTGGTCGAGCGTTTCACCGGCGACAAGGTGCCCGCGACGGGCGCGAGCATCGGCGTCGATCGCTTGCTCGCGGCGCTGCGTCTGCTCGGCCGCATCGACGTGTCGGACGCCGACGCGCCCGTGGTGGTCACCGTCATGGACGCCCCCCGACTCGCCGAGTATCAGCGGATGACCTCGGAGCTTCGCGACGCGGGCGTGCGGGCCGAGATGTATCTGGGCACTGGCGGATTCCGCGCGCAGATGAAATACGCCGACAAACGGCGCGCGCCGATCGCGATCATCGCGGGCGAGGATGAGTTTGCGCGCGGCGAGGTGACGATCAAGGACATGCGCCTCGGCGCGGCGCTCGCCAAGGACATCGCGGATCGCGAAGAGTGGCGCAAGGGCCAGCCGGCGCAGCGGTCGGTGCCGCGCGCGGATCTCGTGCGAACGATCCGCGAGATGCTGGGGAGATGAGATGACGCCCACGGGACTCGTGCCCGGAACCCGGGATGTCGAGGGCGCGACAATGGCCGCGGCGCGAAAGATCCGCGCGGCGCTCGAACGCCTGTTCGACGAGGGCGGATTCGCGCTTGTGCATCCGCCGATCCTGGCCGAACCCGGCCCGTTTCTCGCGCGATCGGGCGAGGCGATTCGCCAGCGGATGTACGTCTTTCAGGATCCGGGCGGGCGCGAGGTCTGCCTGCGTCCCGAGCTCACGATTCCCACGGCGCGGCTCTATCTCGATCGAAACGCGGCGAGCGGCGCGCCTGCCGCGAGGCTCGCCTACATCGGCCCGGTTTTTCGTTACGCGACCGAGGCCGACCTCGCCACGCCGCCGCGCGAGTACGTGCAGGCCGGGGCGGAGTGGATCGGCGATGCCGACGCCGCCGCGACGGACGCTCGGATTCTCGCCTTCGCCCTTGCCGCGGCGGATGCCGCCGGGGCGCCGCACGCGCGCATCGTCGCGGGCGATCTGGGGCTAGCGGCCGAGGCCGTCCGCGCCGCGCCCATCGCCGAACGTTCGCGAGCGCGGCTACTGCGCCAGTTGTGGCGGACCGAGCAGTTCGAGGCCGCACTGGGCGCGCTCACCTCGAAGGGCGCGAGCGTCGATGCGCGCGACGATGCCGACTCACGGCTCGCGGCGCTGGGCGCCGAGTCGTCCCGCGCGCTCGTCGAGGAGATTCTGTCCCTCGTCAACGTGCGTCACGTGGGTGCGCGCACCGCCGAAGAGATCGCCGAGCGGCTCGCCGCCAAGGCCGAGAACGCCGCGGGCGAATCGGTGAGCGCCGAGATCGCCGCGGCCCTGCGTGATTGGAACCTCATTCGCGGCGATGGCGACTCCGTTTTGGCCGCCGCGCGCGCATGGATGCGGCGGTGGGGGGCGGGTGAGGGTGAGCGCGCGGTCGATCGCGCCGAGGCGCGGCTCATCGCGCTTTCGGAATCCGGCGTCGATGCGACGCGAATCGTCTGGGACCTCGGTCTGCGCGGCGAACTCGAGTATTACACGGGGCTCGTGTTCGAGATTCGCGCGCACGGTCCGGATGGCGATTTCGTCGTCGGTGGCGGCGGACGATACGACGGACTGCTGCGCTCGCTCGGCGCGGGCGTCGACATCCCCTCGGCGGGATTCGCCCTGTCAGTCACGCGCCTCGCATTCGCGACGGCGGGAGAACGGCCATGACGCGCGCGCACGCCGATCGCCTGACGTTGGCGCTGCCGAGCAAGGGCACGCTGCACGAAAAAACACTCGAGTTCCTGCGTTCGGCGGGTCTTCGCTTTCGGCCCTCGGGACCGGGCCGCGATTACGTTGGCACCCTCGACGGCGTCGCGGGCGTGGACGTGCTGCTGCTTCGCGCCGACGAAATCCCCGAGCGGCTCGAATCGGGCGGCGCGCAGATCGGCGTCACGGGAGAGGATCTGCGTCTCGAAAACGCCTCGGACGCGGCGGCGACATTCCGCCTGATTCCCGATCTCGGCTACGGCCACGCGCGCTTGGTGGTGGCGGTGCCGCGCGTGTGGATTGACGTGACGACGATGCACGACCTCGAAGAGGTCGCGTCGATCTATCGCGTGCGTCACGGGCGACCCCTGCGCGTGGCGACGAAATTCCCGCGGCTCACGCGCGACTTCTTCGTGCGTCACGGCGTGCGCGATTACATGATCGTGCGTTCGCTGGGCGCCACCGAGGGCGCGCCCGCGTCCGGCGCGGCGGACTTGATCGTCGATCTGTCGTCGACCGGCGCGACGCTCGCGCAAAACCACCTGAAGGAACTCGACGACGGAACCCTCGTGGATTCGCAGGCGGGCCTGATGGCGTCGGCGAACCCCGGGCATTGGAATCCGGCCCGGTGGGCCGCGCTCGCGCGGATCGTCGATCTCGTCGAGAGCCGCATGGCCGCGTCGAACGAGTTGGTGCTGCGCGCCTGGGCGCCGCGCGCGCGGGCTCGTGCGATCTTCGACGCGCTGAACGAGGGGGACTTTCGCTGCTCGCCCATGACGGCTCTGCCCGCCGAAGGCGAGGCGCAACCCGATGGCACGCGCGAACTGGTGTGGCTGTGCCGTCGCGACGTGGTGCAGGCGGCGTCGCGCAAATTGCGCGACGAGGGCTGCACGGGCGTGGTCGCCACGGCGGCGGATTTCGTGTTTCGTCCGAATCTCGAAAACCTCGAACGCTTTCGAGCGCTCGTCGGCGTCTCGCCGGAGACGACCCCATGACCGACGTGATCGTCCGCCACGACCGCGATCTCAAGCTCGAAGAGATCCGCGCCGTCGCGGAAGACGGCCGATCGGTAAAACTCGACGACGAAACGGGGCGGCTGCTCGACGAGCGGCGGCGACAGATCGTCGATTTCGTCGCGTCGCGCGACGTTCCCGCCTACGGTTTCAATCGCGGATTCGGCCACAATGTCCGCCTCGCGGTCGATGCCGATCGCGCCGCCGAGTTGCAGCGCAATCTCATCCGATCGCACGCGAGCGGCGTCGGCGAACCCGCGCCCATTCGCGTGATCCGCGCGGCGATGCTCATGCGCGCCCGGTCTCTTGCTCGCGGTCACTCGGGCGTGCGCGCCGATGTGCCGCGGCAGATCGTCGCGTTTCTCAACGCGGGCATCACGCCCGTCGTGCCGCGTTTCGGTTCGGTGTCGGCCAGCGGCGATCTCGCCCCGCTCTCGCACATCGCGCTCGGGCTGATCGGCGAGGGCGAGGTCTTTGTCGGTGGCGAACGGATGGACGCGGCCACGGCGCTCGCCCGCGCCGGGATCGCGCCGCTCGCGCTCGAAATGAAAGAAGGGCTTGCGCTCAGCAACGGCGTGCAGTTCAGCACGGCGTACGGCGTGCTCGCGGCGGCGCGGATGGAGACGCTCTGGCGCACCGCGTGCGTGGCCACTTCGCTCACGACGCAGGTCATGCTTGGCGCCGATACCCCGTGGCGCGCGGACCTGCACGCGCTGCGCCCCCACGCGGGCGGCGTGAAGACGGCGGCGGTGCTACGCGCGCTCATCGCAAACTCGCCCATCCGCGAGGCGCACCGGCCCTACGACATCGACGGCGAGATTCAGGACCCCTACAACATTCGCTGCGCGGCGCAGATTCTGGGTGCGGCACGCACGCTGATCGACCGCGCGAGCGAGACCTTCGCGATCGAAGCGAACAGCGTGACGGACAATCCGATCCTGCTGCCGGACAAGGGTGGTGTCTTCACTGACATCGTCTCGGGCGGGCACTTCCACGGCATGCCGGTCGCCATCGATCTGTACGGTCTGCTTCAGGCATCCGCGATGATCGCGTCGCTCGTTTCCGCCCGCTGCGCGCGATACGTGGATGAGGCGCGCAATCGCGGCCTCGGCGCGGATCTGAAATGGCCCGGGCCGACCGACGATCCCGAATGGAGCGCGATCCAGTCCGCGTCGTCGGGCATGATGGTGCCCGAGTACGTCGCGGCGTCGCTCGCGAATCGTCTGTGGGGCGAGTGCATGCCCACGCACCTGTTCAGCATCTCGACCGACGCGGGGCAAGAGGATCACGTCAGCATGGCGGCGGGCGTCGCGATCCGCGCATACGACGCGATTCCACGGTTGGCCGAAGCGCTGGCGGTCGAACTGGCTTTCGCGTCGCAGGCCGCGGCGATCCGGCGCGCCACGCCATGGCTGCCGTCGCGATCGCGCTCGGCGTCGGGCGAGGTGAAGCTCGCGCGGCACGAGGTTCCCGAGGCGGATCGAAGATTGTGCGAAGCGGGCGAGGCGGTGTTGCGCGAGATCGAAACCGTGTTCCCGACCGTCACCCGGGATCGTTCGCTCTCGGCGGACCTTTCCGCGCTTGCGAGGCGTGTCGAAGATGGCGCGATCGAGCGGTGCGCGGCGCGATTCGGCGCGTTCGACCCGCTGGAGTCGTCGTGCTGATTCCGATCGTGCCGTTCGCCGAAATTCCCCGCGACCGCGAGGCCGATCGCCGCGCCGCCGTCGAGGGTCCGTGGTGGATCGCGCCGCTCGCCGCTCCGCGAGCGGTGGATTTGTGCGACGCGGAAGTCTCCAGCGCGGACGCCGAACGCCTCGTGGCGATCGTCCGCGAACGTCCCACGCACGTACTGGATTGTCGAGACGTCGAACTCGCATGTCGTCTGCTCGACGAGGGGGCGCTCTCGGTCGTACTCCGGTTCCCTGTTCTTGCGAACCTTCCGCCCGACATTCCCGGCGATCGAATCGGCTTGCTGGAGCCGGATGCAAACGCGCTCCCGCGATCCCTCTCGGCGGGAACGATTTGGACGTCGGATTCGACATCGGGTGCCGATGATCCGCGAGCGCGCGTGATCCTGTGCGACGGCGCGTCGTTCGATTCCGCGTCGGCGAACTTTCCGATGGTCGCGATTCGAAACGCCCATTCGTGCTCCGCGGATCTTGAGGCGCGTGCGTTTTGCGCGCGGATCGCGCGACCGGGCGACGCGCCGCTGCTGACGCTGCTGTGCGACGGGCTCGGCGTCGCGATCGCGTGGGGCTGGTCGAAGCCCGATTCGATCCAACGCTCGATGATGGAGCGCCACGTTCACATGGCCGCAACCCCCGACACGTCCGTCGAGCCATTCGGCGGGGCGTTGATCGCGGTCGAGATGGACCGGGGCGGGCGCGCGCTGCGATATCGCGTGGAGGGCCCGGCGATCGATGTGTCGCGGCCGAATGCCTGGGCGGGGCGCGAGGGATTTTCGGCGCTGTTCGCAAAGCTTCGCGAGCGTGCTCTCGACGCGCCGCCGGGGTCGTACACCCGGCGACTGCTCGACTCGCCCGACATGCTGCGCGGCAAGCTGCTCGAAGAGGCGGCGGAACTCGCCGCCGCGTCTAGCGCCGCCGACGTGCGGGGTGAGGCGGCCGACGTGCTGTATTTTGCGTGGGTGGCGCTCGCCCGCGCGGGGGTTTCGCCTGGCGAGGTCGAGGCCGAACTCGCTCGGCGCGCGCTGCGCATGAATCGCCGTCCGGGCGACGTCAAACCTCCCGTTGCGCCGGAGCGGTTGCGTTGACCGGGGATCACGACGGCGAATCCCCCGACCTGCTCGCACGGCTGCGTTCGCTGTTGCTGTCGAGCCCGGCGGTGATCTATTGCTGTCGGCCCGATGCCGGTTTCGAGAAAACCTTCGTCAGCGAGAACGTCGAACGGCTCACGGGATTTTCCGCGGGCGATTATCTCTCGCGTCGCGGCTTCTGGTTCGAGCGCATCCACCCCGACGATCGTCAGTCCTGCTTCAAGTTCCTCGCCGACACCCTCGAACGCGGTCGCAACGTGATCGAATATCGCACCCGGCACCGTAACGGCCGATATGCGTGGATTCGCGACGAGGCGCTGCTCGTGCGCGACGGCCACGGTTTGCCGCTGAAGCTGACGGGCAGCGTGATCGACATCACCGCACCGAAATTCGCCGAGATTCATCTTCGCGCGAGCGAAGCCCGATACCGGGCCATCGTCGAGGATCAGGCGGACATGGTCTGCCGGTTTCGGCCCGACGCGACGTTGACGTTCGCGAACGGCGCTTACGGTCGCTTTCGCGATCGGTCGTCGTCGAGCCTGCTCGGTTCGTCATTCGCCGATAACATCCGCGAGGATGACCGGGAGGCGCTTTTCGCGCTCCTTTCTCGGCTCACGCCCGGAAATCCCGTGGAGCATTTCGAACATCGCGTGGCGGATGCGTCGGGGGCGTTGCGCTGGCAGGCGTGGACGCACCACGCCCTCTTCGACGACAAGGGCGTCCTCGCGGAGTACCAGTCTGTCGGGCGCGACGTCACGGAGCGGAAAAAGACGGAGGAGCTGATGGCGCGCTCGAATGCGGAACTCCAGCAGTTCGCCTACGTGGCCAGCCACGATCTGCAGGCGCCGCTTCGCAATGTCACCGGGTTTCTGCAACTTCTCGAAAAGCGCTACGCCGGTCGTCTCGACGGGGAGGCGGACGAGTATATTCGTCTGGCATTGGATGGCATGGACCGGATGCGGCGGCTCATCTCGGATCTTCTGGAATATTCGCGTGTGCGTTCCGACCTGGTGCAATTCGGGGAGGTGGACCTGCGTCGCGTCGTGGACGGAGCGATTCGGACACTGGACGGGGCCATTGGCGAGGCCGGCGCGGTGGTGGACGTCGGAGAAATGTCGCGCGTGCGGGGCGACGAAATCCTGCTCGGTCGTCTGTTTCAGAACCTCGTCGGCAACGCGGTGAAATTCCGGTCGCTGGATCGCGACGCGATCGTGCAGATCCGCGCGATCCGTACGGGCGAGGGCGTTACGGTTTCCGTCGCGGACAACGGGGTGGGATTCGAGCCGCAGTTTGCGGAGCGCGTTTTCGCCATGTTTGCGCGGCTTCATCCCCGTTCTCGATACGACGGCAGCGGAATCGGGCTTTCGATATGCCGGAAAATTGCCGAAATACATGGCGGGCAAATCTGGGCCGAGTCCGCTCCAGGAGTCGGATCCACGTTTTTCGTGACCTTTCCTTCACGGGCTCCCGCGAATTGACGCACGGCGGGATGGAACGACGGGATGTAGCGCGGATGCGCCTGCTGTTGATCGAGGACAATCCGGCCGATGCCCGGCTCATTCGCGAGTACGTGCGCGACGCCGAGCCGACGTGGGATCTCGTCTGGCGCGAAACCCTCGACGAAGGAATCGTCGTCGCGCGGCACGGCGGCGTCGATGTCGTGTTGCTCGATCTTTCGCTGCCCGACAGCCACGGGATCGAGACGTTTTATCGACTGCGGCGCGATTTCCGATCCGCGCCGATCGTGGTGTTGACCGGAATCGAGGATGAGCAGCTCGCCGCGTTCGCGCTCCGGCAGGGCGCGCAGGACTACCTGGCCAAGGCCGAGATGACCGGGCTGCTGCTTCGCCGGGTCGTGCGTTACGCCATCGAGCGATTCCAGTCTCAGGCGACCCTCGAGCACGTCTATCGCGATACGCGCAAGTCGCACGATGATCTGCTCGCCATTATGAACATGCTGGATCTCGGGATCGTGACGCTGGACGGCGAGGGGCAGGTTACGTTCATGAGCCGTTCGGCCCGTCTTTTTACGGGCGTCGGCGACGCCGATATCGCCGGGCGACCGTGGACCGCGATGCTGCGACTGCGCGGCGCGGACTCGGATGCCGTCGCCGAGCTGCTCCGCACGCCCGCCACGTCGCGATCGCGCATTACGGTGTCGTTCGGCGATCCGGGCAGGGATGTGTTCTGGATCGAACTGGAGGCGTGCGAGGACCCGCGAAATCCCAAGGGCGCGATTCTGCTGCTCTACGACCGGTCCGAGGAATACAAGCTGCGCCGGGCGCTCGACGAAAAATCCGACTTTCCCGAGATCGTCGGACGATCGAAGGAAATCGCCACGATCGCGCGCCGAATACACGAGGTCGCACCGCTCGACTGGACCGTGCTCATCGAAGGCGAGACGGGCACCGGCAAAGAACTCGTGGCCCGCGCGATCCACAATGCGGGTCCGCGCGCGTCGGCGCCCTTCGTGGCGGTCAACTGCGCGGGCTTGCCCGATTCGCTGCTGGCGAGCCTGCTTTTCGGCCATCGACGCGGCTCGTTCACAGGCGCCATCGAGGACCGCCGTGGGTTCTTTGCCGCCGCGGAGGGGGGCACCATTTTCCTCGACGAGATCGGCGACATCTCTCCCACGATGCAGTCGAGCCTGCTACGCGTACTGGAGACACGCGAATTCACCCGCGTGGGCGACACGCAGCCCCAGAAGTGCGACGCGCGCATCCTGACGGCCACGCACCGGGATCTCACCTCGGAGGTGACCCAGGGTCGCTTTCGCGCGGACCTGCTCTATCGGATCCGCGTGATGCGCATCCATTTGCCTCCGCTGCGCGAACGCCGCGAGGACATTCCGCTTCTCATCCGGCACTTTCTGGCCATGAGCCGATCGGCGCTCGGCAAGTCGGTGTCGTCTTTGGATGCGGAAACGATGCGCGCGCTGCTGGAGTATCCGTGGCCGGGGAATGTCCGCGAATTGCGCAGCGCCGTCGAGTACGCCACGGTCAGCAGCGCGGGAAACCTGATCCGCGTCGAGGACCTTCCGCCGGAGTTCCTGAATCCCGTGCCGTCTCATGTCGAAAGCGGGCAGGGCGACAATCGGGAACGGTACATCGCGGCCATTCGCGCCGCCGGCGGAAACCGATCGCTCGCGGCGAAAAATCTCGGCATCGGTCGCGCGACGTTTTACCGCCACCTCGCGAGACTTCGGATCGCCGATCTCGACTGAGCGAACCTCCGTACCAGCTTGAGACGCATGAGACAGTTTTAAGACACTCGGTGTCTCGTATCTGTCTCAAAGCGTCGCCTGTAACATGATCTAGAAATATTTCTAGTAGTGAATTCAGTTATCTGCGAGATTCGAGGCTCTTGGCGCGGATGTTGCTCTTCACCGGGCGTTCGGCTCGCTCGGGACGAACACGAAATCGCATCTCCGAACTCCGCATCGCGCGCGCCAGGGAGGTACGCCATGGGAAAGACGAAGATTGACACCCGAAACCTCGAAGGAATTGAGGTGAAGGAGATCCCGGTCGAGGAATTCGAGGTGCTCGGCGATTCGACATGCAGCTTTCGGTCTTCCGCCGACGTCGCGGTGGGGGATACGATCCTGCTGAAGGCTCTTTACGCCGGGCCCATGCCTGAGGACACGGGGACGGTGGGCCGGCGGCGCAAGCGCGACGCCAATGTGTGGCGGCGCGGCATGGTTCCGTTTCTGACCACGGTGAAGATCGTCGAGGACGGGGGGCACGCGCGATCGACATCGCGGGGCG
>CAZPJD010000026.1:0-38387 GCA_964586775.1 uncultured bacterium | reverse complement strand
CTGGGACCCCTCGCCCGTGCCCGCCCAGACCGGTGTGACCAACTATCTGGACTCCGACCGCCACATCGGGTCGGCGGGACTCGCCTTCGAATGGTTCCGGATCGGCAACTACGAGTTCGCCGGCCCGTTCACGCTCCAGCTCTTCGGACAGATGCACTACCTCGTGCCCCGCGTCTTCTACAAGGACACGAGCGTCGAAGCCGACAACCCGGGCTATCCCCGCATCGACGTCGGCGGGTGGATCTACGGCATGGGCGCGAACGTGACCTGGTACTTCGACTACAACTGAGGCGGATGTGAAGCGCGCGTGGATCGCCATTCTGATCGTTTCGAGCCTGCCGGCGGCGGCGTGGGCGACGCCCTACGACACCTTCGGCATGGGCCCGCGCGCGATTGCCATGGGCGGCGCGTACGCGGCGGTCGGCGGCGATACCTCGGCGCTCTACTACAACACCGCCGCCCTCGTGCGGGCGTATCCGTTCCACATCGAGCTCGGATACAAGCGCGGCGACATGGTCATCACCTTCAACGACGAACAGGCCGACATCGACTCCGAGCGCGGTGTCAGCTTCGGCGCGATCGTGGGCAAGACCGTCATGAACCGCCGACTGCGCATCGCCGGGTCGATCTACACGCCCGACGACCACTTCATGCGCTTCATGCTCCCCACGCGCACCTCGCCGTACGTGCTGCGTTACAACAACGAAAACCACACGCAGGCCACGTTGCTGGGCGCGGGCGGCGAAATCTTCCCGTGGTGGTCCGTCGGCGTGGGCGCCAGCTTCGTGTCGGGCAATATCGGCGGCGTCGATTTCGCGCTGTACGAAGACAAGCCCGCCGAGGGCAATCTCACATCGCGGCTTGCCGGCGACCTCGTTCCGAATTTCGGAACGATGTTCACGCCGACCGACTGGCTGACGATCGGCCTGTCGTATCGCTCCAAGCGCGAGCAGCAGCTCGGCCTGCCCAACCGCATCGCGTTCCCCGAACTCAAGGTGCTGATGGACAATGGCATCGTCGTCTTTCACGACGGTCGCCTCGTGTTGCAGGTCCTGAGTTTCACGCACTTTTCGCCGCGTCAGATCGAGCTGGGCGTCGCGCTTCAGCCGAGCGAACGCTGGCTGCTTTCGCTCGACGCGACGCACTACGCCTACTCCGAAATGAAGACCAACGTCGCGAACTCGAACGCGGTGATGGAGGGCGATTTCGGCGAGGTCTTCCCCACGGGACCGGATCTCGAAATCCCCGAGCCGAAGCTGCACGACATCATCGGCGTCGCGATGGGTACCGAGTACGCCGCCGTCGACGACACGGTCTTCAAGCTCCACCTGCGCGGCGGTTACGTCTATCGTCCCACTCCCGCTCCCGATCAGACGGGGCCGCTCAACCTTTACGATTCCGACCTGCACATCTTCAGCGCGGGCCTCGGTTTCACCTTTGCGGAGTTCTCCGAGGTCTTCCCGGCCCCGATCTCGATCAACATCTACGACCAGTTCCACTACGTGGAACCGCGCATCATGCACAAGGAATCGGCGACGAACGACGTGGGCGACGTGGAGTTTCGCGGCACGGCCAACGTGGTCGGCGGCGGATTCGTGTTGAGGTTTCAGTGATGAAACGACAAACGCGGACGATCTGGTGGACGTCGCTGGCGCTGCTGGTCGCCGCGACGACGGCGTGGGGCATCGCGTGCGGGACGCAGGGCGACATCATCGGCGGCGTCACGTCGTGGCCGTACTCGGGGGTGAAGCCGTGGGCCAAGATCGACCTCGATCCCGATCAGGGCGGCCTGCAACCGTTCATCTTCATCTCCGACGGGGACTTCGACTACGTCGAGCCCTCGCTGGTGAAGGCGCACGGGTACTTTTGGGTGTTTTTCGAGCGGCGGTTCTGGCGCATGAAGGACGGTGTGAAGGTGCCGACCGGCGCGGACATCCTCGTCGGACGCTCGACGGACACGCTCACCTACGAGTGGGTGAACGACGGCAAGCCGGTGCTCGAAGCCGATCAGGATTGGGAGAACGGGTGCGTCGGCGCGCCGACCGTTCGCGCGAAGGGCGACGGTTTCGAGATGTGGTACGCGGGCGGCGTGGGCACGGGCATCGGCTACGCAACCAGCGGCGACGGCGTGACGTGGACCAAGCACGACGGCCCGGTCGTGACCGGCGATCAGAATTGGGAAGACGGACACGTTGGCGCGCCGTCGGTGGTGCGTTTCGCGGATCGCTATCGCATGTATTACTCGGGCGGCTGGGCGAAGCAGACGGAGTTTTCGCAGTTCGCGGGCCGATTCATCGGCTATGCCGACAGCGAAAACGGCGTGACGTGGACCAAGCGCGACGCGCACGGCCGCAACTCGAAGGACACCCCCGGCGACGTCTTCTACATCCTCGGTCCCACGCAGCCCTGGCAGGGTTACGACGAACGCGATCCTTACGCGGGAGCGGTGGCGAGCCCGAGCCCGCTGTTCACGCGTCCGGTCGATCGCAACCTGCTCCTGCTCTACTACACCGGCAATCCCGTGGGGGACCCCGTCAACGCCGAGACGTCGGTCGGCGTGGCGGGCGCGTACGATGAGATGATCGACATCGAGGATGGCGAGGAGTTCGACGTGAATCCGGTCCTGTCGGAACGCTTCGCGCTCACGTTGGACGGCGTGTCGCAGTACCTCGCGTATTCGGAATCGTCGCCCAGCGTCATCCGCACCGAGTTCGATCAGTACTTCATGGCGTTTTCTCAGACGGACCCGCTGTCGGAACTCACCGGTGGCAAGCAGGGCATCGCCATGGCGGCGTGTCCCAGGTATTGAACGCGACAAATCCCCGCGTCGACGGGCTTCGTTCGTTGATTTCGATCATAGACGCGAAAAAACGCGATCGTGTAATATCCGACATCCAGCGGGCGATTTTGCCGCTTCGAGACGAACACCATCCCGGGCGAAGAGCCCGGACCGCGGGAGGAGACCCATGGCCGAGACCGATATCAGCGTGAGCCAGACGGCGGCGAACGAAATTCGCAATCTGATGGCGCAGGAAGGGCTCAACGAGGGCGCGTTTCTTCGCATCGGCGTGAAGGAAGGCGGCTGCTCGGGCCTTTCGTACATCATGCACTTCGACACCAAGGTCGGGGAGAACGATCAGGTGTTCGAATGCGAGGGGATCAAGATCCTGTGCGACTCCGAGAGCTACTTTTCGCTGACGGGCATCGAGCTCGACTACCAGGGCGGCCTCGGCGGTCAGGGATTCATGTTCAAGAATCCCAACGCGCGCATGTCCTGCGGCTGCGGCAAGTCGTTTTCCTAGGCCGGACCTTCGATAGGGACCGAACGCAGGGCGGTTTCGTCCCTGCGTTTTTGGTTCGGCGGGCCGCGAAACGGGCGGCTATCCCACGACTTTCAGGCCGACGATCGCCACGACCAGCAGGGCGATGAATCCGAGGCGCGTCGGCGTCGCCGGGTCGTCGAAGAGCCAGATGCCCAGCAGCGCCGTGCCCGCCGCGCCGATGCCCACCCACACCGCGTAGGCGGTGCCGATCGGGATGGCGCGCAGTGCCTGCGACAGCAGCGCGAAGCTGCCGATCATCATCGCGATCGTGACGACGCTCGGCCAAAGCCGCGTGAACCCGTCGGTGTATTTCAGACCGACGGCCCAGCCGGTTTCGAGCAGCCCCGCGAGTAACAGCCAGAGCCAAGCCATGTCGAAATCCTTCGCGGTCGGATGGACGCCGTGCCATTCGCACCAGGAACGACGTGAAAACCATGACCGCGCGCCTTTACCCGAAAAAACGTTTGTGTCATAGAGGCGGCCCTTGCGCGGTGCGGTGAAACGCCCGCGAAACCGGAACGACATGGCCAAGCTCACGAAATCCGAGATCCGCGACGCCGTCGTGACGTCGCACCCCAAGAAGGCCGCGCGCATCATCCGCCGTCGGCCCGCGAAAGAGGCGTACGCCCTCATCTTCGACCACCCCGAGCCGGCCCGCGTCGTGCGTCATCTGCCCGTCGAGGATGCGTACCTGCTCGTCAAGCAGCTCGGCGAAGACGACGCCGTCGAGCTGCTCGAGATGTGCACGAGCGAGCAGATCCAGGGCGTCTTCGATTTCGAGTGCTGGGATAAGGACGACCTGCGCGACAAGTCCACGCGCCACTGGTTCACGGTGCTCATGGGCCTTTCGGACGACGCCTTTATCGCTCGGCTTCTCGAACTCGACTTCACCATGCTGGTGCTCTTCGCCAAGCGCCACATGCGTATCGAGCGGTTCGACGAGATGTACGACGGCAATCTGCCCGCCGATCCGCGCCTCTACATGCCGCCGGACCGCCGCCATCTGATCGAGTACCTGGGCAAGCCCGCGACCATCACCTTCGTTCACGAGTTCACGCAGCGCGTGTTTCGCCTCAATCAGGAGTTTTTCTACAAGATCGTCGAGGCCGTGTATTGGGAGTCGTCGATCGATCTGGAGGAGTGGGCGTATCAGGATCGCACGGGCCGGATGAACGACCGGGGATTCCCCGAATACTACGACGCCATCGAGATCTTCGCGCCCGTGAACCCCGATCGTTTCGTGCCGGCCGTGAAGGCGGCGGCGGTCGGGCTCGCGGATGGCGAGTCGTCGCAGGCGAGCCGCGACCGCTACCTGCAAGTCTACGAGCACCACAAGTCGTTTCTCCACCGCGTGCTCGCGAAGAACTTTCCCGGGCGCGACGAGGCGATCGTCGAAATCGCGGGCATCGTGAACATGGCGACGGTGGCCTATCGCGTTTCGTTTGCGGACATCGCGGCGGTGCGGACGATCGTGACCTCGACCGACGCTTATCTGAACATCGGACTCGAATTCCTCGCGAACGAGGACGAGGCCCGCGCCGTGGCCATGCTCGCGAAGCGGCGTTTGCTCGACGTGTACAAGATTGGCCGAAGCCTCGTTCATCGGTTGGGAGTCCGCGCGAAGGCGCTCGTCGCCCGGGCCGCCGCCGACGGCAAGAGCGAAAAGTACCTCATGCTCGATCCGCCGCACCGCGAAATTGTCGCGGCGCTGCTCGGCCGCGATCCGCGACAGCTCGATCTAGAAGGCGAGGGGCGCGAGTTCGAATCGTATCGCGAGGTCGAGGCGGTGTCGGCGCGGCTGGCGACCTGCGAGCGGTTCGCCGAACTGCTGGCCGACGCCTGCGGACTGACGCCCGCGGCGGTCGAGAATATCCCCATGCTCGGCCTCAATCACGACAACGCCCTGGGCCTCACGTATCGCACGCTCTTTTCAACGGCCTACGCCAACGACGTGCTCGGGCGGCCATTCGCGCCGAAACCTTTACGCGTGGACGACCTGAAGCGCGTTTGCGAGCGATTCGATCTGACGGCCGAAGGCGCGCTCGCCCCGGTCGCGCGCGAGGAATTTTCACGCTGGCTCGAATCGCGGGAGTCCGCCGACCTCTGGCCGCTCTTCGACGAGATCTTCAGCGCCCTCGCGGGCGAACTCGTCATCGTCGCGAAGATGCGCCGTCCCGACGCGCGCTACCTCTCCACGCTGCTGATGGAACTGCCCTGGTGATCTGCGCGCACCGGGCGATCGTTCGGAGGATGCCGTGACGAAGTTTCGCATCGAACCCGACTCGATGCTTCGCATCGAACGCGACTCGATCGGCGAGAGACAGATCCCCTCCGACGCCTACTGGGGCATCAACGTTGCGCGCGCGGTCGAGAACTTTCCCATCAGCACGCGGCGGATTCACCCGCGCATCGTCGTCGCCTACGCGCGCATCAAAAAGGTCGCGGCGCGTGTCAACGCCGATGCCGGGCGTCTGCGGCGCACGCACGCTCGCGCGATCGTGCGCGCGGCGGACGAGGTGATTGCCGGCGCGCTGCGCGACCAGTTCATCGTGGATGTCTTTCAGGCCGGCGCGGGCACCAGCACGAACATGAACGTGAACGAGGTACTCGCCAATCGCGCCCTCGAACTGCTCGGCCGTCAAAAGGGCGAGTACGACGTCGTGAGCCCCAACGACCACGTCAACATGGGGCAATCGACCAACGACACCTATCCGACGGCGATGCGCCTTGCGGCCCTTGACGCGTTGAGCGGATTTTTCGACGAGGCCGATCGCCTTGCGAAGTCCTTCGACGCGAAGGGACGCGAGTTCCGGCGAGTCATCAAGAGCGGCCGCACACACCTGCAGGACGCCGTGCCCGTGACGCTGGGCGGCGAGTTCACCGCGTATGCCGAGGCGATCGCGTCGTCGCTGCGGCACGTGCGACGCACGTCCGCCGATCTGCTGGACTTGGGCATTGGCGGTTCGGCCGCGGGGACCGGCATGACCACGCACCCCGGCTACGCCCGCGAGATGGCGGCGGGGCTCGCCAAGGAAACGGGCAAGCCGCTTCGCCGCGCGAAAAACCTGCAGCACGCCATGCAGTCGCAGGCGCCGCTCGGCCGTGTGTCGGGCGTGGTGCGCGATTTCGCCATCGAGCTTTGCCGCATTGCGAACGACCTGCGCCTGCTGTCCTCGGGTCCGACCACGGGCCTCGCCGAAATCCTGCTGCCGTCGCTTCAGGCGGGCAGCTCGATCATGCCCGGCAAGGTCAACCCGTCGATGCTCGAAATGGTGAACATGGTCTGCCAGCACGCGATCGGAAACGACACGGCGGTGGCGTGGGCGGTGGCGGCCGGGCAGCTCGAGCTCAACGTGATGATGCCGGTGATGATCGAGAACCTGCTGGAATCGATCGAGATCCTCGCGTCGGCGATGCGGCAGATGCGACTGCTGTGCGTGGACGGCATCGCGGCGGACGCGAAGCGTTGCGAGGACTATGCCTATCGTTCGCTCGGGCTCTCGACGGCGCTCAACCCGCACATCGGTTACCTCAACGCGGCGAAGGTCACCAAGCAGGCCCTGGCCGAGGGCAAGACCGTCGTGCAGGTCGTGCGCGAACTCGGCCTGCTGTCGGACGCCGAGCTCGCGCGCGTGCTCGATCCCGTCGCCATGACGCGGCCCGATCCGTCGCTCGCCCCGAAGCGCCGGAAGCGCTGAGTTGGCCTCTCGAAGGCATTGACGCGCGCCGCGATTGCGTGTCAGGGAAGAGGTCGGCGCGCCGCATTGGCGCGGCTCGATGGATGGCGATGAACATGCAAATTCGACCGTTGATGCTTCTTTCGATCATCTGGGTATTCGTGATGTTCGGCTGCTCCGAGGACGAATCGGAGCAAGCGGACGACGAAACGCATGTCGCCGGGGAATCGGGCGACGATGACGCCGACGAAGCGCCCTGCGCCGACGGCGAGCGGATGTGCGACGATCTGGAGTACCCGTGGGAGTGCGCGGGAGGCGAGTGGAAGCCGCTGCCCGCGTGTCCCGAACCCACCTACTGCAATGCGGGTGAGTGCGTCGAGACCTTCATCGAGTTTCCGAAGGACGAGTCGCCGCACCGCGACATGATCGAGTGGTGGTATTGGACGGGCCACGTGGACAGCGACGACGGCGCGCGGTTCGGCTTCGAGGTTACGTTCTTTTACGGCGCGGCGCTGTTTGGCATTCCGGCTTGGATGATCAACGTCGCGGTGCTCGACGTGGAGACGGGCGAACACACCGAGGCCGTGTGGCTCGACCTGCACGACGCCGACGAAAGCCCCGACGTGCTGAGCCTGTGGAGCCGCGACGCCTCGGTCTTGCGCGGGCCCGACGGCGTCTATCACATCTCGGCGAGCACCGGCGCGCACACCCTGGAACTGGCGCTCACCGACACGCAGGGACCGACCTATCACGGCTCGAACGGCAGCATCCGCATGAGCTCGCGCACGGCCGATTCGTTCTACTACTCGCGCATGCGCCTCGCGGCCGAGGGGCACATGGACCGGGGCGACGGCACGATTCCGGTTTCCGGCGAGGCGTGGATGGACCACCAGTGGGGCAATTTCGTCCCCTTTGTGCTCATCGGGTGGGACTGGTTCTCGGTGCAACTCGACGACGGCGCCGAGCTGATGTTCTTTGTCTTTCGCGGCGACGAAAACGATCCGGCGGTGGTGGACATGGCATCGGGAACATACGTCGACGCGAATAACGACCAATGGCCGCTTCTGGAAGGCGACGTGATCGTGGAGAACCTCGACACATGGACGAGCCCGACGACCGGGGCGACGTATCCCCAGGACTGGCGTCTGGCCGTGCCCAAGCTGGACCTCGACCTGACGCTCACCTCGGTCATGGATGACGCCGAAATGGTCAACCCGATGTGGAACTATTGGGAGGGCCTCGTCGAGATCGACGGCACCCGCGACGGCGAGGCGGTGGGCGGTTCGGGCTTCGTGGAGCTGTCGGGCTATGCCGGTCGCCCCGCGTTCTGGTGGCTCTTCCCGGACATGTGGGACTGAGCGCGCCGAGCCGTCAGAACGCCGTTCCGGCCTGCACGAGGCCGGTCATATCCAGCGTGATCCGGTAGACGTCCTCCGGCTCGGGGATCTCGCGCTTTTCGAGCTGCAACCCGAGGCTCCAACAGTTTTGCAGACTGTTGAACTGGATGCCGTAGATGCGTTCGATGAAGGTGTCGTCGAGAAAGCTGTAGCGACCCAGATACGAGAACGTCAGGAAGTCGAGCACCGTGTAGCGGCCGATCGCCGAGAGGTAGTCGATGTTCACGAACTGCAGGTTGAATTCCTCGTCGTCCTCGAGCTGATAGCGATACTCGACGCCGATCGTGTCGTCGTTGACCGAGCCCAGCGCGCCGAGGACGTTGAAATTCGTGACGCGATCCGAATAGGTGTCGTAATCGAGCCTTGAACGCACCACGACCTTGTTGAGCCACATGCCGAAGGTCGCGGTGGATTCCAAATCGCCGCGGATCGGTCCGAAGGGCTCGCGTTCCTCGTTTTCCGGCATCGTCTCGCGCTGCGACTCATAGATGTCGAAGCTCTGCGAGATCCGCAGGTCCGCCAGTTTCACCGTCATGCGGTTCTTGCTTCGCCACGGCAGGACCCGCAACCACGCGCGGTTGGCGAGGTAGTACGTCACCGAGTTCTCGCGCGAGATGCGGTCCTCGCCGTCGATGATCGGCAGTTCGTCCTGATCCGCGGGCGGCGTGTAGGCGTACTCCACGCCGGGCTCCACCGTATGCTTGAATCCCTTGAGGATCGGTCGGACGATCGGCCACACGCGCTCGGTACGCGTGAACAGGTGCGCGCGGGCGGTGTAGAGGTGCCGCGCCTCGTACCGCTCCTCGCGTGGGCGGTCGGGCAGTTCGTAGAACGTCTCGCGCCACTCGACCGACGGGGTCAGGAACGCGTAGCGGTCGAAGCTGATCGGCACGAAGACCTCGGGCAGCACGTCGAGCCTTTTCGCCGCCGTGCCGTACCAGAACGACCGCGTCAGATCCGCCTCGGCCTCGATCTCGCGCTCTGACGGCAGCACCTTGGGGCGATAGAAATTGGTGAGCAGCGTGCCCGCGCGAATGCCGACGGGCAAAGGCCCGATGCGCCGCGAGAGCGCGTCGAACCCGACCTCGGGGAGCTTCTGCCACGTGTAGCTGTTGTCCTCGTTGTCGAGGCTGTCGAAGTACTCGAAGTTCAGATTCGCGCTGTAGTTCTGCCACAGGTTGTTGAAGATCGTGTTGCTGCGCAGGAAGCGGTCGTAGCGCGCGGTGATGTCGGTCGGGTAGTCGATCACGTAGTCCTTGTCGGAGACGAGGTTCGTGTTGTTGCGAAGGTACAGGCGTCGCGCGACGTTCTGGTTGTGCTCGTACGCCACGGCCCATCGATCGTCGCCGTACTTCTGGTCGTCGATAAAGTCGAGGTCGAACTGCCCCTGCGTCGATCGCGAAAGCGCGTATCGGTACTCGAACCCCTCCTTGATGCCGCGTTTCTCATAGACGTCCGTGTAGAACGTCGCGTCCATGTTGTCGCTGATCGCCCAGAAAAACGGCACGCCGAAATGGTAGCCGTCGTCGCTCGCCCAGCCGAATCGCGGCGACAGGAACCCCGTCTGCCGCGTGATCTTGGCGGGCACGACACCGAACGGCACATACGCCACCGGCAGCCCCGCCGTGTACACACGACCGCGACGCACCAGCGCGTAGCCGTCGAGCGTCACGTCGATCTGATCGGCCTCGATGAACCAATCGGCCTCGTCGTTGCCGCAGTCGCAGGTCGAGTACCATCCGTTGGTGATGAGAAAATGATTGGGACCGACCTTCTCGATCTTCTCGCCGCGCAGGTAATAATTGACCTCGCCCACGCGCGCCACCAGGTCGCCCTGCACGATCATACCTCGCTGCGTGTTGAAGTTGATGTGAATGGTGGGCGAGCGGATCTCGCCCTCGCGGTTGCCGAGCGACACGTCGCCGTCGGCCGACAGCGACATCTCCTTCATGTCCACGAGCAACCGCTCGGCGCGCAGGAACATCTCCCCCTGACGCACTTCGACGCGGCCCTCGGCGCGGTAGGTGTCGCGGTCGGCGTCGTAGGTGACCTTGTCCGCCGTCAGGACGACGGGCTCTTCGCTTCCGAGAAACCGATCGAGGTAGGGGGTTTGCGCCCGGACCCGGGTCGCCGTGACCGCCAGAAGGATCGCGACGAGAACCGGCAGGGTCGCGGCGTGCGCCGCGCCCTTCGGGCGGCGGATCATGCGTCGGGTCCGAGGACCGCCTCTCGTATGGCGCCCACGAGGTACAGCGACCCGGTGACGACGACCGTTCCGGTCTTGCCGGCCAGTCGGCGCGCCAAGCCGAGGGCTTCCAGGGGATCGGGCACCGCGTGAATCCGGGTGAATTTGTCCTTGGCGAGCCCGGCGAGTTCGGTGGCGTCCAGCGATCGGTCGTTGGGCACATTCGTCACCACGATCGTGTCGGAACCGGGCGCGATCGCGTCGAGAAATCCGTTGATATCCTTGTCCGACATGATCGCGACCACCGGAATGATCGGCGTTGCCACGCGCAGCCGTTTGAGCGTGTCGACGAGCGCCGCGCCGGCGGACGGGTTGTGCGCGCCGTCGAGGATCACGCGCGGATTGCGGGCGATCGTCTCGAAGCGGCCCGGCCACTTCACCTTGCTCAAACCGCGACGAATCGCGTCGGCCGAAATGCGGAACCCGCAGTCGCGAAGTTCGAGGCTCGACACGGCGGCCAGCGCCGCGTTACGGATCTGGTGACGACCGGGCAGGGGCGAGCGAAGGCCCCAGAGCCCCGTGCCGTACCACGACAGGTCGAAGGTCCGTCCGTCGGGATGGATCTTCGCGATATCCTCGATGATCGTCAGCGGCGCGCCCACGCGACCCGCCACGCGCCGCAGCGATTCCAGCACCTCGCCGGGGCCGTCGAGCGCGATGCCAGGGATGCCCTCGCGGAAGATCCCCGCCTTTTCGCGGGCAATCTCTTCCAGCGATTTTCCCAGGTGCAGATCGTGATCGTGGTCGATCTGCGTGATGACCGACAGCACCGGCTCGATCACGTTCGTCGCGTCGAGACGGCCGCCCATGCCCACTTCCATCACGACGGCCTCGCAGCCCGTCTCCGCGAAATGAAGGCAGGCGAGGGCCGTGGCGAACTCGAAGAACGTCACCGGCATGCCCTGCGAGCTGTCGCTCCCGGTCTGGATGGTCTCGAGTTCGCGCCAAATGCGGTCGGAATGCCGGAGCAGGTCTTTTTGCGGGATCTCCGCGCCGTTGACGCGGATGCGTTCGGTGAATCGAATCAGGTGCGGCGAGGTGAACATGCCGACCCGGTGCTCGCTCTCCTGCAGAATGGCCGCGAGGCTCGCCGTCACCACACCCTTGCCGTTGGTGCCGGCGACGAGAACCGTCTCGAAGCTTTCCTGCGGATTCCCGAGTCGCGACAGCAGGCGGCGGATATTGGACAGGCCCAGCTTGACCCCGAAGAGCTGCAGGTCATAGATCCGGCGCATGGCCTCGTTATAGGCAGCGGATTTCCGTCCCACGGTGCGTCCTCTCAATCCTCAAATCACGCAGATGGCATTCCCGGCCCGGGTTCCATGGCGTCGAAAGACACGAACACCCGGCCGGCGAAAAACGCACGGCGTCGGCTCTTAAAGACCGCGAACTCGCTCCGGAGGTTCCAGAGACGGCCTCGGACGGCCTCTTCCTCGATGATTCGACCCGCCTTCGGCCAATCCCCCCGGGGGCTCTTGCGATTCCCCGGATTTCCCCCGGATTGGCCGCGGAAATATACGGTAGGCCCGCGAATTATTCAAGAAATTTTTTCATGTTTTCGCGCCCGCCCGGGAGGGCGGGGCGTGAAACGAGAAAACGTAATCCCCATTACGCGGCAGGTTTGGCCCGCGGGGGCTTCAGGACTTGGCGGGAGGGGATTTTCGGGCTTTTTCGTCGCCGTAACCGGTCACGACGTAGGTGCCGCTGCGCGCGTCCTTGGTGATGTTGATGAGGTGGTCCTTCGCCGCCTCCTCCAGCAGCTCCGAGAACGACCCGAATCCGTGATAACTCTCCGAAAACTGCGGGCGTTTTCGCTTCATCGTCTGCTTGACGAGGCTCGCCCACAGGATCTCCTTGTCCTCGCGCAGCAGCGCCTCGATGGCCTCGAGCAGCAGTTCGTAGGCCTCGCGGCGCGAGCTGGGAACCTGCCGCTCGATGCTCGGAACGTGTTTCGTACGCTCGAGATCCTCATAGTAGATGAATTCGTCGCAGTTGCGCACGAGCAGCTCGCTCGTCGAGTCCTTGAGCCCCATGCCGATGACGTGCTTGCCGTTTTCCTTCAGCTTCGAGATGAGCGGCGAAAAATCGGAGTCGCCCGACACGACGACGAAGGTGTCGATGTGTTCCTTGGAGTAGCTCAGGTCCATCGCATCCACGACCATGCGGATGTCGGCCGAGTTTTTCCCGGTCATGGCCCGCTTGGGGATCTCGACGAGCTCGATCGCGCGCTCGTGCAGCTCGCGCTTGTAGTCGGCGTAGCGTGCCCAGTCGGCGTACGATTTCTTGACGATGATCTTGCCCTTCTCGACCAGCCGGTCGAGCACGAGCGAAATCTCGAAACGCTTCTTGATGTCTTTGATGCCCAGCGCGATGTTTTCGAAATCGATGAACACCGCGATGGTGTGGTCCGGGGTCGTCGTCACCTTGCCTCTCCCGCGTTCGGGTCGCCAGCGTTTGTGGTCCCGTTCGTTCGTGGTCTAAAAGATGTCGTCCATGGCGGCGTGGTGATCCGCCGTGATCGCGGCCGCGCGCGCGTGCGTCTGCACCAGAATCTGTGTGGCGAAAAACCCCGCCACCGCGGTCTTGCCCGCGAGATAGCGTCCCTGCTCGTCCGCTCGCACTTGGGGCGTCATCGCCGCGAGCCGGTCCTGCGCGATCTTCGCCTGATTCACCAGCAGATGCGCCACGCACACCTGCCCCATCATGAACAGCACGTCCCCCGCGTGCAACAGGGGCCGGTATCCCCGCTCGGGGCTCGTCCGGCCCAGTGACTCGACCGTGGCGATCAGCGCTTGGCGCGCGCCTTCGACGAGTTTTGCATAGGCCCCGAGGGTTTCGTGCGAAAAAAGCGCGCTCATGTCCGACTGAATGCGGTCCATGTATCCCGCGAAGATCTTTCCGCCGGCCAGCGGCAGCTTGCGCGTCACGAAGTCGTTGGCCTGTATCGCGTTCGTGCCTTCGTAGATCGAGGCGATCTTGGCGTCGCGGCAGTGCTGCTCGGCGTCGTACTCCGAGGTGTACCCATACCCGCCCAGGCATTGGATGGCCTCGACGGTGCACTCGAATCCGCGATCCGATCCGAATGCCTTGCAGACCGGCGTGAGCAGTTCAACGAATCCGCCGTAGAGCGCGCGCTCGGCATCGCTCGTGGCCGCGTACGACATGTCGGTGTAGTACGACGTGGTGAGCAGCAGGGCGCGCAAACCCTCGACGTGCGCGCGTTGCCACATCAGGCTGCGTCGCACGTCCGGATGCTCGATGATCGGCGCGTTCGGCGCGTCCTTGTCCTTCAGCCTCGCCCAATTGGGGCTTTGCAGGCGCTCTTTCGTGTAGTCCAAGGCGTACAGATACGCCGCCGACGCGAGCGAAAGCCCCTGCGTGCCGACGCAGATGCGCTCCTCGTTCATCATGCGGAACATGTAGACGAGGCCCTTATTTTCCTCGCCCACGAGAATGCCCTCGCACGATCCGTTGTCGCCGAACGCGAGCTGCGCCGTGGCGCTCGCCTTGATGCCCATCTTGTGTTCGATGCGCGTGCAACGCACGTCGTTGTGCGCGCCCATCGAACCGTCGCCGTTGACCTTGAACTTGGGCACGACGAAGAGGCTGATACCGCGCGTTCCCGACGGCGCGCCGGGCGTCTTCGCGAGCACGAGATGCACGATGTTTTCGGTTAGGTCGTGATCGCCCATCGTGATGAAGATCTTCTCACCCGTGATCCGGTAGCGGTCTTTCGTGCCGTCGATCTTCACGGCGGTCGATCGAATCGATCCGAGCGCCGACCCCGCGCCCGGCTTGGTCAGGCACATCGTGGCGCCCCACTGGCCCGAGTAGATTTTTTCCAGATACAGCGCGCGCGCCTCGTCCGAGCCGTGGTGTTCGATGACACCGGCGGCCGCCGACGACAGCCCGCCGGTGAGCCATAGCGCCGTGTTGGCCGAGAAGAACAGGTCGTCCACCGCGACCTTGAGCGTGATCGGCAGCGCCTGGCCGCCCCACGCCGTGCCACCGACCAGTCCGCACCAACCACCCTCGGAGATCTTTCGCCACGCCTCGACGCACCCCGGCGGCATCGTCACCGCGCCGTCGGAGTGCCGCGCGCCGACCTCGTCGCCGACCTTGTTGAGCGGCGCGAGCACGCCCGCGGCGAATTTGTCGGCCTCAGCGAGAACCATCTTCGCCAAATCGGCCGAGAATTCGGCGTAGCGGTCGGTCGCGGTCAGGCTCGCCAGATCGAGTTGCTCGAAGAGCACGAATTCGACATCGCGCAGATAGGTGCGAAACGGCATTGGACATCTCCCCAAAAGGCCGCCGGCAGCGGCGCAAGGCGTCACAACGGGCGCGAAGGGCCGCGCTCGGGCGGCACACTCAAACACAAAACGCGCCCCGCCTTCAAGGCCACGAAACGCCCTCGCCCCGTCGTTCTCGGAACCGCCGTCACGCCGGGTTTGGGCGAATTTCGCGCGGGTTTTGCTTTTTTTTTGCGATTCGGCTAGCGTCATACAGATTTCCGCGCATTGTTGTTTGACGGATCGTCCAGTCGAATCCAACCGCACAGGAGGAGAGCGATGAGAGGCATGAAGTACGTCGTTTTGGCCATTTTGGCCGCCGCGTTGCTGGTGGGCTGCGGCGCGAAACCGGCGAGTATCGACGTCGAACCCGGTTCGGTCACGCTCAAGTCGGCCGGGGCGACGCACACCCTGACCGCGACCGTGAAGGATGCGAAGGGCCAGGCGATCGAGAAGCACGAGCCGATCGTGTGGTCGAGCTCGGACGCCGAAGTGGCCGAGGTGAGCGCCACGGGCGTGGTGAAGGCGAAGTCGTCGGGCAAGGCCGATGTGACCGCCGCCGCCGGCGAAGTGACCGCCACGGTCAGCGTGACCGTGCGCATCATCGCCGAGGTCGACGTCCACCCCGGCAAGGCCATCATCGAGGTCGGCGATTCGAAGAATTTCGACGCGACCGTGAAGGACGACAAGGGCAAGGTCGTCACCGGCGAGAAGGTCAAGTGGTCGATCGGCGACGGCTCGGTGGCCTCGGTCAACGACAGCGGCGTCGTGAAAGGCAAGTCCAAGGGCGACACGACGGTTCGCGCGTCGGTCGAGTCCGTTTCGGGCAAGGCCGAAGTGACCGTGAAAGACAAGGATGAGAAAAAGGTCGAGCTGAAGGAAGACGTCAAGGACAAGAAGCTCGACAAAGGCGGCAAGGATAAGAAAGAGCTGAAGCCGAAGCTGAAAGAAGGCGCCGGCGACAAGAAGCTCAAGAAGTAACGCGTCCGCGCATCGAATCCGAAGCGGGAGGGTCACAAGCCCTCCCGTTTTTCTTGACGCGGCCCTGGCGCGTTTTTAGTATCCGCCGGTTCCCCCATGATCCCGAAGAACTCGCATTCGCCGAACGGATGCGGAGTGGAGAGGGTCCATGTCGCATCATTCGCTTCGGGCGCGCCTGCGCTACAAATTCGACAACACCATGTCTCGCGGCACGCCGGCCATGATTGCGTGGCTCGGGGTCGTCTCGGTCATCATGATCCTCTTCGTCGCGGTGGTCGTTTGGGCCCTCGGGTTCGCGCCGGATGGCCCGAGCTTTTTCGAGTTGTCTTGGATGAGCCTGATGCGCACCCTCGATCCCGGAACCATGGGCGGCGACGAGGGGCCGTGGGCGTTTCGCTTCGCGATGCTCGCCATCACGCTCGGCGGCATCTTCGTCATCTCGACCCTGATCGGTGTGCTCACGACCGGCATCGAGGCGCAGATCGAGGCGCTGCGCAAAGGCCGCTCGCGCGTCGTCGAGGCCGATCACACCGTCATTCTCGGATGGTCCGAGGCGATCTTCTCGATCGTCTCGGAGTTGTCGATCGCCAACGAGAGCCGCAAGGGCAAGGGGGCATGCGTCGTCGTTCTCGCGGCAAAGGACAAGGTCGAGATGGAAGACGAGATTCGCGCGCGATGCCAGATCCGCAAGGGCACGCGCGTGGTCTGCCGCACCGGCCAGCCGACCGAGTTCGCGGATCTGGAAATCACGTCGTTGCACGAGGCGCGATCGATCATCGCGCTCGCTCCCGAGCAGGAGAGTCCCGACCCCGAGGTGGTCAAAGTGCTGCTCGCGATCGTCAACAATCCCGGCCGGCGCGCCGAGCCGTACCACATCGTCGCCGAGATCCAGTCGCCTGAGAACGTTGAAGTCGCGATGACGATCGGTCGCGGCGAGGTGACGATCCTGCAAACCGCCGATCTCGTGTCGCGGATCGTCGCGCAGACCTGCCTGCTCTCGGGGCTGTCCGTCGTGTACTCCGAACTGCTCTCGTACGACGGCGACGAGATGTATTTCTTCAGCGACCCCAAACTGGTGGGGAAGACGTTTGCCGACGTCGTCCGGGCGTTCGAGACGTCCTCGGTGGTGGGCGTCGCGCCGCACGATGGCCCGGCGCGGCTGAACCCGCCCATGGATTCGGTGATTCGCGAAGGCGACCAACTCGTCGTCATCTCCGAGGATGACGACACGATCGTCCTTTCGGGAAAATCGGACTTCCCCGTCGATCGCGCCGCCTTCGCCGAGGCGGGCGACGTGGAAAAGCATCCGCAGGACATCCTGATTCTGAACTGGAATCGACGTGCCGCCACCATGGTGGTTCAGCTTGACACCTATCTGCCGAAGGGCTCGACGATCCAGGTCGTGGCGCGCTCCGAGGAGGTTGCGACCGAGATCGACAGCGCGTGCTGCGTTTTGGCGAACGCCGTCGTCCGGTTTCAGACGGGCGACACCATCCGGCGCGACACGCTCAAGGCGCTGGGCGTCGAAAACTACGCCCATGTGATCGTGCTCTCCGACGAAAGCGGCGGCGAAAACTCCGACACCGGCACGCTGTTCACCCTGCTGCATCTGCGCGATCTGGCGGCGGAACACGGCGCGAACTGGTCGATCGTCAGCGAGGTCATGGATGTGCGGAACCTGCGTCTCGCGCAGGCGACGCGAGCCGACGATTTTGTCGTCAGCAATCGCCTCGTCAGCATGCTCATGACGCAGATCTCCGAGAACAAGGGCATCAAGGACGTCTATGACGACATCCTCGATGCGGACGGTTCCGAGCTGTACCTGAAGCCGGTCGAGCGCTACGTGAAAACCGGCGTGCCCGTCACATTCTACACCGTGGTCGAGTCGGCCATTCGATACTCCGAGGTGGCATTCGGCTATCGCATCGCATCGCAGGCCCACGACGCGGAGCACCACTTCGGCGTCAAGCTCAACCCGGACAAGTCTCAGACATTCACGTTCGCGCCGGGCGACAAGATCATCGTCGCCGCCGAGGATTGAGCGAATGGTTTAGGGCGTGGGGACGACGATCGTCGCGCGCAGGCGTTCGACTTCGTTGGCGAAGCGGCCCGACCATTCGTTTTGCCGCGCGACGAGCGCGTCGTCGTCGATGTCGCCGAAGTCGCGGGCGAGCAGCCAAGGCAGACGGCGCGATGCGCTCTCCAGTGCGGCGAAGAGCGCGTCGCGCTCGGCCTCGGCCGATTTCGACAACAAAGACGTCCCGAGCAGTCCCGACGGATCGTTGTCGCGCGATTCCCGTCGTTGCTCCCGGACGATCATGCCGTCGGCCAGTGCGATGAGTCGTTCGTGCGTCGAAATGCGCGTGCGCGGCCGGCCGTCCTCCACCCGCGTTCGAATCGACGCGACCTCGACGACGAACGCGTAGTCCACGTCGAAATTTCGCCGAACGCGGCTCAGATCGAGCGTGTGGCAGACGCTCTTCGCGTCGTTTCCCGTCGAGACCGACGTCAACAGGGTCAGCGCGTCCGGCTCGACGCGCCGAGCGACGCCCTTCTGCGCGACACGCGGGCGGGTGGGTTCGTCGAGGTAACGCAGTCCGCTGAGGGACTCCATCTCGTGCCACGGTTTTTCGGTGCGGTCCCGCTCGGCCAGGCAGTCCGCCAGATCGCGGGCCGTCAGATATTCGCCTCCGGGGGCCGACGCACGCAGCCGCAGCGTTGGCGCGAGCGTCTGCCATCCGTCGCGGACGTTGCGGGCAAGTTCCGCCTCGAACGCGTGCGGCCACGCGATGGGAACGCGAACACCCTCGATGTTGTCTTCCACGCCGTTGGTGTCGACCCGCTCCCGCGTCAGCGTGTCGGGCAGCAGGACCATGACGACGCTGCGCTCGGCTTCATGAAACGCCAGTAGATGCCGTTCGGTATCAAACTCGATCATGGTGACGCAGTCCGTGAGCATGGCCACGCAGCCCGTCAACGCGAAGAGAGCGACGACAAAAGCTCTGCGGCGAGGCGCTCGCGTATTTGGTCGCCGAAACACGATATTCGACATCAACACTCCGTGGAGCGGACCCGTTGGAACATTGCGCCCCGCGGGACCTTGTGACATTTTACCCCGCGTTTGGCGCAGGTCCACACGCGAATTCCCGAGGTCGTCATGAAGTGGAAAAATCTTTGCGGATGGGTCTTGGTCACGATCGTCCTCGTTGCCGCCCAGGCGGCGTCGGCCGAGCTGCTGACGCTCGAAAACGCGGTGACCATCGCCCTCGAAAACAACCGCTCTCTCGCGGCGGCGGGGCTCGAAGCCAGCGGCGCGGGCTACGGTCAGGCGAAGAGCATCAGCGGCTATCTGCCGAAGGTCTACTTCAACTCGTCCGTCACACGCATGGATCCCGACACCTTCGAACGCCTGGAAAAAGCCGACGAGCGCCAGCGCCAGTTTTTCGAATCGCTTGGCATCGACACGTCGCAGATGGAACCCTCCGTCTATGAGACCACATACCAGTCCGCGGTGCAGGTGCGCCAGCCGATCTTCAATGGCGGGAAGGAAATCGTTGGTATCCAGTCGGCCACGGCCCAAAAACGCCAAAAGCGTTTCGCCGAGGAGGACGTGCACGCCGCGACCGCAAACGACGTGAAAAAGGCGTTTTTCGAGGCCCAGAAGGCGGCCGCGCTGGAGCGCACGCAGCAAGAGGCGGTGACCCTCGCGCAGGAAACGCTGAAGCTCACCAAGGCGCGGTTCGAGGTTGGACAGGTGAGCAGGGCCGAGGTGCTTCGTTGGGAGAGCCAGGCGGCGGCGGCTGAAGGTTCGCTGATTCTGGCGAAAAACGGGGTGCGTCTCGCGCGTTTGAACCTGAACGGCGTGATGGGCGTCGAGCTCGACCGCATGTGGGAGTATCCCGAGATCGCGATGGATCTGGACGCGGCGGCGTTGGCGAAGGGGCAGGAGATCGGCGCGATGCCGCCGGCGAAATCCGAGGATGTCGCCGCGCACCCCAGCATGAAGAACGTGGACGCGACGGTGGATCTGTCGAAGACCGCGCGCAACTATGAAGTCACCAACGTCCTGCCGAACCTGAATTTCATCTACAACTATTCGTGGGAAGACAACGACACGCTCGAACTGGACGGCGACGACGGATGGACGGCGACGATCGCCCTTGAGCTGCCGATCTTCCAAAGTCTCGGCGGCGCATTCGGCATCGCGCAGGCGCACAAAAACCTTCTGGCGACGCAAAAGCGCCAGGACGACGCCCGGCGCGCCTTCATTCAGCGCATGAACGCGGCGCAGCTCAACATGGCGTCGGCGATCCAGCGGGTCGAGGCGGCGCGCAAGAACCTGAGCTTTGCCGAGGAGACCTACAAGATCGTGCAGTCGCGGCTCGAACTCGGCGCGGCGTCGAACATCGACCTGCTCGACGCGCAGGCCAACTACATCAGCGCCAAGAGCGGGCTGGTGGAGGCCGTGGCGGATTTCCGCATCGCCGAATCCGAGTGGGACTATCTGACCGCGCCCCAGTGAATCTCCCCGACACGCCGCGTGCGCGTCGTCATGGGCGCAGGGGCCGATCGGGGATAGAATCGCGGTATCTCACAACCGAAGAGGTGCCCTTGGACGTCGGATTTATCGGACTCGGCAAGATGGGGCTCAACATGGTGCGCCGCCTTCGGCAGGGCGAGCACCGGATTGTCGCGTACGATCGCAGTGCCGAGGCGATGGCGGACGCCGCCGACGCGGGGGCCGAGGCCGCAACGTCGGTTGCGGATGTCGTCGCAAGGCTCGTCGCGCCGCGCGTCGTGTGGCTCATGCTCCCCGCGGGCCCGATCACGCAGTCGGTCATCGACGAAATTTCGGGCGCGCTGTCGCCCGGCGACATCCTCATCGACGGTGGCAACACGCGCTTTCACGACACGATCGCGCGATACGAGGCGGCGAAGACGCGTGGCATCCGCTTCGTCGACGTCGGCACCAGCGGCGGCATCTGGGGGCTTCGTGAGGGTTACTGCCTGATGATTGGCGGCGATCGCGACGCCTTCGACCACATCGAGCCGCTGCTGCGCACGCTCGCGCCTCCCGAGGGCTATCTGTATTGCGGTCCGTCTGGCGCGGGGCACTACGTGAAGATGGTGCACAACGGCATCGAGTATGGAATGCTGCAAGCCTACGCCGAGGGTTTCGAGATCCTCGACGCGTCGCGCTACAACCTCGACCTTCGCGCCGTCTCGGCCCTGTGGAATCGCGGGAGCGTGGTGCGTTCGTGGCTGCTCGAGCTGTGCGAGCGGGCGTTCGAGACGGACCCCCATCTCGAAGCGATCGCGGGTCGCGTGGCCGATTCGGGCGAGGGGCGTTGGACGATTCAGGAGGCGATGGACCTCGATGTCCCCGCGCCGGTCATTACGCTCTCGCTGCTCGCGCGGTTCCGTTCGCGGCAGGATGAGTCGTTTGGCGCCAAGGTGATCGCGGCGCTGCGCAACGAATTCGGCGGCCACGCCGTCGACAAGAAAGCATGAGGGCCCACGCATGAGCGCGAACCCCGGCCGCGTCTATAGCGTACCCTCACCGACGGGGCAGGGCACCGTCAGCGCGCGCCCCGTCGTCTTCGTGATCCTCGGCGGCACGGGCGATCTGGCGCGACGCAAGCTCGTCCCCGCCATCTTCGAGATCCTGCGTCAGGGCCTCATCCCGCAGCCGGTGCACATCGTCGGCGCGGCGGGTTCCGAGCTGACACATGACGAATTCCGAGACCGCGTCGCCGACGCCGTGCGCGAGTTCGCACGCGTGAAACCGGGCTCCGAAGACGAGCTGCGCGAGTTTCTCTCGCGCGTGTTCTACCGGTCCGTGAAGTTTCAGGATGCGGAGTCGTTTCGCGAGTTGAAGGCGTTGCTCGACGATCTGGAGACGAACGGCGGCGCGTCGCCGCAACGCATCTTCTACCTCGCGACGCCGCCCAGCGCGTATGGTCCGATCATCCAGAATCTTCAGGCCGCGGGGCTCGCCAACCGGCGCGACGACCTGTGGCCGCGTGTGGTCATCGAAAAGCCCTTCGGCCGCGACCTGCCGTCGGCCCTCGAACTCAATCAGGTCGTCCTCTCGGTCTTCGACGAGCACCAGATTTACCGGATCGATCACTACCTCGGAAAAGAGACCGTTCAGAACATCATGGTGTTCCGTTTCGCGAACGGCATCTTCGAGCCGACGTGGAACCGGCGATATATCGATCACGTGCAGATCACCGTCGCCGAGGACATCGGCATCGGCTCGCGCGGAAGGTATTATGAAGAAGCGGGCGTGATCCGCGACATGGTGCAAAACCACATGCTGCAGATCCTGTCGATGATCGCGATGGAACCGCCCACGTCGTTCCACGCCGACAGCATCCGCGACGAGCGCGTCAAGGTGCTCAAGTGCATTCGGCCCATCCCCGCCGCCGCCGTCGCCGACCACGTGGTGCGCGCGCAATACGGTGCGGGAACCATGAAGGGCTCGGCGGTCTGGGCCTATCGCGAAGAGGACAACGTCGCCGCCGATTCGCTCACCGAGACCTACATCGCCATCAAGCTTTTCATCGAAAACTGGCGATGGGCGGGCGTGCCGTTTTACCTGCGTTCCGGCAAGTACCTGCCCAAGCGCGTGACCGAGGTCGCCATTCAGTATCGCGGCGTGCCGCACATGCTGTTTCGCGACGTGCTCACCGATCCGCTCGAACCCAGCGCGCTCATCCTGCACATCCAGCCCGACGAGGGCATCAGCCTCACGTTTTCGACCAAGCACCCCGGCATGATGATGGACATCCGCAACCAGGCGATGGACTTCAATTACTACGAGGCCTACGGCGACAAGGCGCCCGACGCCTACGAGCGCCTGTTGCTCGACGTGGTCGTCGGCGACGGCACGCTCTTTCCCCGCACCGACGCGGTGGTCGCGTCGTGGAAGTTCGTCGATCAGATCGTCGAGGGTTGGCGAGCGAGCCGCGTGCGGAATCTTCCGCAGTACGAGCCCGGCTCATGGGGACCCGTCGAGGCCGTCGAGTTGATGGCCGGGGATCAGCGCAAATGGCGCAAACCCTGAAGATCGAGGCCGGAGGCCGAGCGGCGCGCGTTTTCGACACGCCGGGCGACCTGGCCGATGCCGTTGCGCGAGCGATCGTCGATGTCGCGCGTGAGTGCGCCCGATTGCGTGGGCGTTTTTGGTGGGCGCTTTCGGGGGGCTCCACGCCGCGCGCCGTGTACGAGTGCCTCGCGCGAAAGCCCCACATAGACGACATGCCGTGGGATCGGACGTTCGTGTTCTTCGGCGACGAACGTGCCGTGCCCGCCGATCATCCCGACAGCAACTTTCGCATGGCGAGCGAGGCGATGCTGGCGCACGTGCCGATTCCGCGGGAGAACGTGTTTCGCGTCGTCGATGCGCACGCGGGCGCCGATCGAGCGGCGGCGGATTACGAGCGGGCGATGCGCGCGGCGTGGGGCGACGCGGGCATTCCGGCTTTTGATCTGATCCTGCTCGGCATCGGCGAGGACGGCCACACCGCATCGCTTTTTCCCGGAACAGAGGCCCTGGGCGTCGAAGACCGGCTTGTGACGGTTGGAATGAAAGATGATTCACCGCGGGTTACATTTACATATTCTCTTCTCAACCATGCCGATCGGGTTTGGTTTCTGGCGGTGGGTAAATCGAAAGCCAGCGTAATCGCAGAGGTTTTCTCCGGCGGTTCCGACTTGCCCGCAGCGCATGTCCGCCCAAGCCGAGGCGAGAGCCTTTGGTGGCTCGATCAGGCCGCCGCAGCCAACCTCAAATAACCCTACGTTCCGTAACGCCAACATCTTTTTTCGATTGTGATCCGCAACCCGTTGCGACGCGCGTTTTCCTTGTCCCAAAATACGCCCCGTCAGCGTCTTGTCGGCCCAATTCCGGCCGGATTCCTCGCCACGACGGAGCATGCGGTGACCCGAAAATCAAACCGAAAATCACGTGAATCGACGCGTCAACTGCGTCTTCCGTTCCTCGAAGAAACGCCGACGCCGGGAAAAGGCGGCCGCGCCTCCGCGCCGCGCAAGACGCCGACGCCCCGCGTGGCCGAGATGCTCGAGCCCGCGTCGAGCGAGGCGCAGGACATCGAACGCTACTTTCGCCGCGTGCTCAGCCGACCCGTTTCCATGACGTACACGCGCAACCGCCGGCAACTCATTTCGTTCAAAGACGAACGCGGCGGGACGCGCCGCGTGCGCATCTCCGATGTCTTCGCGAAGGCGGGGCCCGACGTCTGGCGCGAGATCGCGTATTGGATGCTCGACACGCGCTCGCACAAGCTGTTTTCGCCGGGCAGCCCCAGTAAGCGTTACCTCGATCGCGCCGAGGTCATCCGCACGCTGCAGGCGCGTCGACCGCGCCACACCGAGTTGCCGGTCAAAGGCGTGCATGTCGATCTGAAAAAAATCTTCGACGACATGAATGCGCGTTACTTCGACGGAAAATGCAACAGCCACATCGGTTGGAAGCGCGTCGCGGCGCGCAAGGGGACGCGCAGCGTTCAACTCGGCACCTTCCACGCCGACGACAACACGATCCTGATCCATCCCGTGCTGGATACGAACCAGATCCCGCGCTACGTCGTCGAGGACACGGTGTATCACGAGATGGTGCACTGGAAACTGCGGGGCCGCCACGACGCCGCGGGACGCCGAGAGATCCACTCGCCGGAGTTCCACGAAGAGATGCGGCGCTACCCCAAACACATCGAGGCCGAGGTGTGGGTCGCCGAGAACATCCGCATGCTCATTCGCGCCAAGAACCGCATGATCGAGGAGCGACGCAAGGCTCGACGAGCGCGCGAACAATCGCGATGATGGCGCGGGCTGATCGCCCGAATTTTCATCGTGGAGTTCGTGATGTTCGGTTCCGCTCCCGAGCGCCTGATCGGCGACGACGGCGTTCCGTCGTTCGGCGTGTACGGCGAGGCCATTCGCAGCGTCAATCTGAACGACTTCGATTACCGTCGCGTCGCGCCGTTTCCGTTTTCGCGGTCGCGGGCGGCGGCCCGACTCTCGATCAAGCGCTGGCAGTACCTAGGCGTGATCGCCCGCGACATCACGGCGGGTCTCGCCGTCGCCGATGTCGGGTACGCGGCGAACGCCTTCGCCTACGTCGCGCTGCGTGACGAGCCGAAGATCCGCGAGTTCAGCTTTCTCGATCCCGGGGGCCGCGCCAGCCGCTACTCCGCGTCGTCCATCGAGGGCGTCACCGAGTACCTGCGTGGCAACGTCGAGATTCGCCTCGACAACCGCCTGGCCGACGGGCCGCGCAAGGCGGTGCTGCGCGTGCCAGGCGTGGAACTCGACGCCGAGTTCGACGAGCGCGCCATCACGCCGCTGTGCGCGGTGACGCAGAATGGCCTGCGCGGGTTCAACTACTGCCACAAGGCCGCCGCGCTGCCCGTGACGGGGCGATTGCGCGTCGACGGGCGCGAGTTCGACCTCGGCGAGCGGCGCGCGCTCGGCGTCCTCGACTGGACCGCCGGTTGCGCCGCACACTACACGTTCTGGAACTGGGCGTGCGGTTCGGGATATCTGCCCGACGGGCGCACCGTGGGATGCAACTTCGTCTCGGGCATCAACGAGCGGGGGTTTACCGAAAACGTCTACTGGGTCGGCGGCAAACCGGTCAAGGTCGATACGATGTTCTTCCGCTACGATCCCGAGAACGTGCTGCGGCCGTGGCGGATCACCAGCTCCGACGCGAAGGTCGATCTCGAATTCATCCCCGAAAACGAGCGCGCCGAAAACCTGAACCTCGGCGTGATGATGTCACGCTTCCACCAGCCCTTCGGCGAGTTTCGGGGGACATTCGTGATCGACGGCGAAAAGACGTCCGTGACGATGCGCGGTTACGTGGAGGAACACGAGGCGAAGTGGTAGACCGCCGCGCGGGCGCGGATCAATCCTGCGACCACTCGCCCAGCGAATACGTAAACGCGATGACGGCGCCGAACAGGCCGGCCACCACGGGCCGGCAGAGGATCCCTCAGGTGGAACCGGCGGCCTGCGCCGCGAAGCTGACGCCGACCCCGATGGCCGCGCCGAGAAAAACCTTGAACGCGATCTTGAGCACGTCACGACCCCGATAAATTCGCCGACCACTTGTCGGCCGGCGCGCAGCGGATATGCTGCGTTGTGATCCGAAAACGATCTTAGGGAAGAAGGAGGCCGCCGTGAAGCGCGCAATCGTGGCATCGGTCATGATCTTCGTGGGTTTGTGCGCTCCGTTCGCGCTCGCGCAGGAGACTGCGACGACCAGCGCCTCGGCGACGCCGCCGTGGTGCGTGCTGGCGCTGCGACCCGCGGTCGGCGGCGGCGCGGGGTCGATGACCACCGAGTGGGACGTTTACGACGGCACCTTCAACTTCGAGGAAGGTGTGGAGATCACGGGCGTGAGCCACACCGCGCTCATCCCCGAGGCGTTCTTCATGCCCGGCGCTGGTCGCGGCTTCACGATCTCGGCCTCGCTTCCATTCGGCGGCGGAAGCGGCACGGCCACGAGCGACAACATCTTTCTCGACTACGACTTCGCGTACCGCTTCGTGTTCCTCAACGTGGGCCTCGGCTACCAGTTCTATTTCGGCCCCGAAAAACGCGCGAATCTCGCCCTGATGTCGCACCTGGGTTTCGGGCGAACGCAGTTCACCGTCGATTTTCCCGGCGACACGGCGACCTCCAAGGCGCTCGGCGGCGGCGACTTCGATCTCTCCATCGGCTCCTGGTATCGCTTCCGGGGCGGATTCACGCTCGGCGGATCGCTCGATTACTGGATCATGACCTTCAGCGGCGACGCGGGCGACGAAGGGCCGATCGCGACCACCGTGAGCAACGGCGGCATGGGCGGTTTGCGCCTGAACGGCCTGATTGGCTATTCGTTCGAGTAGCGCCGCCGCGATTTCGAGCAACCTCACAAATCCGATGTAAGGGGATCGGCACAACGGCCAATTTGTGTGGCGTATTCCCGTTCAAACACGCACACTCCGCCGTGAACCCACAACTCAGGAGTGAACATGCTACGGAATTGGACCGTCGTTGGCCTTCTCGTGTGTTTCGCCGCCGTCGCATATGCCGGTGACCCTCCCGCGCCGCCGCCCGATCCGCCCGAGGTGAAAAAGACCGTCGACGCCTTCAAGGGTACGTGGACGTTTGCCCAGGAGATGACCATGACCGGCATGCCCGCGCCGGAGAAATTCACGGTGACGTACGAATGCAAAGAAACGGCGCTCGGCAAGGCGGTGGTCTGCACAGGCAAGGCTTCGGGATCGAGCCAGCCGTGGGAGGGCGCGCAGCTCATCGGCTACGACCCGTTTACCAAGGCCGTTCACTTCATGGCGATGGGCTCCGACGGCGAGGTCCACGATCACACGTGCCACTGGACGAGCGACACCAAACTCGATTGCGGCACGTACAAGGGCGGGCTCGGGACGCAGGCCGTGACCGAGGTCTTATGGATGGACTTCAAGGGCAACGACGCCTCGTACGGATTTACCTACGACATGGCCGACGGATCGAAGATGGCCATGCAGGGGACCGGGAAGCGCAAGTAGTCCGAGACGCGGTTTCGACGCATCCCGCTTGCGAAATGGGTCACTTTCGATAGTCCGTTGGCTCCTCCGGCGCCGAGCGCGCGCGCTCGAAACGGTTGCAAATTCATCGTTTCGCCGTAACATGCCGCGCGATTTGGCGTCGCGAATCTCCTTTCGCGCGGCGCCGGGATGTGCGGCGCACGCCGCGTGAATTTCACGAGGAGATGCGGTCATGAAGGTGGCGGTGACGGGGGCGGCGGGATTTTTGGGCTCGCACGTCGCGGACGTGCTCGAAAAAGACGGTTTCGAGGTCGTGCGTCTGGATAAGGATGCCGACGCGGCGCGCGGCATCGTCGGCGCTGATCTGCTTTCGCTCGACGCGCTCAAGTCGGCGCTAGCCGGCGTCGAGGGCGTCTGCCATTTCGCGGCGGTGGGCGACGTGTATCTTGCGTTCGAGAATCCGCCGCTGGCGGCGACGATCAATGCCACGGGCACCGCGAACATGCTCGAGGCGGCGAAGGCCGTGGGCGTGAAGAAGTTCGTCTACATCTCCACGTGGGAGGTGTACGGCGAGCCCGAATATCAGCCGATGGACGAAAAGCACCCCTGCCGGCCCGACCATCCCTACAACATCACCAAGCTCGCCGGAGAGCATATGGCGATGGCCTACGATCGCCTCAAGGGCGTGCCCGCCGTCGCGCTGCGCATCGGCACCGCGTTCGGCACGCGCATGCGTTCCAACTCGGTCTTCTCGATCTTCATCCGCAAGGGCATGAAGGGCGAGCCGATCACGATCAAAGGCACCGGCGAGCAGGGCCGCGAGTTCGTGCATGCGTTCGACATCGGTCGCGCGTGCGCGCTCGTGCTGCGCTCCGATTTGCGCGGCGAGGTCTTCAACATTACGGGCACCGAATTCGTGTCGATCAAGCGGCTCGCCGAGCTGGTCGCCGCGAAATTCCCGACCGAGATCAAGTATGAAGAAGCCCGCGCAGGCGACATCGCCCCCGCCAAGGTTTCGACCGAAAAGGCGCGTAAACTGCTCGGCTGGCAGCCCGAGGTGCCGTTCGAGCGGGGACTCGCGGGGATCATCGAGGAAGCGCTCGCCAAAGTGTGAGCGCTCGTCGATAGCGGGCCGTAAGGGATAGAGACGGCGGGTTTCGGAGGGGATCATGTCGGAGTCGCCGTTAGCACTGACGAGTGAATTGATCTTCCGGCAGCGCGTCTTCGCCGCGATCTTCATCGTCTTTTTTATGATCCTCACGCTCGAACTCATCCGCCGCCGCGCGCTCAAGGAGCGCTACGCCATTCTGTGGGTCGTCGCGGCCTTCGTGCTCCTGCCGATGGTGCTGTCGCCGTCGATCGTGACCAGTGTGTCGCGCCTGATCGGCGTCAACTATCCGCCTTCGGCCATCCTGCTCACGGGCATTCTCTTCCTCACTCTCATTGTGCTGCACTTCTCGGTCGCGCTCTCGCGCTTCAAGTCGAACGAGGAAAAGTTGGTGCTGCGCATCATCGAGCAGGATCAGGATCTGTCGCAGCTTCGGCAGAGGATGCGCGTGCTCGAACACCGGCTGGATCAATCGAAGCCGGAGCCGTCCGACGGCGGCGAACCGTCAACCAAGGCTTGATCGCGGACCGACCAGCCGCCACCACGCCGTGAGCACCGGGTTGAGCACGCGATCGGCGAGCGACGTGCCGAGCCCCGCGAATTCGAGCTTCGCGCTCACGTGATCGCGCAGCACGTGCGCCGCATTCGGATTCGCCAGCGCGATGTGCCGCCGCCGCGAGACCCAGGCGCGGAACTGGGGCGCAAACGCCTCGCGCACCGCGCGCCATTTCGCGCCGGCCAGTCCCGACCGCGCGAGCTGCAGCAGCACCGCGATCTCCATTGCGAAGAAAAACGGCGCGAGTCGAAGAATCCACGAAGCGGGAAAGTACGATCCGACAAACGCCCAACGATTGCGTTCGAGGTATCGGAACTTGTCGGCGCTCTTGGAGAATTCGTAGTCGTGGTCGATCACCGACGCGGGCACGACGACATTCTCGCCGCCCGCCAGACGCACCCGCCACCCCAGATCCTGATCCTCGACGTAGAGAAAGAATTGCTCGTCGAATCCGCCGAGGCGCGTGAAATCGGCGACGCGCATGACGAACGCGCAGCCGCTGCACGTGGCGCAGGCGAATGGCGCGCGGCCCGCGTAAGCCGACGCATCCAAGCCGTAGCCGTCGGTGAACCCGAAGCCGAGCAGGTGGACGCGATTGCCCGCGCTGTTCACCCGCGCGCCGTCGTCCATCAGGATGAGCGGCTGAACGCACATCGCGCCGGGAAACGCCTCCAACGTCTCGATGAGCGGCGTCAGCCATCCGCGACGCACCCGCGTGTCGGGATTGAGCACGGCGACGTGCGTGCAGCCCAGTTCCGCCGCCCGGGCGACGCCGACGTTCACACCCGCGCCGAAGCCCGCATTGCGGCCGGTCTCGATGAGCGTCACGTCGGGCCGCGTGTCTCGCAGCCAGTCGGCGGTTCCGTCGTGCGAGTCGTTGTCCACGACGATGACGACGCGCTCCGCGTCGATCTCGCCTTCATCTCGCAGCGACGCGAGCAGATTCGGCAGCGCGTCGCGCGAGCGAAAGGCGACGGTGACGATGGCGACGCGCGGGCGCGGCATGTTGTCGGATTCGGCGGCCACGACAGGTCCTTTTACGAACGCCGCCTGTGTAGCGCAACGCCCGGCGGATTCCTATACTCCCCACATTCGCAAAATTCTCGCGCGGGCATCTCGCGTGGTCTTCCTTGAGGTGTGATCTTGCGGCGTCGGACGGTGCGCATCATCTGGTGGAAACGTATCGTATTTTCGGCGGTCGCGACCGCGATGCTATTGGGAGCGCTCTCGATTCTGGCTTGGTTGCTGGAGCGTGCCGGTGTCGCTGTGTACGAGCGGCCGGACGATCTGGTAACGCACGGAACGAACTCCAGCTATCACACCGAGTGGACTTGGCATGGGCGAGAGTACATCATCGACGGCGGAAACATGATCCCGTCGCGCCTTCCGGTGCGAAAGTCGCCTCGGGGCTTTCGCATCGTCGTGACGGGCGGATCGTTCGCGATGGGCTCGCCCTACAACATGCAGCCGGCGGCACCGCAGAGACGACCGGTCGCGTTCGGCTCGATCCCGGATTGGATTCGCGCCGAGTTGCCCCTGCGCTATCCGTCTGTCGGTTTTGAAGTGGTCAACGCCGCGCTGGGAGCGCTGAACTCGCAGGGTGCGAAACTTCTGGCCGAGGAGTTTCTCGATCTCGATCCCGACCTTCTGATCGTCGCTTGCACCGACAATGAGGGATATGTGCCGCTCACTTCATTCAACGAGCCGCTGGGACGATGGGTACTCTATCGCGCGTTGCGAAAGGGGATCAGGCCGGACTTCGAGCCGGACGAGCGAAGCTGGTTCGCTCCGCAGGACGCGGACACGGCACGCATCGCGCGGGAATTTCAAGACAACTTCCGCGCGATTGTCGCGCTGGGCAAGGAACGTTCGGCCCCGCTGATGCTCGTCGCCTCGCCGATCAACCTGACCTTTCGAGGCCAAGATCCCCGCGTCCATGGCCGTGTCGCCGACATGCCCGACGACGATCCGTCCATCCGACGTGGACGACGACTGTTCCTCGACGGACGATTCGAAGAAGCTCTGGCCGAATACGCAAATAGTCCGCATCAGGGCTGGGCCGCAAAGCTGATGGCCGATTGCCTCGTTCGGCTCGGCCGGTACGAAGACGCCAAGGCGCTGTACAAGGTCTATGTCGAGGAACTGCCAATGAACCGCACACGGCCGTCGTTCAACCGTTTCCTGCGCGAATTGGCGCGCGACGAGGGCGTGCTGCTCGCCGATCTGGAGAAGAAGGCCGAGGACATCTCGCCGCACGGCATCACATCGCCGAAGCTCTACGTCGATTACTGCCACATGACGTGGATGGGCTATTACGCCATGGCGCAGGAGGTCATCCGCGTTCTCGTCGAATCGTCCCTGATACCGACCGATGATGGCGAACCGCGCCCCGCGCCGCCGCTCGACGAGTTGATCGAGCGAAACGGTGCGCAGGGATTGTATGCGGACGGAAACTGCACGTGGGCGCCGGGCCGTCCGCTCTACGGGCTCGACGAAAACTGACGATCCGTGAGTGCGGAAAACAGGGCCACGCTCCATGCATAAGCCGCCGCGTACACCGACGCCGCCTTCGATTGCCTCGGCCCCGCCACGTTGAGAACGGCAACACCGTTCGCGCGAATCCACGCGAGCGCCTCGTCGATCGGCGGGTCCGCGGCCAGATCGACGACAAGGCACGGTTTCGCGAGCCGTCGCGCGACCTCGATCGTGTACGCGGTCCCGCCCGTCGGCGCTCCCATGGTCAGGATCAGCGTCGCGTCGCTGTCGCGGACGTTCCATCGGGTGCGTTCGTCGTATTCGCCGCCGGGCGTTTCGCGCAGGGGATAACGCGCCCGAATCGGGCCGTCCTCTGCGCGCCGTGCCGCCGGACACCACCCGCCGCACGTGAGACCCACCGCAAGGGCCGCGTCGAGCGCCGCGCGGTCCACACCGGTCTGGCCGCCCGAGACGATCGTAAATTTCGATGCGCGAGTGGACATGCGCCGTGCTTCGGCTCCATCATCGAGACGTGTTCGCGGCGCGGGAGTGAACCATGAAAGCCGTGTGGTTGGAAGACGGGCGGATCGAGTGGCGCGACTTGCCGGAGCCGAAACGGGCGCAGGATTGGGACGTCGTGCAGGTCGCCGCCGTCGGCGTGTGCAACACCGATCTCGAGCTCGCGCGCGGCTACATGAACTTTCGCGGCGTGCCCGGCCACGAGTTCGTCGGCCGGGTCGTATCGAGCGATTCGCCGCTCGGCGGACGCCGGGTCGTCGGCGAGATCAACACGGGCTGCGGCCGATGCGACGCGTGCAGAGCGGGATGGGCGCGCCACTGCCGCGAGCGCGGCGTGTTGGGGATTTTGAATCTCGCCGGCGCATTCGCCGAACGCCTCGCCCTGCCGCGCGCGAACCTGCGCCCGATCCCCGACACGCTCGACGACGAACGCGCGGTCTTTGTGGAGCCGCTGGCCGCGGCGATGCGTCTATCGGAGCAGGGCCTTCTCAAGGCGGGCGCGAATGCGCTTCTCATCGGCGACGGCAAACTCGCGCAGCTCGTCGCGCGGGTGCTGGCGCTGCACGGCGCGCGCACCTCGGCGCTCGGTCGTCACGCGCGCAAGCTCGACCTGCTCTCGCCGTGGGTGAAGGACATCGCGAGCGATCCCGCGCACATCGCGCCGGCGTCGTTCGATCTGGTGATCGAGGCGTCGGGCTCGCCGGGCGGTATGGCGACGGCGCTCGCGGCCGTGCGCCCGATGGGGACGATTGTCGTGAAGAGCACCTACGCCGAACGCATCGACCTCGATCTCAGCCGATGCGTCGTGGACGAAATCCGCATCGTCGGTTCGCGTTGCGGCCCCTTCGACCCCGCTATCGACGCGCTCGCGCGCGGGCTCGTCGACCCCGCGCCGCTCATCGACGCGCGTTTCGACTTCGCCGATGTGCCCGCGGCCATCCACCACGCGGCGACACCCGACGTGCTGAAGGTCGTCGTTCGTTTTCCGGACTAGCCGAGCATTCCGGGAATATACGTGCGCCACGCGATCGTTGCCGCAATCAATAGCGACGCCGCGAGGATCCACACCGCGTCGCACATTCCCGCATGCGGCGCGTCCATGCGTGTGCGTTTCGCCGACGCGCCGAACCCCCGCGCCTCAAGCGCGACGGCCATGCCGTCCGCCTGACGCAGCGCCGCGATCAGCACGGGCGCGACGATGGCGGCGTACGCGCGCATGCGCGTCGCCCATCCGCCGCGATCGGGATCGAGCCCGCGCGATCGCTGCGCCTCGGCCACGATCCCCGCGTTTTCGAGAAAGAGCGGCGTCAGGCGGAACGCGAGCGAGAGGGCGAAGGCGACGCGATACGGCAGCCCAAGCCGCTCCATGCCGTACGACACGTCCTCGTTGCGCGTCGAGGTCAGGTAGACGATCGCCGCCGTGAGAAACGCGACGAGGCGAAGCCCCATCGCGAGACCGTACGACACGGTTTCGGGCGACGGCGCGAAGGGGCCGAAGACGAACCAGGGCGTATCGACGCCGCGCCGAAACGCTGTCCACAGCGCGAGCGTGACAACGAGGAAAACGACGACGAGCTTACGCGCGCGCCACAGGTTCGCGCCCGCGCCGGTGGCGACGCCGACCGTCGCGTAGATCGCCCAAAGCGCGAGCATGGGGACGGGCTCCTCGACGATGAGCGGCGGCCCGCACGCGAGCGCGAAAACGACGAGGCGACTGGACGGATGGAGCCGCCCGAAGGCCGTGTCGTCGGAGCGAAAGAACGCGCTCATGCCCGCTCCAGTTGCGCGGCGAGCGACGCGACGGTGAGCGCTCTCGTCCCCATTTCGCGCGCGAGCTGGACGATCGTGGGAGCGACAAGACGCGACGCGCGGCAAGCGGCGGCGTCGGTGAGCACCTCGAAGGGATCGCCATCCGCCACGATGCGCCCTTCGCTCATCGCGACGATGCGCGTGGCAAACGCCGCCGCGTGGGCAATCGCGTGCGTGATGACGAGGACGGCGTGCCCCGCATCCACGAGCGCGGCGAGCGTCGCCATCATCCGTTCCTGCTCGACCGCGTCGAGGCCCGTCGTCGGCTCGTCGAGGATCAACAGGCGCGGCCGGCACGCGAGCACGCTCGCGAGGGCGAGGCGCTTGCGTTCGCCCTTCGTCATCGCGAAGGGATCGCGGCCCTGCGCATCGGCGAGTCCCGTCACCTCCAGCGCGCTGCTCACACGCGAAGCGATCTCGTCCGCGCCGAGCCGTTGGTGTTTGGGACCAAACGCGACCTCCTCGGCGGCGGTGGCGCAGAAGAGTTGGTGATCGGGGTTCTGAAAGACGAGGCCCACCGCGCCGGGGCGTTCGTGCGCGGCAAGTGACGCCACCTCGCGACCGCCCACGAGTACCCGACCCGATCGCGGCCTCAGGATCCCCGCGAGTAGTTTGACGAGCGTCGTCTTGCCGCAGCCGTTCGCGCCCAGGAGCGCCACGAGTTCGCCCGCGCGGATCTCGAGGTCGACGCCGCGAAGGACCGTTTGATCGGGCCGGTAGCCGAATTCGACGCCCGACGCGCGCACCATCGTGTCGCCGGGCGTCGGACGATGGCATATCTGCGCGGGTCTCGCGCTAAAGCCGTTCGAGGCCAGCGCCGCATGAGCCGCGTCGACGGTATCGGGACGTGCGGTGAGCCCGAGCCGCGAGAACAGATCGGCGAGCGGCGGCGGCGTGGCACCGCACGCGCGCACGCCGTCGGGATCGCGCCACAACTCGCCCGGAGTCATCGTGGCGCGAACGCGACCGTCCTTCATTGCGACGATCAGATCCGCGCCACCGAGCGACTCCAGATCGTGCGTGACGTGCAGCACCGTTCGTCGCCCGGTCGCGAGGGCTCGGACGATCTCGACGATGGCGGCCGCGGACTCGGGATCGAGATCGGTCGTCGGCTCGTCAAGGGCGAGGATCGGCGTCTCGGCCGCCAGCACGCACGCCAGCGCGAGACGCTGCTTCTGTCCGCCGGACAGCGACGCGGGCTCGCGCTCGCGCAGGTCCCACAGATCCATGCGCGCGAGCCATTCGCGCACGCGCGCCGCGATGACGCCGGATTCGAGGCCCCGGCTTTCGAGACCGAACGCCGCCTCGCGCAGAACGCTGGACGAAAAGAGCTGCGTCTCGAAGTCCTGAAACACGACGCCCACGGTCGCGGCGAGCTGCGCCACCGTGCGGGCGGCGATGTCCTCGCCGAAAAGACGAACGGTCCCGCGCCACTCGCCCTTGCGAAACGTCGGAACAATGCGGTTCAGGGTTTGCGCGAGCGTGGACTTGCCCGCGCCGTTGTGGCCGATCACGCCGATCACGCCGCCGGCGGGCAACGCGAGTCTAATATCGCGCAGCGCCGGAGCATCGGCGCGTCGGTCTCGAAAGGACTCGATCTCGAATTCGGCGGCAGGGGATTCCGGTTTCACGATGATCGAAGATCCCGACTCACAGAAGCGCGCCGCCGATGAACATGAGGACGAGGAAAGGGGCCATGCCCGCGCCGAGTGCGGCGGTGCCTTTGACGCCCGCGAATCCCGCCGCGCCGAACGAGGCGTCGAGCGCTCCGAAGGCGATGGCGTTGCCGACGACGAGCGCGCCGACGGCCCCGGCCAAGGCGAGGATCGCACCGATACGCTTCTTTCCCGCGGGCGGCGGCAGGTCCATCACGTCGTGCCAAACGAGCCCCGCGCGCTCCACCCGCGGATAGAGCAGCGCGATCAGCGGCAACGCGAGCGCGAGCGAGCCGAGCAGGTTGTTGACGAGGATGATGTTGCCGAGCGCGGCGAAAGGCGCGAGCCCGAGCAGGTCGACGCCGAAGCCGATCATCGATGCGATGGCGAAGCAACTCGCGACAAGCACCGCGCCGACGAGCAGCCAGTCGGACCGCCCGCCGTCGCCGGGACGCGCGTGGCCGCGCAGCGCCCGCCACAGCGCGTACGGAAAGTAGCCGTAGAGGAAGTTGCCGATGGCGCCGGGGATGCTGCCGGGGCCGAACATGCCGCCGAGGATGTCGCCGACGACGTTGCCGATCGCGCTGCCCCATGCCGCGGCGGGTCCGAACAGAAACGACATGAGCACGGGAACCGCCGCGCCCGGGCGCACCTCGGTCAGCCCCGGCACGATCACCGCGATCTTGAACGGCAGCAGCACCGCGACGTAACACGCCGCGCAAACCGCCGTCAGGACGACCATCTTGGTGGACTTCCACATGTCGAGCAGTTCGCGCACGAGGGACCCCCACTAAGGCGAGCTGAGCCGGGACGACCGGAAATTCTCACCGCGACCGCCGTGCGTCAAGCCGATCGGCGTCGGATGAGCGTGTTCGGACCCGGTCGTGGCAAATTCGTGGCATCGCCGCGGGCGAATTGTGGCAATATGCGCACAAAATGGGAGAATCCCGGTGAACAGGCCAAATTGGGGCAGGCTATTCACGAGTTTGTCACATATCCGTCACACGCATCGTTTTAAAGAGCGCCCGTGACGAACCGAGCCGAAGGACGCGCATGACGACCAATATCCTGATTATCGAGGACGAAGCGGATCTCGTCGCGAATCTGGAATACAACCTTCAGAAAGAGGGTTACCGCACCCGTTCGGCCCTGAACGGACGCGGCGGTCTGGAGCTGGTCGGGCATGGCCCGACGCCGGATCTCGTTTTGCTCGACCTGATGCTGCCCGACGTGCCGGGGACCGAGGTCTGCCGACAGATCCGCAACAACGAACGTACGAAGAATACGCCCGTGATCTTCCTCACGGCCAAGGGCGACGAGATCGACCGCATCGTCGGGTTCGAGATCGGCGCCGACGACTACATGACCAAGCCGTTCAGCGTGCGCGAGCTGGTGCTGCGTATTCGCGCGGTGCTGCGTCGCACGCAGGTGGACGAACTGCCCGAGGGCGAACAGATCCGGTTCGGGCGTCTCGCCATCGACCGGGGCGCGCACCGGGCGTGGGTGGGCGACGAGGAAGTCGCGCTGACGGCGCTGGAGTTCCGCCTGCTCACGACGTTTCTCTCGCGCAAGGGGCGCGTTCAGACGCGCGAGAAACTGCTCGACGACGTGTGGGGCATTCAGGCCGACGTAACGACCCGCACCGTCGACACGCACGTCAAGCGCCTGCGGCAAAAGCTCGGCGATCTGGGCGCGTACATCGAGACGATCCGCGGAGTCGGTTACCGGTTCTGCACGTCTCCGGACGATATCAAGGTTTGACCTCTGCTCGTTCAGATTCGGACATCCCGTTCCTGAATCGGACACCCAAGGAGTTGCCCATGAAACGCCATCTGTTCTTCCTGTTTGTGCTCGCTCTCGCGGCGGCGTTCACCGTCGCGTGCGGCACGCCCGCTCCCGCCCCCAAGGGCGACGTTGCGAAATCCGCGGAAGCGCCCGCCGCGCCGAGCGCGCCCGCCGGCGGCGTGATCGCCGTCGATGGTTCCAGCACCGTGTTCCCGATCACCGAGGCGGTGGCCGAGGAGTTCCAGAAGGTCGGTCAGGCCAAGGTGACCGTCGGCATTTCGGGCACCGGCGGCGGCTTCAAGAAGTTCTGTGCGGGCGAAACGGTCGTGGCGAACGCGTCGCGACCGATCAAGCCGGAAGAGGTCGAGCTGTGCAAGGCGAAGAGCATCGAGTACGTCGAATTGCCCGTCGCGTACGATGGCCTCTCCGTGGTCGTGAATCCGGAAAACACGTGGCTGCAAAAGATCACCGTCGCCCAGCTCAAGACGATGTGGGAACCCCCGGCGCAGGGTGTGGTGATGAAGTGGAACCAGGTCGATCCCACGTGGCCGGATGCCGAACTGCACCTGTTCGGCGCCGGCGTCGATTCGGGCACGTACGACTACTTCACGCAGGCGATCGTGGGCAAAGAGCACTCGAGCCGCGGCGACTTTACCGCGAGCGAGGACGACAACGTGCTCGTGCAGGGCGTCTCGACCGACAAGAACGCGCTCGGCTTTTTCGGCTTTGCGTACTATGAGGCGAACGCCGCGAAGCTCAGGCTGGTCCCGGTGGACGACGGCAACGAGGCGAACGGCGCGGGCGCGATCGCTCCGAGCATGCAGTCGATTTCCGACGGCACCTACCAGCCTCTGTCGCGACCGATCTTCATCTACATCAGCAAGGCCGCGCTCGATTCCCGGCCCGAGGTGATGGCGTTCGCCGAGTTCTACGTGAAGAACGCGGCCAAGCTCTCCAAGGAAGTCGGCTACATCCCCATGCCGGAGAAGGCGTACGAGCTGGCGGCG
>CAZPJD010000025.1:0-27085 GCA_964586775.1 uncultured bacterium | reverse complement strand
TTCACGGTCTTGCTGATCGCGCCCGTGATGAAGGGCTGCGCCGCGGCCATCATCTTCAGGTGGCCGTCGATGGGGATGTAGCGCTTGCCGATGCGTCCGCAGCGGTTGGCGCAGTCGAAGACCGGCAGGTGCTCGTCCTTCAGGTAGGGCGCGCCCTCGACGGTCATCGTGCCGAAGGCGTAATCCTCGGCGGCCTGGATCTGGTCGCGCGTGAAACCGAGGTGGCGCAGCAGCCGGAAATCGGGCCGGTCGATCACGTCCTTGGCGATGCGCAGGCGGCCGGTGAGATATTCCTCGCCCAGCGTCCAAGCCGAGAACACGCTATCGAGCGAGAACGCGGTGGGCACGGCCATCTCGATGCGGTCGAGGGTATCCTGATCGAAGCCCTTGTTGCGCAGCACCTCGTGATTGATGTGAGGCGCGCCCGCCAGCGTCTTGCGTCCGATGGCGTAGGCGATGATCGCGTCGGTCTCGCTGTCGGTGTAACCGAGTTTGCGCAGCGCCGGGGGGATGGACTGATTGATGATCTTGAAGTACCCGCCGCCCGCGAGCTTTTTGAATTTGACGAGGGCGTAGTCGGGCTCGACCCCGGTGGTGTCGCAGTCCATGACGAGGCCGATGGTGCCGGTCGGCGCGAGCACGGTGACCTGCGCGTTGCGGTAGCCGTACTTCTCGCCGAGCTCGAGCGCCCGGTCCCATCCTCCGCGCGCGCCCTCGAGCAGATAGGCCGGGCAGTGCTGCTCTTCGATGCCCACGGGGGCGATCGACAGGCCCTCGAACTCCTTGTCGTCGGCGTTGTACGCGGCGCGGCGATGGTTGCGAATCACGCGCAGCATCGAGTCGCGGTTGATCGCGTATTTCGGGAAGGGGCCGAGCAGCTTCGCGAGTTCTGCGCTGGTGGCGTAGGACTCGGAGCACATGACCGCCGTGATCGCGCCGCAGATGGCGCGGGCCTTGTCGGAGTCGTAGGCGAGGCCGAGCTGCATGATGACCGAGCCGATGTTGGCGTAGCCGAGGCCCAGCGTTCGGTATTCGTAGCTCTTGCGCGCGATATCCTGGCTCGGGAACGAGGCCATGAGCACGCTGATCTCGAGCACGATGGTCCACAGGCGGCAGGCGTGGCGGAAGCCTTCGACGTCGAAGACGCCGTCCTCGCCGAGGAACTTGATGAGGTTGATCGACGCGAGGTTGCACGCCGTGTCGTCGAGGAACATGTACTCCGAGCACGGATTCGACGCGTTGATCGGTCCGCCCGCCGGGCACGTGTGCCACTCGTTGATCGTCGTGTTGTACTGAACGCCGGGATCGGCGCTCGCCCACGCGGCGCGCGCGATCTTGTCCCACAGGTGGCGCGCCGGGATCTCCTTGGCCAGATCGCCGCCCACGCGGTTGTAGAGCTTCCAAGTCGCGTTCTTCTGCACGGACTCGAAGAACTCGTTGGGGATGCGCACGGAGTTGTTGGCGTTTTGGCCGGACACCGTGGCGTAGGCGTCGTTGTTCCAATCGACGTCGTATTCCTCGATCTCGATGCTCGTATAGCCCTGTCGGGCGTAGCCCATGATCCGCTGGATGTAAGACTCGGGGATGAACGAGCTTCGGCAGTCCTTGAGCGCCGCGGCGAGCTTGGGGTTCTTTTTCGGGTCGCATTCCAGTTCGCCGTCGTCCAGACGACACGCGCCGAGCAGTTCGTTGAAGTGCCGCTTCATCACCTTGGAACCGGTGACGAGCGCGGCGACCTTCTCCTCCTCGCGCGCCTTCCAGTCGACGAAATCCTCGATGTCCGGGTGATCGAGGTCGAGGCAGACCATCTTGGCCGCGCGCCGCGTGGTGCCGCCCGACTTGATCGCGCCGGCCGCCCGATCGCCGATCTTCAGGAACGACATCAGGCCCGAGCTGCGTCCCCCGCCCGAGAGCCGCTCGCCCGATCCGCGCAGGCTCGAAAAGTTCGTGCCCGTGCCGGAACCGTACTTGAACAGGCGCGCCTCGCGCGTCCACAGGTCCATGATGCCGCCCTCGTTGACGAGGTCGTCGGACACGGACTGGATGAAACACGCGTGCGGCTGCGGGCGTTCATAGGCGCTGCCCGAGCGCTCGACCTGGCTCGACTCGGGATTGAAGTAGAAGTGTCCCTGCGCCTTGCCCTTGATGTTGTAGGCCCAGTAGAGGCCGGTGTTGAACCACTGCGGCGAGTTGGGCGCGGCGACCTGCGCGGCGAGCATGTGCTTGAGTTCGTCGGCGAAGGACTGGGCGTCTGCGGGCGTGTCGAAGTAGCCGTGGCGACGACCCCAGTCGGCCCACGTTCCCGCGAGTCGGTCGAAGACCTGGCGCGCGTCGCTCTCGCCGCCGAGCACCGGCTCGCCGTTCGCATCGAGAACGGGGTTGCCCTCGCCGTCCACCTGCGGAACGCCGGTGCGCCGGAAATATTTCTGCGCGAGGATGTCCGTCGCGACCTGCGACCAGTGCTCGGGCACCGTCACGTTGTCGTTACGGAAAACGACCGAGCCGTCCGGGTTCGTGATTTCGCTCGTGCGGCGAGCGAACTTGAACGCGGCGTACGCCGACTGCCCTTTCTTCGTGAACCTGCGACTGATCTTCACCGCCTGCCCTCCGTGTGCTCATCCCGATGCCGGGGCGCAAAAAACGCGAACCGAAAGACCCGTTTCCCCCGCGTTCCCGAAGTCCGTGGCCAAGCGATACGAAAACCGCCGTTTGACCAGATCTTGATCGTTCCTCGCGTGCGGAACACCAGATATAGTATGCGTCGCGTCCGAACGCAAGGGAAAAATGACCCTTTGTGTGGGCAAAATGACCGGGATCTGACGTCAGCGTGACAAGGGCTTGGGAGGCCGTCAACGAGGGGAAAACCTGTGGGCAGGTCTGTGGAAATGTGGAAATCCAAAGCGGCCTGCCGGAAACAAAAGGAATTTCCATGGCTTGACGCGCCGAGTCATCGCGTAAGTGAAATTCGTGACGATCCGTTCTGTCCCCAGCGAGGCTTCGAATCGTCAAAAATTGCGGTTTGGGACGGCGCTCAGGTCGTCTCGCGAACCGTGGGCGACCAGACGGCGAAGGGCCGGTTTGTCGCGAATCGCCACCACGCAGCGACGAGCGCGACCTGCACCGTGACGAAAAACGACGCGAACTTCATCAGCTTTGCCGCCGCGCCGCCGCGCGCCTGTCCGGACGCGCCGCCGCGGGTCATGCTGCGAACGAACGCGACAATGCCAACGCCCCAACCGGCGATCTGTGCCGCGAGGATCGCGCACCACACGGCGTGAACGGGCGCGAGCCATGCGCTGGTGACGAGCGCACCCAGGGCGAACGCGGGGCCGAGCCAGCGCCCGAGCTTGTGAAAGACGATGGGGATCGCCGCGCGACGCAGCCCGACGCGGTCCTCGCGACGCCACGCGTTTTTCAGGGTGAACATCGCGCCGGTGAAGGTGCGAATTTTGCGCCGATACTCCTGACGCACGCCCACCGCGCGGCGAACGAAGGCGCGCGCGTCCGGGGTCGCGATCACGCGAAAACCCCGCGCCACGACGTGCAGCGGCACGGCGAGATCGTCCACCGCCTCGGGCGCGACTTCGCAACGCAGAAACGAGCGAACCGCGAACAGGCAGCCGGAGACGCCGATCAGGGTGCCGAGCTTCGCCATCTCGAGCCGCCGCACGGTGATCTCGTAACGCGTGTAGAATCCGGCGGCCTGCGTGCTGTCGTGCTCGCTGCCCGAGACACTGACGTCCTCGCCTGATACGCACCCGACCGTGGGATCGTCGAATTCGCGCACGAGCGCTGCGATCGCGCCGTCATCGAGCAGCACGGACGCGTCGGTGAACACGAGGATCTCGTGACGCGCCCGCGCAACCGCGGCGTTTTGCGCGAGGCTCTTTCCGCCGCGCACATCCATTCGCAGCAGCTCGACCCCGCGTTCCGCGAACTCGCGCACGGTATCGTCCATCCCATCGTCCGACGCGTCGGACGCGACGATCACCTGCATGGGGAGCGGGGAAATTTGCGCGAGCAGGTTGTCGAGCTTCGCGCGGATATTCGCGGCCTCGTTGTACGCCGCGATGATGACCGTCACCCCGTCCGCGAGCGGCGCTTTCGATCTCCAGCCGCCGACGCTCGCGTCGCGCAGGCGGCGCAACACGAAGGGATAACCCACGTACGGAAACGCAAGGCCCGCGACGCATAGCACGAAGACCACTGCCGCGATCACGGTCAACTCTGCACTTCCTTCGCGGGCTGCGCCGCTTCGACCCCGGGCTTGGCCGCCAGCAGATTGAGCCAGGAGCACCAGACCCGCACCGCCGGAAAGCTCACGCGATCGTTGCGCAGACGGTACAACGGGCTGCACAGGTCGAATGCGCCCGACTCCAGCGCCGCGACCACCGACATCTCGGAAAGAAATCCGGCATGCACACGCAGATACGCGCGCGGTTTCGCGGGAACTTCGCTCGCGGGCCAGGTCTGAAACGCGCCCAGGTAGGGCGAGTTTTCCATGCGCGCCACAAACTCCTCGGCCAGCATCGCCGACGGCGCGAGCGAGCCGTGCCGCGGCGGGCTCCAGATCTCGACGCCGTTCACCAGCTCGGCGATCTGCGTCTTGGCTTCCATCTCGCCGAAGCCCATGTTGTGCCACACGGTCACGCCGCCGACCTCGCGAACGCTGCGCGTGAGAGCCTCGACGGTGTAGGGCGCAAACATCGTCCTCGTCGCCAGCGCCAGCACCCGTTCGCCGCCGGGGAAGGCGTAGTCCGCGCCGGGCACGACCACGAACCGTTCGGTGGAGTTGCGCGCGCACATGCGGACGAACCGGGCGTAGTCGTCGGCGGTGCGTCCCGCCGCACGCAGGTTGACGCACACGAATCGCATTCCGCCCGCCTGCAATCGCTGGGCGAGTTCGCCGAACGCGCGACGGTCGAGCAGCGGCAGTTGATCCTCCACCAGAACGACGCCGTGATAACGGTTCAGTCCCTTGCCGAATGGCGTCATGATCGCCGAACGGATCTTTTGCAGCATCCGCTGGCGGAACCTGCGGCGCATCACGCGGGCGGGCCCCATGTCGTCGGGCGATTCGAGCTCGAGGCGCGTCGCGGGGTCTTTGCCCTCCTGCACGAAACGCGCGACGGCCTCGATGCGCCCCGGTGCGCGTCCCGGGCCGGTCCAGATACGCCGTCCCTTCAGCACATAGGTGACCAGGTATTCGATATCGCCGAGCAGCCAGCGCGAACGCATTCCGTATCGAACGACCGAAGGCTTCGCCGCCGGACGGTCGAGGGCGATGTCGAGGGCGAGGCGCGGAAAGTCGATCCCCGCGTCGATGCCGAGTTGCAGCGCCCGCCAAAAATGCGGCTTGGCCTTGAGAAGGCACGGTTGTCCACCCGGGCGGTCGCGCACGAACTCCATCATCACGGGTCCATCGATCCCGAGCGGCGCGAGAAATCGCCGGGCGAGGTCGCGGATCTGGTCGTCGGGCTGCGCCGCTTCGCGCAGGACCGACGCCCCGCCGAGTCGCGGCAGATCGCGCAGCCGGTTGTGACTGAACTCCACGATCGGCTCGCCGCCGCGATACAGTGCGTAATACGCCTCGTCCTCGCCGCCGAGCCGCGCCTGAATCAGGCACGGCCATGCGTTCTTCGGCAGCGAACGCAGCAGGTACGACAACTCGTCCAGATTGCGCGCCATGCGCACGCGGATGCGCACGAGCGCGTCGTTTTCCTCGACCAGCGCGTGCGCGGGGCGAACGTAGACGGGAAACGAAAACGGCAGCATCGGCATCTTGAGCGGACCGGTGGCCACGACCGTTCTCGGCACCGCCACGTCGTGCGCGTTCGCGTGCGCGATGATCTTCTGCTTGTCGGCCAGAAAGCGGATCGTCTTGTCGGACGCCATCGCGAGCGCGGCGAGCCCCTCGAGTCGTCGCCGCACGCTCATCATCGCAGCGATCGACGCGCCGCCGCAGGGAAAAATCGCGGCAAGGTCCTCGGCCTCGGAGCGCTCGGCGATCACGGCGGCGTATTCTTCCGGGGCCTCCATCGGCGGCGGGGCGAGCAGCACCTCGTTGGCGTATTTGCTCGCGAAGCCCATTGCGTCACGACGGCCCGCCACGACGGTGACATCCATCCCCGATCGACCGAGTGATCGAGTGACGGCGAGCGCCGCACGGGTATCGCCGTCGAGCACCAGCACGCGGTTTCGCGCGCCGAACGCGGCAAGCCTGGCCGTCGCCGCGCCGCGCGGCGACCGGGTCTTTGGCGTTGCGCGCGGCGTCGGGCTCATTTGCGCAGCCCCGAGAGCAGGTAGTCGAGGGTGGCCGCGTCGGGTGCACCGCCCTCGTGCATCGAAAAACGCGGAATGGCGAACATGTCCACGCCGTTTTGCACGAAGCCCCCGCCGACGGCGACGGCGCACAGGTAACCGGCGCGGCGCGCCTCGCGGCGGACGTTTTCGTCGTGATTGCCGTTGGGATACGCAAACGACAGCGGCGCGATCCCCATGCGCCGCGTCATCTCGTCGCGGCTCTCGGTCATTTCGCGACGGCACTCCTCGACGGAAATCTGCGTGAGGATGAGATGATTGACCGAGTGCGAGCCAAAGCTCACACCCGACTCGAACATCTCCATCACCTCGGGCCAATCCACGATGGCGCGGGGGCGATCGTCCGAGATCTCCGCGAGAACTTCGATAAAGTCGGCCATGCGCGCGATAACCGCGGGATCGAGCACTTTGACGGTTTCGATGGTGCGATCGATCAGGACGGGCAGCGGCGGCCGCGTGGCGAGCAGGTCCATGAAAAACGCGCAGCCCTCGGGAAGCCCCTCGTCGGGAAACGCCGCGAGAACGCGGTCGAGCCGCTCGTGCACGATACGCAGAGCGTACTCGACGCGCGCATTCCAATACGAACCATCGTGACCGACGAACGCCGTGGGCAGATAGATCGTCGCCGGTACGCCCATCGACTTCAGGATCGGGAATGCGACCTCGTAGTTGTCGAGCCAGCCGTCGTCGAACGTGATCACCGCGCGGGGTCGCGCGGGGCGCTCGCCGGTCAGATGGCTCTTTGCGAGTTCGGCCAGATCCACGATGTCGAATCGCTTCGCGAGCCATTCGAGATGGATGCGAAAAACGCGGCCCGAGACCACCATGCCGGGCTGATACTTGAGCAGGTCGTCGTCGACGACACGGTGGTAACACATCACGACGTCGCGCGCGCCCGTGAGCGCACGAGTCGCCGACCACGTGCCCACCGCGGAAAGCGGTCCGACGACGGCCTTCTTGATCGTTTGCTTCAATCCCATACGCGCGCACTCCCGGCGGCCGTCACCTCGCGGATGACCGCCGCGATATCTTCCACATCCCGCTCCCGGACCGCGTCGTGCGTCGGCAGCGTGACCAAACCCCGGGCGATTTTCTCCGCGCCGGGAAAAGGGCCGAGGTCCATTCGGACATGCGGCCGGGCTTTGTCAATGCGGCACACGGGTTTTGGATACATCGGCGAAGCGCCAAGCCCCCGCCCCGTGAGCCGAAAGAGCGCGGCATCGCGATCCGCCGAGTCCTCGAAGATCACCGGAAAACGCAGCGCGGCGCTGACGATCCCCGCTCGCGCCCGAGGCAGGATGATGCCGCGGATGTCCGCGAGGCGCGACTCGATCATCGACGCGACATGTTGACGACGCTCCACCGCGCCGGCGAGCCGGGCGAGGCCATCGAGGATCAGGCGCGCGCGCGGCGGATCGAGTCCGCCGATGCCGAAATCGGGATCGAAGACCGATCGCCCGATCGAGACGAAGGGCAGCAGGCGCAGCCATGCGAAGACGATCGGGTTCGTCGCGGCTCCGCCGGCAAGTGACGTGAGGGTCGAGCGCCATCGATTTCCGGCCGGCGATTCGATCCGCGCACGGTCGAGCAATTCCGCAAGCGCCGCGCCGCGCGCGGCCACCGCCCCGCCGCCGATTGCGCCGAGCGGCTTTCCCCGCCCGAAGCTGAACAGCGACAGATCGCCGAAAGATCCCGCCGGGCGGCCGTCCACGGTCGCGCCGAGCGTTTGCGCGGCGTCCTCGATATAAAAAAGCCGGTGCGCGCGGCACACGTCGCCGAGGCGCGTCAGATCGGCGGGCAGGCCGAACAGTCCCGGCGACAAAACGGCGAAGACGTCATCGGGGGGCGGTTGCGCCTGATTGCGATAGTTGAAATCGAGCGTCTCGACGTGCAGGTCCGTCGGATAGATCGTCAATCCCGCGCGCACGATCGCCGATGCCACCGTGTAGCAGGTGTAGGCGGGCACGAGCACGCCCTTGCCGGCGCGTGTCTCGGCGAGCTGCTCCAGCATCCGCGCGAGCCCTGCCCGGCCCGACGAAAACGCGGCGGCGCCATCCGCGCCGAAGTCCAGCGCGATGCGCGATTCCAGCCGCCCCACGTCGCCCGCGTCCGCGCGCCACGGCGAAAGACGCAGCGCGAGCGGCAGCGAAGTGGCGACGGGCGGCAGACGACCGATCGACATGATGTCCTACGGCAACAGGCGCGCGAGCGGCGGCCCGAAGACCCGCGTCAGCGCGACCGGCAACGATTTCCAGATCCTCACCGCGAGCGCGAACTTGGGATTGTCGGGGTTGAGACCCGGCATATGCGTCGCGGTCACGAGTTGATACGTCCAATGTAGCGGGCGGATCTCGACGCCCCAGTACTTCTTGAAGTTCTGGTGCGACGATCCGTCGGTGCTGCGCCCCAGGTCCACCTCGTCGCAGCCCGCGTCGCACGCGTCGCGGATCGCCGCCCAGTTGAGCGCCTGCACCGGGGCGTATTCCAGCGCATCGCGGTAAGCCGCCGCCCAGATGAAATACGCCCGGGTGCGCCAGCGGATCACGATCTTCGCGCCGAGCAGCCAGCCGTTGCGTCGAGCCGTGTAGACGTGAACGTCATCCGCGAATGCGCGGGCGATCTCTTCGAAGAACCTCCTCGACATCACCGGCGTGCCCAGATCGCGCAGGTTGTGCGAATAGACGCGGTAAAAGTCGGCGAGCCCTTCACTGCCGCTCGTCACGACCACGTCGTTCTTCTCGGCCTTGCGGATCTTGTTGCGCACGTTCTGGTGCAGCCGGGCAAACACGGCATCCGCACCGCCGGCAAGGGAGATTACGCTCGTGACCTTGCGCGACGAGACCGGCAATTGTTCGACGCCGAGCGGTTCGCGCTGGCGCAGCTCGACGTACCGACACGCGTTCGACTGCGCGAACGCCCGGCTCGCATCGAGGAGTGCGTCCCGCGCCTCGGGAGCATCGGCCACGATGCCGCCGACGTTGAGAAACGGCAGGCTCACGGCGAGGGTGCCGAAGATGCGCGTGCGCAGGCAATACAACGGCAGCACCCCGCGTACGCGGTGATCGCCGTCAACCGCCGCGAGGTAGTGCGGCGTGTGTCCCGTCGAGCGCGCGATCACTTCGCGCCACGCCGCCAGGTGAAAGTGATCCGCGGCGGCGGAATTCGTGCGCACGAACTCGTCCCACGCGGGAACAAGCGCGTCGGTGAGGCGTTCAACGCGCATGCGTCACTATATCGGGCGACTTGCGCGATTCCTCGGCGGCGATGCGCATGAGGATCATCGTCTCGGCGCTCATGATGTAGAGATGGGGATAGTACGCGACCGACAAAAAAGCCCCCGACACCAGAAAACCGATCAAGCCCGTCGTCACGGCGTCGGCGTAGTAATGCACCTCTTTTTGTGTTTGCGGGTCCGGCAATCCGTATTGATGAATCCGCCGCAGATGCACGGCCATGACGGCGCACAAACCGAACAAAAAGAATCCGCCGAGCGAACCGAGCTCCGCGAAGGTCTGTACGTAAAGGCTGTGCGCTTCGCGCCAGTTTGCCGCTACCGCGTCCATGGGCTTGTATTTACGCCCGTATGCGTCGGGAAAACACCCGGCCCCGACGCCGAGAATCGGCCGGTCGGCGAACATCCGCAGTCCCGCGCCCCATGCGTCGAGCCGCCCCAGCGCCGACTCGTCTTTCTCAAAGTCGTGCATGCCGGCCATGCGGTCTTTGAAATTATCGGGGGCGAATAGAATAACGCCGCCCGTGCCCAGCGTCGCGACGATGACGATCATCGCGATGCCGAGGCCCCAGTTGCGCGAGCGCAACAGATAGAACCAGAACGCGAAGGCGAATACCGCGATCATGCCGAGCAGCCCGCCGCGGCTGTACGTGGCGATGATCGAGAGCACGAACGAGCCGATCACGACCACGCACCCCAGCCGCGTCCAACGGTGCCGCGTGGCCATGAACTGAAAGACGGGAATCGGCAGCATCACGTTGAGGGCGAGGGCGAAATCGTTTCCGTCGCCCAGGAATCCGCCGGCCATGCCGCCCGAGCCGCCGTTGTCGATCACCTTTTGGCCCGACGCCCAGAGCACGAAGTTCCACAGCGCGAGGATCGCCAGCGAGATCAGGATGCTCCACATCATGATCTTGTATCGCTTCAGCGTGTCCACGATGTGAACGACCAGAAACACCATGACGAGGTAGCGGCTGACGTCGGTGAACCGCTCCATCGCCGCGGAGCGGTAGAATGCGTCGATGATCGAGAGCCCGATCGCCGCGAGAAGTCCCGCGATGAAGATGAGCTGCACGTTTCTTTGCAGCTTCCACGTTCGGTAGACGAGCACGCGCAGGATGAACGCGCCCGCCATGAGCGCCACGACGAGGAACACGAGGCGCAGCTTTTCGAGCTGCGGGTACATGTCGCCCGGGCGGAGGTAGATGAGCGCGAAATAGATGGGAACGGTCGCGAAGGGATAGCTGATGAGCACCGAACCGACTGCAAGCGCGACGAGGCCCGCGACGATGAACGCGCCGTCGACCTTGAGCGCCGCGAGGCCGATCACCGCCGTCCCCGCCGCCAGCGCGGCGAGGATGCGCGTCTGCGTCCACGGTCCGGTCGGGGTCGCTTCGCGCTTCATGACCGCGCCATCCGCGCGCGCAGACCCGTCCACGCCGAAACGATGAAGGGCTCGCGCAGTGCGCCGCTCGCCCACGCCACGGCGGTGAAGACCATCGCGCCCATCGGAATGACGAGCCAGAGCGGGCGATTGGCCAGGCCCATCACGCACCCGGCCATCAGCACGGTCGCGGCAATGGTGCCCGGATGCACGAGCGTGCGGTTGATGCGCAGCACCTCGCGATGCACGGGGCCTATGATGACGGCGAAGTACGCGCTCTCGCTGATGACCGCCGCGATCGCCGCACCGAGATAGTCGTAGCGCGGGATGAGAATCAAATTCGCCGCAACCCTGACAGCGAGCGCGACCAGATTCGCGCGCAACACGTAGCGGATGCGGTTGCGCGCGGTGAGCGCCCACGAAAATCCCATCGTGCAGAACCACAGGGCCAGCGGACCGCCCATCACGGCGAGCGCGCGGCCGCCGGGCGCATATTTTTCGCCGAAGACGAGGGTCACGGCGTCGGTGGCGGTGAGCGCGATGCCGACGCCGACGGGCAGCGCCACGAGGGCGAACACTCGGACGGCCTTGCGCATCAATTCGCCGTCGCCACCCTCGGACGACGAGCCGGCCAGCGCGGGGAACAGGGCGCGCGTGAGTACGTTGGGCAGCACGAGCAGGATCTCGAAGATCGAATACGCCGCGCCGTAGTAGCCCACCGCCGTCTCGTCGCGCAGCAGCGAGAGCAACACCATGTCCACGCGAAACGTGACCACCCACACCACGCCGATCGCGACGAAGGGCAGCGCCTGACGCAGAATTTCCTTCCACTCGTCCCAGTCGACGCGAAACCCGAAACGCACCACGCGCGCCGACGAGAGCGCGTGCGCGAGGACCGCGCCGAACGCGTAGTGCGCGACATACGCGGCGAGAATTCCGATGAGTCCCCAATCCTGATGAACGGCCGCGGCGATCAAACCGAGCAGCACGAGACCCCGCGTAAAATCGACGACGCCGTTGAGCTGCATCGCCTGCCGGCCGTCGTAAAGCGCGAGGTGCGTGCTCGCCAGCGCCTCGGCGGGAATCGCGAGCGCCATGACGAGGATGGCGAGAAACGTCGGCCGGTCGTAGCCCATCAACGAGGCCAGCAGCGTCACGATGCCCAGCACGACGAGGGCGAGCAGGATCTTGAGCCCGTAGACGTTGCCGAGAAACCGGGCCTCGTCCCGTTCGCCCGCGGCGATACGCTTGGTGATGAGCGGGGTCAGGCCGAACGTGGCCGCGACGAGGGCGATGACGAAGAACGACTGCGCGAGACGAAATCGACCGAAGTCGTCGACGGCCAGTTCGCGCCCGACGAGGAAGATGACGACGAACGCGATGGCCCGGCGGAGTCCCTCGGATGCGAAGAGCCACACCGAGTTGAGCGCGACGCGCGCGCCCCGGCTCACAGGCACTCCTCGTAAATCGCGGCGTAGCGCTCGACCATGCGATCGACGTGGAACTCGCGCGCGAACAGATCCCGGCCCGCCGCGCCCATCGCGCGTCGCCGTTCGGCGTCGTTCGCCAGCGTCTCCAGCGCGTCGGCGAGCGCCGCCCAATCGCGCGGCGGACACAAAAATCCGTTGACCGAGTCTTTCACCGCGAGTTCCATGTCGCCGACGCGCGTCCCCACCACGGGCAGCCCGACGCCGAGCGCCTCCAGCACGGACATCGGCAGTCCTTCCCAATCGCTTGAGAGCACAAACAGGTCGGCGAGAAAAAGAAGATCCGTCGCGTCGATCCGCTTGCCGACGAACAGCACGCGGTCGCCGACGCCCTTTTGCGCCGCGAGCGCGCGCAATTCGTCCTCGCGGCTTCCCATGCCGACGCACAGCACACGCAGCGGCACGCCGCGATCTGCGACCGACTTCACGGCATCGATCAGGACCTCGTGGGCCTTTTGCGCTTCGAGCCGCGCAACGCACACGCCGATCACATCGCGCCCGTCGATGCCGAACTCGCGACGCAAATCGGCCAGCCGCTCGGGCGACGGAGGCGACGGCGCCTCGACACCGTTGGGGATCACGCGGATTTTCGCGAGCGGGATGCCGATGTGCTGGTGGAGCAACTGGCGGTTGTCCTCGCTCACGGAGACCACGCGCACCGCGTGCGCCAGCACACGTTCGACGCAGCGCACCGTCCACTTTTCCGGATAGGGTCGTGAATGGTCGGTGACCACCGCGCCGTCGAGGCCGCCGATCAATCGCGCGAGCCCGCCGGTGAACCAAGGCCCCGAGTTGTGCGCGTGAACGATTCGCACGTTGCGCTCGCGCAGGATTCGCGCCAGACGAAACGGAAGTCGCAGGTCCACGCCGGGACCTTTGCCGAGCGCAACGACCTCGACGCCCGCAGCTTCGATCGCGTCCGCGAAGTCGCCGCGCACCGTCAGGCACACGACAAGCGGTCGAAAACGGGCGCGATCGACGCGCGTGGCCAGATACATCGCCACCCGCTCCATCCCGCCGATTTCGAGGCTGTGAACGATCTGCGCGATGCCGATGGGCGCACCGGGTGCGTTGGCGTTTTTCATGGGCGTCCGATGAGCATTGAAAATCGGCGATGATTCTACATAATGGGGTCCGTCGGATCAACGAACATCCGCGTCGCGCGGAAATTCGAGACGGGGACCGGGATGCGAATTCGGGACTGGGCCGCGGTTTTTGTGGTGTTGCTGGCGATCGCACCGGCTTGCTCGCCGCAAGACGAGGAAGAGGCGAAGGGCGACGAAGACGCCGTGGCCGTCGAGATCGTCGTCGAGCAGGATGACATTTTCGGGTTCTCCAAGGACCGCGTGATCGGCGACGTCTGGTTCTCCGATTCGCAGGGCCCGGTCGGCACACCGGTCGAGGTGGTCGTTCAGTTCGACGAATTCGAGCGGTTCAAGGACAACCCGCTTCAGGCGACCATTGCGCTGCTGAATCCCAACGCCACGAAAGATGGCGAGTGGATACAGGAGTTCGAGGTGGACGCCGAGCGCGAAGAGCTCGACCTCATCGTCCCCCAAACGATCTCGATCCCGGCGGTTCTGAACTTCGAGGTGCGTTTCTCGGCGGTGGACGCCGAGGACCCCGAGGACGTCTTCGAGGCGTCGCTCGTGTTCCAGTTCCTCGTCAATCAGGGCAGCCCCGCGACGATCTAGGCGCGCGGCATGCCCGCGCGAGAGGCGTTCGTGCCCGAGATCTCCGTCGTCATCCCGTGTTTCAACGAGAAAGACTCGTTGCCGGAGCTGATCCGGCGCGTGACCGCGTCGCTGGAGGCGCTCGCGCGACCGTTCGAGATCGTCGTCGTCGATGACGGAAGCACCGACGGCGGATTCGACGTGATGCGCGCCCTGCACGACGCCGACTCGCGCGTCGTCGTGATCCGGTTTCGGCGCAACTTCGGCAAGAGCGCCGCGCTTTCGGCCGGATTCGCCGCCGCGCGCGGGGAGTTCGTTGTCACGATGGACGCCGATCTGCAGGACGACCCGCGCGAGATCGGGCGTTTTCTCGCGAAACTGCGCGAGGGGTTCGACCTCGTCAGCGGCTGGAAGCGACGGCGCAACGACCCGCTGGAAAAGACTCTGCCCTCGCGCCTGTTCAACGCGGTGACGGCAAGGTTGTCGGGCGTTCACCTGCACGACTTCAACTGCGGATTCAAGGCATATCGGCGCGACGTGCTTCGCGAGATCGAGATCTACGGCGAGCGGCACCGCTTCATCCCCGTGCTCGCGCATCAAAAGGGCTTTCGCTCGGCCGAGATCGAGGTCGAGCACCACGCGCGGGCGCACGGCCGGTCGAAATACGGATTCGAGCGCTACCTGCGCGGCGCGACGGACCTGCTGACGGTGCTGTTTTTGTCGCGCTACATGCAGCGCCCGGCGCATTTGTTCGGCGGCGGCGGCATGGTGCTCGGCGGGCTCGGGTTTGGGATCTGCCTTTACATGTCCGTTCTCTGGATCGTCGGCGAGCGCCCCATCGGCAACCGACCGCTTCTACTGCTCGGCGTTCTGCTCGTCATCACCGGCGTGCAGTTCGTGTCGATCGGCCTGCTCGGCGAGATGATGACCAAACATGGGCGCCGATCCTCCGACGAATTCTCCATCGCCGAGCGGCTCGGATGAACGCCTCGGCGCGGCGGTCGGTCCTCCAACTCATCCTCGCCGCGCTCATCCTGGCGTTTCTCGGCTACGTGCTGCTTTCGCAGTGGGATCGCCTGATCGCCTCCGGCGTGCGTTTTCACCCGGCGTTTTTCGCACTGGCCGTCGTCGCCAATCTCGTTTTCTTCGTTCTTCAAGCGGAGGTCTGGCGGCGCGTTTCCGCCGCTTCGGGGCCCGCCATGGAGCCCGCGCCCGCGTGGTGCGTGTGGGCGTCATCGCAGGTGGCGAAGTACGTGCCCGGCAAGGTCATGCTGCCGCTCGTGCGCATCGGTTGGGCCGTGCGCGCCGGAACCACCAAGGCGGCGGCGACGATCGGGCTCTACATTGAGATCATCCTGATGATCGCGTCGAGCGCCCTGGTGTTCGTCCTGCTCGCCGGACGCATCGAGGCGCTCGCCGGCGCGTGGCCGCCGTGGGTGTTTCCGTCGCTCGCGTGCGCGGGGATTCTCGGCTTGCATCCGCGCATCGTGGAATGGGGAATGAACCTCGGCCTGCGTCTCGCGAAGCGCGAGCCCATTGAACTGCGTCTCGGGTATCCGCGCATCGTCGCGCTCGCCCTCGTCGTCGCGATCGGTTGGCTCGCGCACGGCCTGTCGGCCGTCGCGTGCGTGGCGGCGCTGGGGCTCGACGCCACGGGTGCGTACGCCGAGCTCACCGGCGTCTTCGCGCTCTCGTGGCTGGTGGGGTTCCTGTCGTTTCTCACGCCCGGCGGGCTGGGCGTTCGCGAGGGAATTCTCGTGCTGGCGCTCAAGGGACGATTCGGCCCCGAGGGGGCGGTTGCGATCTCGCTCGTCTCGCGCCTGGCTTGGATCGCCGCCGAAACGGTGATGGCCGCGGCGCTGTGGCCCAAACGCCCGCGCGGCGAGGGCGCGTGATGAACACCGACTGGAGCGATCCGCGTTTCGTGCGCCGCGCCCTGTGGGTCGTGCTCGCCGCGTCGATCGTGATTCGCCTGCCCCACCTCGCGGCGCCGATCGAGGATCGCCATTCGTGGAACCAGTGCTCCGCGGCCTCGGTCATCCGCAACCTCGCCGAGCGCGATTTCAATCCCTTTCGCACGCAGTGGGACGTGCTCGATCCCGGCCCCGCGCGCGACAACGTCGAGGCCGAGGAAGCGCCCATCTATCACGTCGCGGCGGCGATCCTCTATCGCGCGTTCGGCGTATCGCACGCATGGCCGCGTCTGCTCTCCATCGCCGCCATGCTCGTGGGTTCCATCTTTCTCTTTCGCCTCGCGACGCGTTTGTACGACGACCGATCGGCGCTCGCGGCGGTGTTCTTTTGGAACTTCGCGCCATTTCCGTGGTTTTTCGGGCGTACGATCATGTCGGACCCGTGGATGGTGGCGTGCGTGATCGCGGCGGTGGACTGGTGGCATCGCTGGCTCGACTCCGATCGCCCGCGAGATCTGTACCTCGCGGGGCTCGCCACCTGCCTGGCCGCGCTGTTCAAGATCTTCGCGCTCTATTTGGGTGTGCTTTTTCTCGCGACCGGCCTCATCCGCCATCGCGCGCAGTTTTTTGCGCGGGCATCTACGTGGATCTTCGCGGCGCTGTGCGTGTTCGCCCCGATCGCGTGGATCCTTTACGCGGCGCGCATTGGCTCGCTCGGCAACGCCACCGAAGGCGCGGGGCAGATCGTCGGCTCGACCAAGCTGTGGGGCTCGGTCGAATTGCTGACCTCGGGCAAATTCTGGATGACGCTGCAAGCGCGCCTGTTCGACCGCGCGATGACGCCCGTTGTCGCGGTGCTCGCCGCGCTCACCCTCACTCTTCGCCAAACGCGCGGGCGTTCAACTTTTTTGCTGTGGTGGCTCGCCGCGACGGGTGTTTTTGCGCTCGTCATGGGCGAGGGGCATTTTCTGCACAACTACTATCAGCTTCCGTTCACGCCGCCGCTCGCGGTGCTGGCGGGCGCGGGCTTCGTCGCACTTGTCCGTCGGTTCGCGGCGACAAACCGGCAAATCGCGATCGGCGGCGCGGTCATCGCCGCATTTTTGATCGTGTCCACGCTCTACGTGCGCAACGAATACCGCACCGACCCCAGCAGCACGCGCGCGGGCGAAATGGCGCGTCAAATCACGCCCGAGAACGCGTTGCTGCTGGTCCTTGATCCCGGCTCGACGCGCCGGAATCAGGTGATCTACCACGCGCACCGGCGCGGATGGTTTTCGCGCCGACTGACGCCGGACGACATCGAGCGCCATCGGGAGTGGGGCGCGTCGTTCGCGGTGACGTGCCTGTCGGACGACCAGATCAATCGCGCGGCTCAGGCGCTCGCATCGCTCGACGCGCGCTATCGGCGCGTGGGCACCGGTCGCGCGTTCGGCGACGGTCGCGAGCACCAGATTCGCATCTACGACCTGCGGAGCGCGAAGCCATGAGGGTCATCGCGCCGATGTTGATCGCCATCGCGCTCGCGACGGCTTGCGCGCCGGCGCACGACGACGCGAACCGGGCGGCGATCGACCTGCTCGCGCTCGCGCGCGAGATCGGCGCCACGAACGTGCACGTGCCCGTCACGGGCTCGTCCGCTCCTGTCGTTACGCGCGCGGCGCTGCCGCTCACGATCCCCGAAGGCGACGGCGCACGCACGTTCACCACCCCTTCGTTTACGATGCCTTCCGGCGCCCGCATCGCGTTTTCGTACGCCGTCGACCCGCCTTTGCTCGGCCGTGCGCCGGTGCGGATTCGCGCAAGACTCATTGACGACGCCTCGAACGTGGCCGCCGAACGGGAGTGGAAGGTCAAGCGCTCGGTCTGGCGCAACACGTGGATGGGCCTTCGCTCGCGCTGGGTGTTTCGCGACCTGCCGGTCGATCACTCGCGGCGATTCGCGTGGGACGTCTCGGATTTCGCCGGGCGACGGATGCGCGTCGAGTTTCGCCTGCAGGCCGAGCGTCCGCCCGACGAGGTCGTGGCGAGATACGAGCGGCAGGTCGGACGCGCCATGCAGTCGCCCTTCGCGCTGGTCGCCCCGCGCGTGATCGGCGACGTGTCCGCACCGACACCCGCGGACAAGCCCGACATTCTGCTCGTAATGGCGGACGGATTGCGCCGCGATCTGACCGAAGGCGCATGGTGCGCGACGCATGCGCCAACCCTTTGGCGACTTTCGGTTTCGGGAATGACGGTCGAGCGCGCCATCTCTCCGTCCAATACGGCACGGGCGTCGATGGCCGCCATTCTCGCAGGACGTCCGGCGTCCGTCGTCGGCCTCCCCCTCGACAACCGTCCGATTTCGCCCGACGAGCTGCGCGCGCACCTCGCGCTCACAACCCGGGACGTCGTCGCCGGCGTTTCGACCGATTCCCTGCCGCGCCTCCTCGCACGGGAAGAATATCGAACCATCTACCTGGGCGAAGATCCGCATCGGGAGAACGATCCCATCGCGGCCGCGTTCGACGAAGCGGTGTTTTTCGGGCGGCCCGAAAGCGCGAGCGATCAGATCGACGCGTGGCTGCGAGAAAGAAAATCCCGCCCATCGTCCCCCGTATTCGTCGTCGTCCATCTCGGCGGCATCAGGCGCACCTGGAACGAACTGGTGGAGCGCGGCGCGATCGAGCCCATCATGCCCGATGGCGACGCGCGAGACCGGATCGCGGGCGCGGTCGCGCGCACCGATGCGACGATCGGGCGGGTCGTTCGTCACTTCGAAACCGAGAACCGCGTCGATCCCGCGGTGATCGCCGTCGTCGGCACGCACGGCATTTCGTGGGAGGCGGGGCATCCGATGGGGCATGGCCACAGCCTGTACGACGGCGAGATTCGCGTGGCGCTCATCGTCCGGCGGCCGGGTTTCGTTCCGGTGGGGCCTCGATCGGGTCCGCGCGGGGCGATCGACGTCCACGCGACGCTGGCCCAACTGGCGGGCGCTTCGCCAAGCGCCGGGATCGAGAGCCGTTCGTTGCTATCCGCCGATTCCGCGCCCGAGGATGTCGTCGCCGAGTCGCCGGGCCAATTCGCACTGGTTCGCGGCGAGACGAAATTCATCGTTCGCGACGACCCCTATGGCGGCGTCATGGCCGGGCGACCGGCGGACGATGGGCGATTCGAGGAGTTGTACGTGCTCTCGCAGGACGGGCGTGAGGCCCGCAATCTCATCGCCGACGAATTGCTCTCGCGCGACGCCCGCGCCAAGGCGTGGAACGCGCGCAAGACCTTGCGCAAGGTGCGTCGGACGCATATCCGCGAGCTTGGCCGAGCCGGCCATCCGGTCGATGCGGTGTTTCCCGATCGGGCGTTCGAGCGCTTCCACGTGAATTTCCACGCCGCGCAAAAGCCCGTTCGGTTCCAAGGCGTGATTCGATGCGAGAACGGCATTTATACGTATCGCCGGATCGGTGCTCCCGACGAGGGGGCTTTTCGACTCACGTCCAATCGAACGAATTTATATTTCGACGTCGAGGTTCCGCCGGGCCGCACCCGCCAGATCGGCTTCACGCCGTGGCCTGCGGACGCGCCGTTGGAACTGGAGTTTTTTGCGGGCGGCGAGCGTCTGCCGGATTCGTCGGTACGCTTCGGGCCGCTCGGTCTACCGATCTACGGGAACCCCGCGAGACTGGGTGGCGAACGCGATCTGACGGTGCTCACGGCGCGAGAGCCGCCGACGACGCCTCCCTCCATCGATTCGGTGGACGTGTGGGCGACACCGGTCGTTCGCCAGGATGACTCGCGTCGCAAGGACGATCTGACGTGGATGACCCGTGTCGCGGAGATGCCATGACGCGTCCGCACTCGCATCCGCCAACCGGTCGCGCCGCGATTTTCGTCGCCGGCGCGCTCGGCGTGGCCTTTATGCAGTTGATGGGCCTCGCGTGGTCGGCGGCGGTCGAGCGCGGCGTGCTGTTTATCAACGACTCCACCGCGCCGGTTGCCATCCAAAACGACGTGGGTCTGGTGCACTTGGCGCTGCTCATCGCGCACCTGGTGTTCGGCGCGTTCCTGTCGGTTCCGTTGGCGATTCGTCCCTCGCCGCGAGCGGGCCGTATTGCGTTCGCGTTTTCCGCCGCCACCGTTGCCGCGTTGGTCGTTCGCGATCTCGGGCTTCGTCCCGGGCTGTATCTTCCGCCCGATTGGTCCCCCCATGGGGCGATGTCCCGGGTGCTCGACTTCCTTCGCGACTCGCCCGACTTCGCGATGACGCTGTGCCTTCCTGTCGCGGCGGTCGTTGCCCTGCGTCTCGGCCGCGATCGTTCGTTCGCGGGTCTGGCCACGATGTTCGTCGGGGCTTTGTGCGCGGCGTGGTTTCTCGCCGAGCCGCCGGCGATGCCCTCGCCGTCCAAACCCGGCGATCCACGCAAACCCGACGTCGTTCTCGTCGTCATGTCCTCGCTCAACTCGACGAACCTGGAATCCGCCGCCCGGATCGACGCGCGTTTCGCCGAGTGGCTCGAATCCTCGATCGTCTTTGAGGAGGCGTACGTACCCGTCGCGACGATCGCCGATGCCGCGACCGCCATCGTCACGGGCCGGTTGCCGTGGGAGGTCCCCGCGCGCGGCGAATCGTTCGAACCGCATCACGCGCGCGAGGCGTCCCTCACCTCGGCGCTGCACTCGCTCGGGTACGTGACGACGCTCGTCGCCGATCGGGCCGGCGAACCCTTCACGCGACGCGCGACCGGCTTCGATCGCGTGCGCGCGCCCGTGTGGTCGATGCGCCGCGCCGCACGCGTGCGCGGTGTCGTCGCAACCAAGACGGCGCTGCCGATCTGGGGCGCGTTGGCCGAGCGCGGCGTGGCAATGCCCGCCTACAGCCTCGCGACCGGTCCGAATCCCGAAATGGTGGTCGACGAGGCGCTGCGTCGTCTGGCCAAGCCCGTGTACGAGCCGCGTTTCACGATGATCGTCATCGGTCGCCCGTTGATCGATGAGCACGGGATCCCGGATGACCCCGACGAGCCGGACGTCACGCTCGCTCAGGTCGCGCGGCTCGTCGATGAAATCGCGTCGTCGCCCACGGGCCGCGACACGATTGTCGCGCTCACGGCGACGCGCGCCGACGAGGACGCCGCGGGCGAGCGCATGCAGCACGCCGACGAGCTGCGCGTTCCGATCGTCCTTCACGCGCCGTCTCGACTGCCGGCGGGCGCGCGGATTTTCGATCTGGTCAGCGTCGCCGACATCGCGCCCACGCTGGCGACACTGGTCGGCGCGCCGCTGGATCGGGCATGGAGCGGCCTCGATCTTGCGCGCGTGGCGCGTGGAGAGATCCCGGGTCGCGGGCAACTCGTTTTTGCGACCGCGCTATGGCGCAACGCCGACGCGGGGGGCCTCACGGCGGACGAACGCATCCCCTACCCCGATGCGCGCGAGATGATCCGCTGGTCGGGGCTCGACGGGCCGCCCGAGTTTCGGGAGCCCTTCGCCGACACGGTGGAAGTCGCGCGGCATCGCGCGATCTTCGACGGACGCTACAAGCTGATCGCCATGTCGACGCCCGGCGGCGTCGTCCACGAGCTGTACGACGTGCTGTACGATCCCGAGGAATCGCAAGATATCGCGACGAATTCTCCCGCGACCGCCCGTCGCTTGCGCGAAGCGCTTCAAAGCGAATTGGAACGCGCCCGCCGATTCGAGATCGTCCGCGGCTACGTGCTGCCCGCCCGCTGACGCCACTTGACGCGCGCGGGGAAATCGGTTTTTGTTGACGACATGAACAAGGGCGTTCGAGCGAATTTCCGACTTCTGGGTTGGTGGCGCGTCCGCTAAACGGACGCCCGTGAACGCCGCGCGACAAGACGACAACGCCAAAGGCCACGGGAGAAACCCCGTGGCTCTTTTTTCGGGTGCGGGAGACGGCGCGATGATCGAGCCGGACAAATCGAGGTTCTTGGAACTGGCCCGCGAGGGCAATCTGGTGCCGGTCCACACGCGGATTCTGCACGACCTCGACACACCCGTGTCGGCGTACATGACCCTCGCCCGCTCGCGCGAGAGCTTCCTGCTGGAATCCGTCGAGGGCGGTGACGCCATCGGTCGATATTCGTTTCTCGGCATCGACCCCATCACGGTCGTCAAGGGCAAATCGGGCCACGCGACGATCCGCACCGGCGCCGAGACCCGCGACGTGGAGTACGGGCGCGACCCGCTGCGCCTGCTGGAAGAGCTGTTCGCCGGGCAGCGCCCCGCGCCGGACCCCTCGCTGCCGCCCTTCGTCGGCGGCGCGGTCGGCTATCTGTCGTACGACGTGGTGCGCGACTTCGAGCGGCTGCCGTCGGTCAACGCCGACGACCTCGACCTGCCCGACTTTTACTTCATGTTTCCCGAGATCGTCGTCGTATTCGATCGCGTCACGAACATGCTGACGATCGGCACCTACGCCCGCGTCAACGGCGATCCCGAGGCCGCGTGGGAGCGCGCGACGCGCAAGGTCGCGCAGATTGCGAACGAATTGCAGACGAGCACCGTCAAGCGGCCCGTGCGCCGGGGCGCGCCGTTCGGCGACGAGGGCGTGCGCAGCACCTTCGACAAGCCGGGTTTCATGGACGCCGTCGAGAGATGCCGCGAATACATCCGCGCGGGCGACATTCTCCAGGCCGTCTTGTCGCAGCGTTTCGAGGTGGATTTCGAGGGCGACCCCTTCGATCTTTACCGCTCGCTGCGCACGACGAATCCGTCGCCGTATATGTTCTATCTGAACTTCGAGGACCTGAAGCTCATCGGCGCGTCGCCCGAGGTGCACGTGAAGGTCGAGAGCGGGCGCGTGACGCTGCGCCCCATCGCGGGAACGCGGCGGCGCGGCAAGGATTCGCGCGAAGACGCCGAGCGCGCGCGCGATCTGCTCGCGGACGAAAAGGAACGCGCCGAGCACGTGATGCTCGTCGATCTCGGACGCAACGACCTCTCGCGCGTATGCGAGCCCGGCTCGGTCGAGGTCACGCAGTTCATGACGGTCGAGCACTACTCGCACGTCATGCACATCGTCTCCAACGTCGAAGGCCGACTGCGCGAGGGACGCAACGCCTTCGACGCGATCCGTGCGACATTCCCGGCGGGCACGGTTTCCGGCGCGCCGAAAGTGCGTGCGATGGAGATCATCGAGGAGCTCGAACCGGTGCGGCGCGGACCCTACGCCGGGATCGTCGGCTACTTCAGCAACTCGGGGAACCTGAACTCGTGCATCACGATCCGCACGATCTTGGTGAAGGGCGACCGTGCGTACATCCAGGCGGGCGCGGGCATCGTGGCCGATTCCGATCCCGAGTCCGAGTACGAGGAAACGCGCAACAAGGCGATGGTGCTGCTCGGCGCCGCGGGCCATGTGGAGAGGCGGTAGGCACGCGATGCTCGTGTTGATCGACAACTACGACTCGTTCACCTGGAACCTCGCCCATTATTTTGAGCAGGAAGGCGAGCCGGTCCGCGTCGTGCGCAACGACGAGGTGACCATCGAGCAGATCGAAGCGATGAAGCCCGCGCGCCTCGTCATCTCCCCCGGCCCCTGCGACCCCGACAAGGCGGGCATCTCGGTCGCGGCGATCCGCCACTTCGCGGGAAAAATCCCGGTGCTCGGCGTGTGCCTGGGGCATCAGTCGATCGGCGCGGCGTTTGGCGGACGCATCGTGCGCGCGCGGCAGCTTCTGCACGGCAAAACTTCGGACATCCGCCACGACGGGCAGATGGTGTTCACCGGGCTCGACAACCCGCTCACCGTGGCGCGCTATCACTCGCTCGTCATCGACCGCGACACGCTGCCCGCCGATCTCATCGTCACCGCCACCGCGCCCGATGGCGAGATCATGGGCGTTCGTCACCGGCACTTTCAGGTCGAGGGCGTGCAGTTCCATCCCGAATCGGTGCTCACCGCGCAGGGTCGCCTGCTGGTGCGCAACTTCCTCACCGGCGGGCGCTCGCGTGTGACGATCCGCGACGGAATCCGTCTCGCGACGAAGCACGAGCATCTGCCCGGCGACGGCGCGGGCGAGGTGCTCGAGGACATCATGTCGGGCCACGCCACGGCGGCGCAGATCGCGGCGTGGCTGGTCGCCATGCGACAAAAGGGCGAGACGCCCGAGGAGATCGCCGCGTGCGCGCGCACGATGCGGCGCTTCGCGAAACCGCTCGCCGCGCCTGAAGGAGTGATCGACACCTGCGGCACGGGCGGCGACGGGGCGCAGACCTTCAACATCTCCACCGTGGCCGCGTTTGTCGCGGCGGGCGCGGGCGCGCCTGTCGCCAAGCACGGCAACCGATCGGTGTCGAGCAAATGCGGCAGCGCCGACGTGCTCGCCGAACTTGGCGCGAAGATCGACGCGCCTTCCGAGCGCATGGAGCGCGCACTGGCAACGACGGGTTTCGGATTCGCATTCGCGCCCACGCACCACGGCGCGATGAAATTCGCCGCCGGGCCGCGCCGCGAGATCGGCATCCGCACGCTGTTCAACATGCTCGGCCCGCTCACGAATCCGGCCGGCGCGAGGCGGCAGCTCATTGGCGTCTACGAGGCGCGACTCACACGGTTTTTTGCCGAGGTGCTGCGCCTGCTGGGTGCCGAACGCGCGATGGTGGTGCACGGCCACGACGGGCTCGACGAAATCACGCTCACCGGCGCGACGAGCGTCTGCGAATTGAAGGACGGTGTCATCACCGAATACGAGATTGACCCGCGACGATACGACTTCACGCTCTGCCGCCCCGACGATCTGGCGGGCGGCGCGCCGCCGGTCAATCGCACGATCGCGCTCGCCATTCTCGATGGCGAAACGGGACCGCGCCGCGATGTGGTGCTGCTCAACGCCGCCGCCGCGCTGGTTGTCGCGGGTATCGCCGCCGATCTCGCGGCGGGCATCGACGCCGCGCGGCGATCCATCGACACGGGCGCGGCAAAGCGCGTTCTGGACACGTTTGTCGAGATCACGCGTGGCTGACATTCTAACGACGATCTGCGACCACGTGCGCGGCGTGACCGCCGAGCGCGCCGCGCGCGTACCGCTCGCCGAAATCCGAGCGCTGGCCGAAGCCGCCGATCCGCCCCGCGACTTTCGCGCCGCGCTGCACCGCGCCGACGGGATCGCCCTGATCGCGGAGATCAAAAAGGCGTCGCCGTCGAAGGGTGTGTTGCGCGCCGATATCGATCCCGCGCAATTCGCGCGCGTCTATCGCGACGCGGGGGCCGACGCGATTTCCGTGCTGACCGAGGAGCGATACTTTCAGGGGCGGCCCGAATATCTGCGTATCGCGCGCGACGCATCGGGCCTTCCGGCGCTGCGCAAGGATTTTTTGCTCGCGCCGTATCAGATCCACGAGGCGCGCGCGCTCGGCGCGGACGCCGTGCTGCTCATCGTCCGCGCGCTCGACGACGCGGCGCTTCGGGACTTGCACCAGATGGCGACCGCGCTCAGGATGACTCCGTTGGTGGAGGTACACGACGAGCGCGAACTGGAGCGGGCCATGGCCGCGGGGGCGACGGTGATCGGCGTGAACAATCGCAACCTCGACACCTTTGTCGTCGATCTCGACACGACGATCCGCCTTGCCGCGCAGGTCGGCGCGAGCGCGACGCTGGTGGCCGAGAGCGGAATCCACACGGCGGCCGACGTGGACCGCGTGCGCCGCGCGGGGGTTCACGCGATTCTGGTCGGCGAGTCGATCGTCACGAGCGATGACCCGGCCGCAAAGATTCGGGAGTTGGTCAGACGATGAGCGTTCGCGTGAAGATCTGCGGCGTGACCCTGCCCGAGCAGGCGCGGGAAATCGAGCGCCTCGGCGCCGAGTATCTGGGCGTGGTGTTCGCCAAATCGAAGCGTCGCATCGAGCCCGACGTCGCCAAGCGCATCCGCGACGCCGCGCCCAACGTGCAGCTCGTCGGCGTGTTCGTGAACGAGCGCATCTCGACGATCTGCGAGATCGCCCTCGACGTGGGCCTCGACGCGGTGCAGCTCCATGGCGACGAGGAGCCCGACGTGATCGAAGACCTCTCCGATGTGGCCGAGATCATCCGCGCCGTCCCCGTCGATCGCGTGCTCTCGCCCGACGACGAGGCCATCGCGGCGTGGCCCGAGATCCTGCTCGACACGCCCGACTCCAAGCTGCGCGGCGGAGTGGGCCGGCGGTTCGACCTCGACCTCGCCGCCAACCTTGCGGGCCTCGCAAGGCCGCGCGTGTTTGTTGCCGGCGGGCTCGATCCCGACAACGTCGCCGAGGTCGTCCGCCGACTGCGTCCCTTCGCAGTGGACGTGTCGAGCGGCGTCGAGTCCGCGCCCGGCGTGAAGGACATGGCGGCGGTGGCGAACTTCATTCGCAACGCGAAGGCGGTGAGATGACGCAGCCCGATGCAAACGGAAAATTCGGGGGATTCGGCGGTCGATACATCCCCGAAACGCTCATGGCGGCCACCGAGGAACTCGAACGCGAGTACCGTGTCGCGAAGGACGACCCCGCGTTCGTGGCGCGATTCGAGCACCTGCTGCGCGAATACTGCGGGCGGCCGACGCCGCTCTCGTTCGCCGAACGCCTGACGCGGCACATCGGCGGCGCGCGCATCTACCTGAAGCGCGAGGACCTGAACCACACCGGCTCGCACAAGATGAACAACACGCTGGGCCAGGCGCTGCTCGCCATGCGCATGGGCAAGACGCGCATCATCGCCGAGACCGGCGCGGGCCAGCACGGCGTCGCCACCGCCACCGCGTGCGCGCTCTTCGGGTTGAAGTGCGTGGTGTATATGGGGTCCGAGGACGTGCGCCGCCAATCGCTCAACGTCTTTCGCATGCGACTGCTCGGCGGCGAGGTCCGCCCGGTGGAATCGGGCTCGAAGACGCTCAAGGACGCGACGAACGAGGCGATCCGCGACTGGGTCACGTACCTCGAAAACACGCATTACATCATCGGCTCGGTGATGGGGCCGCATCCGTATCCGACGCTGGTCCGGAACTTCCAGCGCGTGATCGGGCTCGAGACGAAGCAGCAGATCCTGAAGGCGGAGGGCAGGCTGCCCGACGTCCTCGTCGCCTGTGTCGGCGGCGGGT
>CAZPJD010000024.1:0-27844 GCA_964586775.1 uncultured bacterium | reverse complement strand
GCCGAGCGTGACCGCGATGGCCGGGAGCGTGGTGCCGAACCACTGGGCGACGTAGATGAGCCCGCGCTCGGCCAGCGCGAGCGATCCGCCGTCGACCTTGGCGTAGTAGGTGTTGGGAAAGAGATCGCCGTAGAAAGAATATCGATAGGCGGCGACGGGCACGAAGACGACGGCGAAGAGTAGCGCCGCCAACGCCGCGCGGCGAAGGCGCGTCTCGCGCGGCGAATACAAAAATACGAACACGCACGCGGGCGCCATGAACGCCGCCGCTTCCATGCGGATCGTCGCCGCGAGGCCGATCCACAAGCCCGCCCACGCGCTATCGCCCTCGCCCATGGCGGATCGCGCGACGCACCGAAATCCGGCGAACAACAGGACGCTGAATACGACCGTTTCCATTCCGGAGTGCGCGTAGACCCAGAACGCGGGTTGTAACGCGACGGCCCAAACGAGGCCCGACATGCGCCGCGCATCCCAGAGCGAATCGCGCTCAGTGACGCCTGCGTCAATCGCGAGCAGAACCATGAGTACCGCGAGCGCGCCGAGGTTGGCGACGAGCGCCGCGAACTCGATGTTGACACCGATCCGGGCCGCGAGACCCAGCGCGATCGCGTAGAGGAAGTTTGACGTAGCCTCGACGTTTTGGCCGATGTTGAAAACGAGCCCGTGGCCATTCGCGAAATGGCGCGCGCAACGGAAGGTGATGAATGCGTCGTCCATCGTGCCCATACCGGCGAGACGCCCGACGATCCAGATCGTCGAAACGGTCGCGAGCGACAGGCCGAGCGCATATCGATGGACGTGGCGAAACATGGTGGCCGCCGAGCGCCGGTGATTTTCCGGGCCGCGAGTTTTCGAGTCGGCGCAAACTTAGCCGCGAGGGACCGCCCTGTCAAAATCGACGGAACGCACCGGAAAATTCCTCGCGTAAATCGCGCGGTCATGTTATCGCACGGCCGAATTGGGGTGCGTCATGAAATGCCGATTGCGTGCGATGTTGATGCTGTGTTTGTTCGTCCTCGCCGCACACGCCGCCGTCGCCGATGTCCCGGTGCGCTCGGCGGACGTCGTCATCCTCGCGGCGACGGACTTCGGCCCGCTGCTGGGCCGGCCGATTGCGAACATCGGGGCCTATGCCGTTGTTCAGGGGCGCATCGCGGCCATCCCGTTCCAGATCGACGAACGCGACGCCAAGGGGGCGCTGGTCTTTGGGCTTGGACCGCGCGCCGGTCGGGACGTCGATGACGGCCGGCTCGACGCCAACGACGAGCTCGTCTTCATGGCCAAAGACGCGGGATCGAAGGCGGAAAACACGACATTTCCCGCCGGATGGAAAGCGGCGCTCCCCATCGAAATCGCCGATCCCGTGAGCGGCGGTCGATCGTGGATCCACCTCGTCGCGTTCGACGCGCCGCCCGCGCGTTCGCCGGTCGATTACGTCCGCTACGATCCCGCGACGAACACGATCTACGCGGCGAATTACACGATGGCGTTCGATGCCAAAGCGCCCATCGGGATCGGCAAGCTCGCGGTGAACGCGCAGGGCGGCGGGGACGGACGCAACACGATCGACCGTCTCAAGATCCGCTTCACGGCGACCGCGCTCGCGGGCCTGATGAAGATCGAGCGCAACGAGGAGCAGTTCACCTGCAAGGTCGTGGCGTGGATCGACGGGCCGGTGCGCGTCATCCGGCACACGCAAAACCGCATCGTCCTGCTGCTCAACATCCCGTCGCCGTCGGCCATGCTCGACAACGTCTATTACGCGAACCAGTTCGAGTTCCCGACCGAGGTAAATGTGCCCTTCGATCCCGGCACGCTGATCTCCGAGCCGCGATTCGCGGTCTCGAGCGACGCGCTGTGCGGCGTTTCGGGCATGACTTATCGGAACGAAAAGAACCCGCGCGCCCTGGCGATCGACGGCGCGATGTCGCACGAGGAATCCGCGATGGATCGCGGCGCGTATCGCTGGATGGTGGTGACGCTTCCGCCGCCGGGACACGGCGCATGGCTGAATCGGCTGACCTACGACAAGGGTCTGGGGGTTACGCCAAATCTTTTCTACGTCGATCGCAAGGATCTGGCGGACGCGCCCGAGAACGACCCGGGCCAGTGCGGGAACCTCGGCTACACGCTGGACGGCATGGGGAATCTGAAGAAGGGCGTGCTGCGGCTCAACTCGATCATGGTCAACATCCCCGAGTTCTCGGACGACCGCCTCGCCGAGTATTTGAACATCCTCGATCGCCCGCTGGTCGCGACGGCGCGGGGGGCGATTCTACCGTGAGTTTGCCCTCACCCCTGCGTCTCTCCCGTCATGACGTGAGAGGGGTGGCGAGCGAAGCGAGTCGGGGCGAGGGTCTGGTTCCCCACGCGTCCGAGACAAAAAACCCCGGCGCGAGCCGGGGTTTTTCGTTCATCTTACGAGAAACGTTTCGGGCGATCTCACCACTTCACGCCAAGGGCGGCGAGTTCCGCCGGAGCGTCGAGGGCGTTGAGTTTCGTCGACAGCGCGTGCTGGTTGTAGTCGATGCGCAAATCGTTGGCGATCAGCGATCCGCGGATGCCGCCCAGCGCCTTTTCGGGATACGGCAGGAAGTAGCTGTTGTCGGGCGTGAACTGGTTCTGCGCGTAGAAGTGAATCGACTGGAGCAGCGCCACGCCGTACTTCTTCTGCGATTCCACATCGCCCAGCGCCTTGGCCGTCAGGTAGTTCTCGGCCAGCGATTCGGACCGCGCCGAGGTCGGCGTGGTGCGCGGCGGGCGCGAGTTGTCCGCGCCGCCCTGATAGTCGGGGTAATACCCCTTGGGGTGGCCGGGCTGGAACTGGTGCTTGATGACCGCGTCGGCGTGCGAGAATCCGACCTTCTTGTACTCTTCCTTGAGCGCGGGATCGGTTTCAAGACGAGCCATGCGCGCGAACGCCTGACCGACCCAGCAGTAGTCGCCGACCGAGTTGTGACCGGCTTTTTCCCACAGCTCCTTCTGGCCGGGCGCGAGATCCTTGGCCGCGTCGAGCCACTTCTTGTCCTGCGTGCGTTCGTAGAGGCGCACGAGCGCGAGCATGGCCTCGCCGGGGTAGTAACGCGCCTGCTCCTTCGGGGCTTTCTTGTTCAGCGCCTGATCGAAGGTCGTGTAGAAGAGACCTTTTTGCGGCATGCGATAATACAGGATCGAGTTGCCGATCTTGTCGCGCAGGTCCTTGTCCTGCGGGGTCATCAGGTCTTCGGGAATGACCGCGTAAGCCATGGCGACCAGCGCGTTCGTGCCGAGCACGGACTGCGTCTTCTCCATGACGAGCGTGATGTCCGGCGCTTCCTTGGGATTCTGCGTGGAGGCGAGCAGGAAGTTCAGGCCACGACGACCGGCGTCGGCGTACTTCTTGTCCTTCAGGTGGTTGTACGCTTCAAAAAGACCGTAGACCGAGCCCGCGTGGCGCACGATGCCGTAGTTCTTCGCGATCTCGTCCTCGTTCGGCCAGTAGATGTACCAGAACTTGCCCTTTTCGTCGTTGACGCGGGCGAGGTAATCGGCGTTGAGCGCCGCCGACGCGCGCAGCGATTCGGTGCTGATCGGCGGCAGCATGTTCTTGCCGCGGTAGAGTTCGAGCGGTTCGCCGATCTGCGCGGCCTTGTCGATGAAGGTCTTGGAGGTGAAGGCGTGCAGCTCGGCGGTTTTCCACGCCTCGCGGTCGTTCGCGGTCTTCTGGGCCAGGTCGCGAAGCTGGCGCTTGACGAGCTTCCAGCCCATGTACCGGGTCTCGCCCTTCATCGCCCAACCCTTGTATAGGGCGTATTCGGGAACCTGCGCGCCGGTCTTGCCGTCCTTGACCATCACGAATCCGAACACCGCGTTCTCGGTCTGGTCGTCGATCTTCTTCAGTACCGACTTTTCCTTGCCCGAGCCGTCGAATTCGAGCTTCTTCATCGAGTCGATCACGCCGACCTTGATGCGCACCTTGCCCAGATCGGCCTTGAAGTCGGCGAACTTGGGATCGGTGGCGACCTTCTTGACCGCCGCGGCGAACGCCTTGGCGTAGTCGCTGCCGAGTTCGACCACGATGATCGGCTGCTTGGGCGGCAGGAAGAGCTCGACGGTCGCTCCCGCTCCGCCGATCGCAGACCAGTCGGCCGATAGCGTCGCCGCGCCGCCGGCCTCGAGCCCCTTGCGCGCGGAGTCGAGCAGGGCTTTTTGCTGCTCGACCGTAAGGTTGATGTTGCCGCTATAGGGCTGGACGGACTGGACGTTGCTTTGACACGCGGCCCAGAAGATCGACATCGCCGCGACGGCGAGGACGAGAATCGCGAAAGGTTTGCGCATGACTCCTCCGTTTCCGTGATGACATAGGGCTGCCGGGGCACGATAGGGGTGTGCGTTTCCCGCCTTCCGCTCCATCCCCGGCGATGCAAGGTGTCTCTTTTACATGCCGGGTTACGCGAATGCAATCCGGGGAAAATCGCCGTTTCGGGCCGATCAGAAGGCGTTGCCGACGGTGATGTAGAACTCGCCGATCGACTCGTCGGGCTCGCGGTTGAGCTTGAACCCGTAGTCCGCGGAGATGGGGCCGACGGGGGTGATGTAGCGAACGCCGAGGCCGGCGGTAGTGCGCAGCTTGTCGAGGTAGAACTCCTTGAACTCGCTCGTCACGTTGCCCGCATCCCAGAAGGTGAGGATGCCGACGTTGGTGTCGCCGATAGGCACGCGCGCCTCGACGTTGGAGTAGCCGAAGAAGTAGCCGCCGATGGGGGTATTGGTGCCCTCGGCCATCGGGCTGATCTGATCCTGACCGAATCCGCGGACGGTGGTGGAGCCGCCAAGGTAGAAGCGCCGGTTGATCGGCACGGTGTCGGTCTCGCGCAGTTCCTGCAAATGGCCGGTCTTAACGTTGAACGCCAGAACGGGGCCGGTTTTAGCCTTCCACAGACGGAAGGCTGGGTAATAGTACGAGAGCTGGCCCACGGCCTTGAGGTAGTTGATCTGCGAAAGCAGCGGCGGCGAACCCCACTCGAGCATGACCATGTAGACCTTGCCGTCGGTGGGGTTGAACGGATTGTCGCGGCTGTCGCGCGTGAGCTGCGGCGTGAGCGTGGCGATCTGCACCTCGCCCGCTTCCTGATCCTCGACATCGGGGCTGATGTTGAACAGGAAGTCGCGGATGTAGGCGTAGGAAAGCTTGCCGGACCAGTATTTCGAGAGTTCGCGGACCGTTTCGTTTCGCCGCGTCGATTTCTGGTTGTAGAAAAACTTGGGGAAGTCGACGAAGAGGCCCGTGGTGACGGACAATTCGCGCAGGTCGTAGCCGATCTGGTGACGCTGATCGTCCTTCACCAGCACATCGCCGTCCACCGGCACGCGCGCCACCCACGGCCACACGAAGTTGAGCGCCGTCGTGCGCTGATCGAATCGGAAGCTCTCGTCGCGGAAGTACACGTCGTTGCGGATCGAGAGCTTGCGTCCGTGCCCCGCCAGGTTGCGGTGGCCGATCTCGAACGCGCCCTGATAACCCGAGTAGGTGTTGTAGCCGAGACCGCTTTCAATGTAGCCCGAGTTGCGCTCCTCGACCGAGACCAGCAGGTCCACCGTCTTTTCGTCGATCTCCTCGTCAACGGGGCGAATGTCGACCGACGAGAAGAATCCGAGCTTCATGACCTGCTGCTGCGACGCGAAGACGTCCTCGTAGTTGAACGGGTCGCCCTTGGTGACGAACAGTTCGCGCAGGATGACGTGTTTTTTCGTCAGCTTGTTCCCGTGCACGTACACGTCGCCGTAGAAATACTGATCGCCCTCGACGAACTCGAAACGCACATCCACCTGCGTGCCGTCGTCGGAAACCTTGATCGTCTCCCTGATGCGCGCCTTGATGTAGCCGCGCGTCAGGTATTTCGCGATCATCTTCGTGCGGGTTTCCTCGACCTTGAACGGGTTGTAGGGATTCCCCTGCACAAGTCCCGCCTCTTCGAGCGGGCCCTTGAGCCGGTCGCGCTTGAGCACCTTGTTGCCGACGAGCTCGACGTTGTTGATCTTCGCCTGCGGACCCTCGGCAACGACGATCGTCAGATGGATCTCGCCCGTCCCCTCGTCGATCTCGGCGCTTCTGTGAGTGATCTTCGCCGAGATGAAGCCGTTTTCGTTGTAGAGGCTGACGACGTTTTCGAGGCTCTTGTCGAAGTCTTCGGCAACGAAGTACGAACCGGCGTCGAGCCTGTCTTCGAGCGTCTCGTCGTCGTAGCTCGCGTTGTTCTTGAAGTCGATATCCTCGACCGCGTACTTGCGACCCTTCGCGAGCGTGAACGACAGCCGTTTGACCGGCTGGCCGTTCTCCTCGTCGCGCAGTTCCTCGAACGCGCCCTGCGCCCGCGCGTCGAGATAGCCGCGAGCCTGGAAATACTGCTCGATCTTGTCTTCGTAGGGTGTCACGATCCACTGCGTGAATCGTCGGTTGTTTTCGACGTCGAGGTGGTCGTTGATCTTCCACTTCTTCTGAGCGCATGTGTAGCACTCGTCGTCGTAGGCGATGTCCACGCGCGGGCCGACGTCGAGACGCAGCGTGAAGAACATGCGCGACTTGGCGTCGTCGATGCGCACCGTCTGCGGGTCGTCGAGTTCGATGTCGCCCACGCGCGCCTCGAAGTGCTTTTCCTTCTTCAGCCACTCCTTGAGTCGATCGAGCCCCTTGTCGACGCGCTCGGCGCTGTACGACATGCCGGGTTGCCACTTCAGTTTGCGCAGAATCTTCTCGCGGCTGTACGGTCCGAGGTCGCCGAGAATGGCGATCTCCTGCACGTCATACTGCTGCCGCTCGTTGATCTCGATCCGCAGATCGACCTTGTTGTCGTCCTTGAGCTTCGTCTTTTCGTAGCGGATCGCGACCTGCGCCTTGAGGTGGCCGATGTCGCGGTAGGCGTCCCTGATTTTCTGCTCCCAGACCGGCAGGTCTTCGAGACGGAAGTCGTCGCCCATCTGCAGGCCGAGCGTGTCCTCGACGATGTCGGCATAGTTGAGGTTGCGCATGCCGCGCACCTCGATGTCGCGAAGCTGATAGCGGGGGTAGATCTTGACGATGACCTTGAGCCCCCCGTCCGCGTGCTTCGCCTTGACCACGGCGTTGTCCACGTAGCCGAGCAGATAAAACCTGCGAAGCGTCGAACGCACACGCCAGCGCGTCAGCGGTCGATCCTTTTTAATCTTGGTGACGCGTCTAATCTCGGCGTCGGACATCCATTTGGGCACCTGATACTCGATCGACAGGACCTTGAGGCCCCACATGTCCTCGCCGACGATCTCGTCCACACCGCCGCCCTCGCCGTCCTCGGGCGCGACCTCCGTCATGAGCACGTCGCCCCCGGGTCCGGCGGGCACGGGTTCCTGCGCGCGGGCGGGCATGGCCGCGACCAGCAGCAGGAAGAGCATCAAGATGTGAACGCGGCGAATCATCCGATCCCTATTGGAAATCGACCTTGAGTTTCAAACCCGTTCCGAACGCGCCCGACGGCGGCGCGTCTTCATAACCCGCCATGTTGCTCCACGACCCGAGCCCGGCAACGTACCGATAAAAGTCGTACTCGATCTCCGCGCCCAGCGTCTGGTCCACGAGCCCGCGGTACATCTTGAGGTTCAGATCCTTCTCCAGTTCGCTGCCCACCTGCAACCGGCTCGTGCCGCTGGACGAATCGATGCCGACCTCGAAGCCCGACTGCCCCGTGAGCTTGCTGAGCTGGTTGCCGACCAGCGACTGCGCGGCCAGCGCCGCGGCCTCGTCGCCCGACATGCCCGAGCCCTGCGCCTGGAAGTCGTCGTAGCTCGCGCCCGTCGCCAGCAGGAAAAAGATGTCGCGCTCACCCTTGGGCGGATCGGACGAGAGCGTCATCTTGTATCGGATCGGATTGCCCGCGACGTTGACGAAGATCTTGGTGCCCTTCACCTCCGTCTTCGCGTTCACGTCGAAGCTGGGGAAGATCCGCTGCTCGTCGTAGAACTGGATCGTGACGTTGGACAGGTCGTAGGTGTTTTGAAGTACCATCGCCCAGCCCTTCACCACGTCCACCGAACCCTTCATGCCCGGCAGCGCGTTCGAACCCACGAGCACCAGGTCGAAGCGCGTCTCGATCTCGGCGAGGTTCGAGTTGAATCCCACGTCGCCGTCGGCGCGCAACGCGATGTTGAAAAAGATGCTGTCTTCCTTCTTCTCATACGTCTCGCGTCCGCTCGCTTCTTTCTGCCGGCCGAATTCCGAGAGCTGCTTGAACAGGTACGGCACGTCGATGGGATAGGTGACGACCGCCTTGTCCACCACCACCTCGCCCGACACCTCCATCTTGCCGCGATTCGCTCCCCGGTCGATCGTCTGCACGACCAGATCGATCTTGCGCACGGCGAGCTCGACGTAAGGATCCATACCCGACTTGATGTTGTCGGCCTTCACGAACACGCGCATGCGCGTGATGTCGTCCTTGATCTTGGGATCGGCGAGCGCGATGTCCCCGCCGCCGCGCAGCGATCCGCCGCCGATCCGCGCGTCGAGCCGGTCGATGTCCACGCGGTTGTTCGCGTAGGCGATGCGCACGTTCACGGCCTCGACCGGCGTGGGCACGCCGCGCATGGCAAACGACGCGTTGTCGACCGTGACGAGCGCCTTGGCCTGCGTGGAATCGAAATTGTCGGGCAGCGACGCCTGCACGACGAGCTGACCCTTCGCCTCGGCCAGCGCATCGGCGAACTCCTGCGCCACGCTCATGTCGGCGCGCAGATCGACGTTGATGAGCCCGCCGCCCTGGTTCACGTCGAGGTGGAGCCCCTTGCCGCCGATCTGGAAATTCTCGATGGCGAGCTGCTTGTTCTGATAGGTCACCAGCAGCGGCTGCGCCACGCCCGCATCGTTTTGGTTGCGGATGATGAGCCGGTTTTTGCGAAAGTAGAGTTCGTCGAGATTCGTCGCGATGCGGATCGCGTCGGGCGCGGCCAGCGTGCCGTCCACGTCGACGACGCCGTTGATGCGCCCCTCGACGATGCTCGCTTTTTCCTCTTCGTCGTCCTTCTTCTTCTTTTTTTCCAGCGTGTCTTCCTTCGATTTCAGCGCGCCCAGGAAGTTCGTGTAATCGAACTTGTCGAATTTCACCTGCCCCTTCACGGCCTTGGCGCCGTCGAGCTGCGCCGTCAGATCGATCTTGATGTCGCCCAGCGGCCGCGACGCGTCGGCGCTCATGGGCGCGGGCGCCGGGGTCGTGAAGTCCTCGGGGTGATCGAGCACGTCCTCCGCCGACGACACCGCCTCCTCGGTCGGTGCCAACTCGGGAGACGTCGCGGGCGCGATCGGCGATTCTTCCCCATCCGTCTTGCTGTTGTAACGACGCACCGCCCACTCGCCCTCGCGCGTCGTCTCCGCGGCGGAGAGCTTCACGTTCTCGCGCCCGGCGAGCAGCGATCCCTTCACCGTCGCGGTCATGTTCTTCAGATCGACATCGATGACGCTGTTGCCGAGCACCATGTCGTCGAAGCGCGCGTTGAGGATGCCCAGGTGAACCTTCGCCTCGGGGTCCTTCACACTGCCCGCCGCCGAAACCTTCAGGTCGATGTCCGCCGTCAGCGGCACCTCCTGCTTGCGCAGGATGTCCGACGAGCGTTCGTTCAGGCCGCTGCTCGCGAGGTCGAGAGCGAGCTTGCCCGTGGCCGGATCGAAGCCGCCCTTCGCCTGAATGCGAACCTCATTCCATCGATCCTGCGGTAATCGATCCACCTTGTCCGCGCGGGATTTGTCGTCGGCACGGGGCGGCGCGAGCTTGACGATCGACAGTTCCTTCAGGTTCACCGCGCCGCCATCGAGGCTCGCGACCAGCGCGATCGACTTCACGTTCTCGGCATAGGCTTTAAGTTCCGTGATCGTCAGGTTCGTGTCGCCGGTCAGCTTATCGGCGGGACCGTTCAGCTTGGCCGTCAAACCAATCTTGCCCGCGACGTCGAGCTGCGACTGCCCCGCGATGGCGAGCAGGTCGCCGATCTCGGCGGGCGGAATCTTCACCTCGGCGGCGATCATCGGCTTCGCGCCCGCGAGGTTCACGTCGGCGTTCGCCTCGATCACCGCGGCCTTGTTGCGCACGAGCAGGTTCTTGACCGCGAGCTTCTTGCCCGCCATCGCGACCTTGCCGTTCACCGAGTCCACGCCGAAGGTGTCGTAACGCACGTTCTTGATGTCGAGGCCGACATCGAGGTTCGGGCTCGCCGCCGAGCCCGCGACCTTGCCCTGCACGTTGATCGAACCCGCGATGGGCTTGCCCATGATCGGCGAGAACTCGGACAAATCCTTGGCGTCGACGAGAAACGAGAGCGCGAGCCCCACGTCGGGCAGCGCGACCTTTCCGTCGGCCGCAATGCGCGTCTTCGCCGTCGTCACCTCGGCATGGTCGAGACGCACCCCCTTGGGCGTATAACCCGCGTCCACCTGTACGCCGACTTTGGGGATGCGCACGAGGTCCTGATACGCGACGTTGGCGATGGCGAGGCTCACGCTGTTTTCGAGCGACATCTCGGCGCTCTCGCCGCCGAGTTGCCCGTGCGTGTTCACGTCGCCGGTCAGCGTCGCGGCCACGCCCGTGCCCGTGATCCCAAAATCTTCCATCGCGCGGCCGACGTTCAGATTCGCGATCGACACGTTCGCGTCGAGCGGCATCGCGCCCGCGAGACCCAGATCCGCGCCGACCTTGATCTCGCCGCCCGCCGCGCGCAGGAAGAGTTCTTTTACCGTCGCCTTGTTCTGATCGACCGCGAAGAGCAGCTTCATGTCGTTCAGAGCGAGATTGTTGACGCGGCCGTCGGGCAGTCGGATCTCGCCGCTCGCCGAATAATCGGGCAGCGGGGCCTCGGCGTGGATCGATAGCCCGAGCGCGCCATCGAGCTTCGGCTCGGGCGTGACGAGCGTGTTGACCTTGCGGAGTTGCACGTTGCCGTCGAGGTCCGCCACGATCTTCATCTTCGTCATCACGTCGGTCGCCGCGGCCTTGGCGTTCAGTTCCACATCGGGCACGCGGATCTCGAGCTTCGTGACCTCGCCGCCCCATTTCTTGAGCGAAAAATCCGCGTCCAGGTCGAGGCGTTCGAGCGTGTCGGCCATCGTCCCCGCGCGCCACGAACCCTGCGCGATGCGGAGTTCGGCGTGCGTGTCGCCGGTGTTGAAATCGGCGCGCGCATCGAGTCCGATCGAGTCGATCGCGACCTCGGTCTCGAGCCCCGGCGCGGCGGGGTCGGTGTTCATGTCCATCGCGAAGCGCGTGTTGCGGATCTCGATGCTCTTCACCGTGATCGGCAGCGTCAGATCGGGCGGGCCGGTGTCGGGCTCCTCGGGCTCCTCCGGCGACGGCGGAATCGGCAGGTTCGCGAGGCCGTTTTCGTCGAAGTACAGATAGTTGCTCACACCGTCGATCAGCACGCGATCGACGACCACCTGCCCCTTCAGCAGCGGCCAGAAGCTCGTGTCGATCTCCAGCCTACCGAGCTCGGCGAACTTGCGGCGGAACTCGCCCTTGGCCGGCGTGAAATGCACGCCCTCGATACGCACCGTCACGGGAAAGAGCGCCAGCGAGAGCTTTTCCACGTGGATGTCCGCGCCGAGCGATTCCTCGACGCCGGGCAGCACCTGGTCGAGCACGAATCCGGTGAAGGGGGTTGATTGCAATAGGAAATTGACGGAGACGAGCAGCACGACCACCAGGCCGACCACGCCCCCATGGGTATAGAGCAGGATTTTCGCGACGATATTCGCGTACTTCATCGCGAGTGTCTTTTCATGCGCGCGCGCGAACGTCAAGCCGCGCTTGCCCCGTCCGAGCGGTTCTCGCCCCCGCTCCGAGCAGCCCTCACCCCCGGCCCCTCTCCCATCTGATGGGAGAGGGGTGGCGAGCGAAGCGAGACTGGGTGAGGGCTCCCGGCGGGAGAGGCTTGCCCGAGCTTGTCGAGGGGCGGGATGAGAGCCCCGCGCGACGGTCGGAGGCCACTCAACTCACGTGGGCGGCCTGCCGACGGACGGACGCGCGGTTCTGCGAGTCCACGAAGGCGCGGATCACGTCTACCGCGCCGTCGATGCCCAGCGAGCCGGTGTTGAGCACGAGGTCGTACTGCGTGGGATCGTCGATGGCCGCGTTGAAGTTTTGCAGAATGAACGCCCGCTGGTTGTTCTCGGAGCGCGCGATCCGCCGTTCGGCCTCCTCCTCGGACACGTGGTAGTAGTTCGCGACGCTCTCGACGCGCATCTCGCGCGGGCAGACGATCCGCACGCGCACGCAGGGATCGCGCGGCAGGATGAAGTTGGCGCCGCGCCCCACGATGATCGCGCGGCCATGCCGACCGATCGTGGCGACGACCTTGAGCAGGTGCTGCTGGTATTGGTCGGGCCAAAGATGCTGGCGGTTCACGAGGCCGGTGATCCAGTGCGAGAGCAGGCTCTGCTCTTTTTCGTCGAGCGTCTCGACGATGGCGGTGCTCATGTTCACGCTTTCGGCCACGCGGGCGATGAGATCCCGATCGAAGAGATCCCACCCCATCGCCTCGGCCAATCGCCCGGCCACCAGACGCCCGCCGCTGCCCGGCTCCCGCGACAGCGTGACCACGTTCTTCCCCGCGCCGCCGACATTGCGGCCGCGACCCTCGATGCGCCAACGTCGGACCTGGTCCTCGACGAGCTGCTGCACGGAACGCGATGTGCTCTGCATGACATGCCTCCGTCCGCCGCCCCAATGGGCTCACCGTCATGAATCAAAGAACGCCGATGAAGCGATTATAGCACGATCGCGCGGACAGGAAGGGGAAAAATGCGGCGTTAACGCATCTCCTGCGCGTCAGAGCCCGCATGCGTCCGACGCAAATGCGTTCCTCGACCCCCGACCCCCCGCTCACCCGTTGTCGTCGAGCCAGTCGAGGATCTCCTGAAAGTCGGGGACCTGCGAGGCCGGGTAGGACTTGATCCACACCAGCACGCCGGTCGGATCGATCAGGGCATTGCCGCGCACATCGGTGCCGGACGCGGAGTTGTAGAGGCCGAACATGTTCGCCACCGCGCCCTTGGGGTCGATATCGGCGAGCAGCAGCACGTTTTCGAGCTCGCAGTTTTCGGCCCAATCGACCTGCACGGCGTGCGTGTCGGCCGACGTGCCGAAGGGCACCGCGTTGCGGCTCCAGAAGTCCGGCGCGTAGTCGTCGAGCGATTTCATCTGAAGCGAGCACACGGCGGTGTTCGCCTTGGGATTTGTGGACAGCAGGACGTACTGGCCCAGGTAGTCGGACAGCGTCACCGTGGTACCGTCGTGGGCGAGCAGCGACCAGTCGGGCACGGTGTCGCCGATGTCGAGCGGATAGTCGTCGTCGCCCGTGTCGTCGTCGGCATCGTCATCGCCGGCGTCGTCATCGGCGGAATCGTCGTCGTCCGTATCGTCATCGGACGTGTCATCGTCAGAGTCGTCGTCGTCCGTGTCGTCGTCACCCCCATCGTCGTCGCCGCCGCTCGTATTCGACGTCCCGCCTCCGCTGCCATTCACGCTCTGGTCGTCGTCGTCGCCTCCGCAGGCAGCGATGTTGAGCGCGAGAACCGCGAACAAAAGCAGGAACACCAACCGCGTGCGTCTCTCCATGGCCATTGACCGTACTCCCTGCATCGAAGCCCGATGCGAAAAGGTGACCATGCGACGCGCGCGAATGAAAATCCATGACGCCCGTCGGGTTTCACGCGTTTTGGTGAGAATTCATACGAGGGTTCGAACTCAGCCGCCCTCGGCGAAAGCGGAGAAGTATTCCGGCGCGGACTGGCCCGTCATGGCGTCGTGGATCAGCTTGAAGTTCAGCTTAAATGCACTGATGTAGTCGCCGCCGAGTCGCCCGGGCCGCTCGAGATTGTCGGTGTAGAGCATGCCGGGGATGCGTACATCGTGGCCGTGGCGCTCCTTGGCCAGCGCGACGATCCGCTCGATCAGCAGGTTCTTCTCGTTCGCGACGGACGCCTCCTTGAACGCGGCGGGCACCTTGTCCTTGGCGAGGGCGTCGGCGATGGCGACGAGCTGCGCGTCCTCCACGGTCATCTCGGTCTGCAGACTCATGGGCGCCATGGTGCGAAAGCCGAAGTCGCGCGCGAAGTATTTGAGCGCGTCATGCACCGTCACGATCACACGTTTCGATTCCGGGATTTTCGCGGCCGCGATCTTGGTCTCGGCATCGAGTTCGCGAAGCTGCGCGACATAGGCGTCGGCGTTCGCGCGAAACGTGGCTTCTTGTTGCGGCCACATGCGGATGAGCGTGTCGCGCACCTTTTCGACGCACAGGATGTAGTTGGGCACGCTCCACCAAATGTGCGAATCGGGCGGGGCATCCGGCGCGCGTACCAGCGACAGGTCGGGGATCTCGCCTAGCAAAAGGGCGCGTCGGCCCGCGAAGTCGATGGTCTCGCGCATACGGGTCTCGAAACGCAGCCCGACCGCGACGGTGAGCTGCGCATCGCGCACCGCGATGGTGTCCTCGGCGCGCGGGCGATAGGCGTGGGGGTCGTCGCGGTGTCGCACCAACACCTGCACGCGCACCCAGTCGCCCGCGAGGCGCGTGACAAGATCGGCGACCAGCGCGGTGCTGCACACGACGAGGGGCTTCGTCAGGTCCTCGCCGGGGCGCTTGAGTTCCATGAAGGGCTTGGCCTTCTGCTTGGCGGCGTCCTCGGGCTTGACCGTCGTGACGCCAACTTCCACGTCCCTGCAACCCGCCGCGAAAATTGCGAGCGCGGCCAGCACGGCGACGGCGAGGCGAAAATGCATTTCCAACGCAAGACGAAATCGCATGGGAAACATTCAAACAGAAACGGACGCGCGTGAAAAGCGCGAGGGCGCCACCGAGCGTTCGACGAACATCATTTGCCGACCATGCCGATCGCCTCGCCGTCCTTGAAATGGTGCACGGCGAAACCGCGTGTCATCATCATCTCCAAAATCTTCGCGCGCGGCAGCGTGGAGTAAAACGCGAAGAATCCGTTGCCGATCTGAGCGACGTAAAAGTCGCGGCTGCCGGGCTTGCGGTACCGGTCGATATCCTGGCGGCTCTGGAAAAAGCCCATGCTGTCGAGCGGGATGAACGCGACACCGCGCTTTTTCAGGTACGACCACGGGGCCTGCTTTTCGTGGGCCACGAGGCCGCTGCCCGGCTGCGGCGAGCGCGCGACCATCGCATCGGTCAGACCGAAGATGTCGACGGTTGTGAGTCCGGTCATGTACGGGATGATGCCGACGGGCCCCAGCGCGATCACGTCGCTTGGGCGCACGAGCCCCGCGTCCATCGCGACGCGAAGCTGCTTCGCCTGCGCGATCTGAGCGTTTTGCCCATAACGCAGGTTCTCGATGCGGATTCCCGCCAGGTGCGCGGCGACCGGCGCATAGGTGCGGTTGAACAGATCGAACCACTGCGCAAAGGGCGGAATGCGCGCGAAGGTGCCGAACTGCATCTCGCCCAGAAAAGACGTCACGGGCTTCGCGCCGGGCCGGAACGGGCGCGAGAGCTTCTGCGGAATGAGCCCTGAAACGAGGGCAACGGCCACGGCGAGCGCGATTGCCGCCGAGCGCGCGTTCTTGATCTGCCCCTCGACCACCGCGCATCCGTCGGCGACGAGCAGCGCGAGGATCGGCAGGATCGGATGGAGCAGGCGGTACTCGAAGTGATCGCCGCCCACCGCCGCGATGTAGAGCATGTACGCGGCGACAACGCCCCACGCGAACGCGACGTTCGCTCGCCGGCACGCGTCGCCCGGGCGGACGAAACCGGCGAGGACGATCGGCGCGACGAAAAACGCGGCGTGCTCGATCAGAAAGGTGGCGAGATACGGTAGGCCGATCTCGAAGCGCCAACCGGGAACCTTGGCGTAAAACGTGTTGGGTAGCCACGCGCCGTAGACGTGATGCCGCCACAGCAGATGCGCGGCGACGGGAACGGCGAAGAGTGCGAGGCCGATCGCGAAGCGCAGCGGGCGAACGGGGCGGGGATGGCCCGTGCGTCGCTCTCGCAGCGTGAGCGCCGCCTCGGCCGCCAGCGTCATCGCGAAAAACATTGCCCCTTCGAGGCGCGTGAGGGTCGCCGCCGCGAAGAGCAGGCCCGACCACGGGATCCAGGTCGGCTCGTGGCGCTCTTCCAATCGCCGCGCCCAGCCGATGGTGACGAGAAACGTGAAAAGCGCGGTTTCGAGACCGCCGGAACTCCACGCCACGAAGGTGCGATTCACGGCGAGCAGCGCCGGGGCGATCAGGGCGTGCGCGACCGGGCGATCGGGGAACCAGCGTCGCCACGCGCGATAGATGGTGACGAGGGTGAGCACGCTGCACGTCCATCCGAGCGCGAACGCGGCGGTCTCGGGACGAAGGCCCATGCCCATGGCGACGCGCAGCCATGCGAGCCACGCAAAGCCCGTGTAGCCTTCGACCGCTTCGCCCACGTTGAAGACGGGGCCGAGGCCATCCACCCAGTTTTTCGCGTACCGGAAGTAGATGTAGGCGTCGTCCACGAGAAACGGGTACGTGCTCGCATGCGCGACGCACGCCGCCATGACGAGCCCGAGCCCGAGCGTCGCCGTTCGTGCGGACGGATCACGAACCGGATCGATCTGACGTTGGCGGTCGGGCATGGAAACTCGGTGGACGTGGCAAACGCATCATAGCAGAGGCTCGCGGCGCGCCAACGCGTCGCGCGGGTACTTTGCGCGAAAAACGACATGGACCGACATTTGTCATACCGGTTACCGCCCGTTTTTCGGCAGAGAATGCGTGTTCATCGGGAGGTCGCGTGACGACGTTTCTGGACTTGTGGCGCGTTTCGGGCCTCGTGAATCGGCGCACCTTCGCGATGGTGGGCGTCGTCGCGATGGCGGTGAAATACAACGCCGACCGTATCGTCGCCGCGGTGTTCGACCGCCCGTGGGACCCGCTCCAATATTGGTTTCCCGGTCTGGGCGCGACGCTTCTGCAACTGCGTCCCGAGGACGGCGCGTTCGCGGCCGCGATGCTTGCGACGGCGATTCCGTTCATCTGGCTCGGCACCGCGCTCACGGCCAAGCGTTTGCGCGAAATCGGCTGGCCCGTTTGGCTGGTGCCGGTCTTTTTCGTGCCGTTCGTCAATTTGCTCTTTTTCGCGGCGCTCGCCTTCGCGCCGTCCGCCGCGACCGCGCGGGACGCGGAAAGTCCGCGCTGGCTGCGGTGGCTGCCCGAGAGTGCGCTGGGTTCGGCGATGTTCGGCATGGCGGTCGCGCCCATCACCCTGTTGCCCGTCGGCGCGCTCGGGATCTACGCGCTGCGGCAGTACGGTTGGGGGCTCTTCGTCGGCATCCCGTTCGCGCAGGGGCTCTTCGCCGTGTTGCTCGCGTCGGTGCGTCGCCCGCGTCCACTCGGCATGTGTATCGCCATCGCCGGGGCGTCGGTGCTGATGACCGGCGCGATCATTTTCTTCGCGGCGTGGGAAGGGCTCTTTTGCATCATCATGGCGACGCCGCTGGCCGTGACGCTCGCGGTGCTGGGTGGTCTCGTCGGGTGGGGCATGGTCAGCGCGGGGGCGGCCGGAAGCCAATCCGCCGTAGGCGCCGCGCTGGCGATGCTCGTCGCGCTCCCGACGCTCATGGGCGCGGAGTATCAGGCGGGACCCTCGCCCGCGGTGCTGCCCGTTCACACGTCCATCGACATTGCCGCGCCGCCCGAGGTGGTGTGGCGGCACGTCATCGCGTTCGCCGAATTGCCGCCGCCCACTGAAACGGTCTTTCGCGTCGGCATCGCGTATCCCACGCGCGCACGCATCGAGGGCACCGGCGTGGGCGCGGTGCGGCACTGCGAGTTTTCGACCGGCGCGTTCGTCGAGCCGATCACCGTTTGGGACGAACCGCGGCGGCTGGAGTTCGATGTGGTGGCTCAACCGCGCCCGATGGACGAATGGTCGTGGAAGGACCACGTCGACGCGCCGCACCTGGACGACTTTCTCGTCAGCGAGCGGGGACGATTTTTGTTGGAGCCCCTCGCGGGCGGCGGCACGCGGCTGACCGGCACCACGTGGTATCGGCACAACATCTGGCCCGAGGCGTATTGGCGGCTGTGGTCCGACGGGATCATCCACGCCATTCATCGGCGCGTGCTCGGGCACATCCGGAATCTGGCCGAGGGCGACGGCTCGGGTGCGATTCGTTGACGACGATCGGCCTTGGCGAAAACGAGGAAATCGGCCACGATTGAGCCCGCCGCGCACCTACGGAACGTGAATTGCTCTATCTGATCGCTCCCGCGTTCAACGAGGGCTCGAAGATCCGGCACTTCGTCGCCGAAGCCCTGCGTATCGGCCGCGCGGTCGAGCGCGGATTTCAGCTCGTTCTGGTGGACGACGGCAGCCGCGACAACAGCGTCGAAATCCTTGACGAGTTGGCGCGCGAGGGGAGCGTTACGCTCTTGCGTCACGAGCGGAATCGCGGCATCGCGGCCACGTTCACGACCGGAATACGTCACGCCCTGTCTCGATGCGGGGACAACGACGCGATCGGCGTCATCGAATCGGACGGATCGAACGATCTCTCGATTCTCCCCGACATGCTTGGGCGTCTGGACGACGGTGCCGATGCGGTGATCGCCAGCCGTAACATCGGTGGCGGCCGTTACGAAGGATTTCCGCTTTCGAGACTGTTCCTGAGTCGTTTCGGCAATTTTCTGTTTCGATCGCTCGTGTCCGTGCCCGGCGTGACCGATTACACCATCTTTTTTCGGCTGTATCGGGCGGGAGCGCTGAGGCCCCTGTTTCGAAGCGACGAGTCGCCGTTCCTGTTCCCGGACTTCAGCGCGAATACGGAGCTTCTTTTGCGTTTGGCCCAGCTCGATCGAAGGTTCGACGAGGTGCCGCATCGGTATCGCTACGACCGCAAGGATAGCGCGAGCAAGCTGCGGGTGTTTCGGAATACCTGGCAGTCACTGCGCCTGATCGCGCGATATCGCAAACGACGCGACGAACGGCACGTCGGTTCCGAACGCGAGCCATCGGCGTCGTTGGCCGCGTCGGTGATCGTCGGTTTGCTGGCGCTCATTCAACTGCTTCTCGCCGGGCTCGCGTTCGAGAATCCTTCGGACATCTTGCGGGACGTTCCGATCCTTTCATACGACCACTTCGCGCACGTTTTCATCGCCGATTACATCGGCGAAGCCTGGCGAGCTTCGCGGGACCTGTGGGCGTTTCTTCCAGACTGGTTCGCCGGCGCTCATTTGACGGGATTTCTCGAGGCGCAGGGACCGCTGGTGCTGGCGGGGGTGCTGACCGGCTTTCGCCACATGGCGTTTTGGCTGCAGGCAACTTTCTTCCTGTTCGCCGCATTGATGCCCATCGCGCTCTATCGGGGTTTTCGCCACTATGGGATGGGGGTGCAGACCGCTCTGGCGGCGACCTGTCTGGGATTTCTCTATTTCATCGGCTACTTCCCCGCGTTTCTCGGCCTCGTCGGCGATTCGGCCTCGGCGCTCGCCCTTTACGGATCGATCTACTTTTACGCCGTGTTCTGGCGATTCGTATCCTCGGGCGGGAAGGCGGCGTATTTCCGGCTCCTGATTTTGCTCCCGGTCTACGTGCTTACGCACAAATCCACCGTCATCATCATCGTGCCCGTCGCCATGGCATTTTACGCAGCATATTGGCGTGAATGGAGCGCGCGGATCATTTGGAAAAGTCTGATCGTCGCCGGCGTGGTATTCGCCGTCAACGCGTATTGGATTCTGCCCGCACCCGCATTTGCCCCGTTCATGACCACGGATGCGAGCCCATTTTACAAGGATGCCGGGTTCCGACAGCTCGCATTCGATTTCTTCTCCACCACGGTGTATTTCCCGCCGTGGGAGCATCGCGGCATGGCCGGGTTGCTCATCCTGCGCTGGCTGATTCTTGTCGCCGGCGTTTGGGGTCTTCGCGCCATCCTGTTGTGCGGCGAGAAGAGGCTCTTTGCGGCTTTGGCCGGTGCGATCGCGTATTGCGCGTTCGTCGCTTACGCCAGCGACTGGATGCCGGCGCTCCGGGAACTCAAGCCGCTTCGTCTGGTCGTTCCGCTCAACCTGTTGCTGCTCGCGGCGGCGGGCATCGCCGTGGAACGCATGGAGATCCTTGACGGACTCGAACGTCGTTTTCGGCATCGATATCGAAAGACGTTGGCCGCAGGCGCCGCCATCACGGTCATTGCGTTCTGTTTCGGGTCGATGTTTAAAATCCGCCTCGCCATCGAGCCGCTCCGCACACGTTTTCCCGAAGAGATCGTCGAACTGCGGAATTGGATCGTGGACTCCACGGACACCTCCGGGCGAATCCTCTTCGAACAATGGAAAGAAATGCCCGACGCATCGCAGGAACCGGCGCATCAGCTTCACGCGGGGGCGTTCCTGCCCAGGGGGCGGCTGTACGCAAACGGTTTTCACCCAATCGTCTATTCCCGGTTCGCTTATCCTGATTTCGCCTCGGGTGTTCTTTTGGGCGAACCCATCGAGTCCCTGAGCGACGAGCGACTAACCGAATATTTTCGCGTCTACAACGTCAAGTGGGTGATCGCCTGGACGCCGAAGTCGATCTCGCGGCTCGACCGGTACGCGATGGCGCGCCGCGAGCGCGCGCGAGACGGATTCGTCTCGTATTCGCTCGACCGCGTCCCCAACTGGTTTCTCGCCGGGAGCGGCGATCTGGACGCCGCGACAGATGTCATCCGCCTCCGGAACGTCAAAGCCGAGGACGGGCACGTGATCATATCGTTTCACCACGTTCCGTATCTTGCAGCCGAGGGAGTCGAGCTTCGCCGCGCTCCGCTCATAGCGCAGTCCAAGATCGAAGACCCGCTGGGGTTCATGGAGGCGATCGACCCGCCGAGAGACTTCGAGATCCGCAAGAACGACGACTGGCGCTGAGATCCGCGAACGACGCGGAAATTCGGACGGCGACCCCGACCGGAGTCGCCGTCACGCAGTTGGGTCGATCGGTTCGCCTAGCAACCGTTCCAGCAGGAATCCATCGCGCCGAAGCAAGGATCGAGGCAACTCGTCTCGTCGTCCCCGCACAGCGAAATGCAGGATTCCAGTGTGGAGATGCATCCCTGATAGCAGGTGAGTTCCGCACTTCCGACGCCGGCATCTTCGTAACATTCCATCGCCGCGGCGAAGGCATCGACCGCGCACTCCGCCTTGTCCATGGCCGTTCCGGAAAGATCCTCGCAGTCTCCCAACGCGGCGGAAAACGTGTCGTTGCACTCCTCGACGGTCACGCCGGTATCATCGTCGGTCGTATCGTCGTCGACATCGTCGTCCGCATCGTCGTCCGTGTCGTCATCCGACGCATCGTCGTCGGCATCGTCATCCGTACCGCCATCGTCGTCGTCGTCGTCGTCACCGCAGCCGAAACCGGAAAAGAATCCGAGAACGCCGAGCAGCATCGGCACGGCCAGCCAAAACATCGTCTTCTTCATGGTCACCCTCCAAGCGAACGAAACGGTCAAGTTATTACACGTTTGGCATCTCAAGGGAAGAGAAAAAGAAATCCAGATCGGGTCCGTTGTGGTTGCGCGCGGTCAAGAACTCCCGGCGCCGTTGCGAGCCCAGGCGACAGTTCTGCGGAGCCCTTCTTCCAAATCGATCTCGGGCGTCCATCCCAAGACGTGCCCGGCTTTCGAAATGTCAGCGGCTGTCTCTCGCTGATCGCCCGGTCGCTCCGACTCGAAGCAGATCGTGCCGGGCGCAAGGTCTTTATCCATGGCGGAGCAGACCCTTTCGATCAACTGAAGAATCGACCAACTGCGTCCCGAAGCCAGATTGATCGCCTCTCCATCGGCTTTTCCGTTGCGTGCTGCGATCGCCCACGCGCGCGTCACGTCGTCGATGAAAACCAGATCGCGAGTCTGATTTCCGTCCGAGTAAACGACGCAGGGTTCGCCGCGAAGCAGACGACCGATAAAGATTGCGAGCACGCCCTGATACGGATTCGTCAGACTCTGCCCGGGACCGTACACGTTGAACATTCGAAATACTGTCGCGGAAAAAGGCGCCGGCAGGTCCGTTCGCCTTGCCGTCGCCAAAACAAATCGCTCGGCAGCGGCTTTTCCGATTCCGTAGTAGGAGATTGGGCGAAGAGGAGCCTCCTCGCTCACGGGGAGGGTTTCCATCGCGCCATATCCGGTCATCGAACCCGCATAGACGAGTCTACGCACCCGACGTTCGACGCACTTCTCCACCACGTTCGTCGTGCCCAGCAGGTTGACGCGGATATCGGAGAGCGGGTCGTCGAAACACCGGATATTGGACGCCTTCCCGGCCACGTGGAACACGACATCCGGAGAGGTTTCGAACGCGCGCTCCAAGTCGCCCCGGTCGGTGATGTCGCCGCGAATGTACGCGCAATCGTCCGGCACATCCTCGCGTCGACCGGTGCTCTCGTTGTCGATGACGCAGACGTCCCAGCCTTCGTCGAGCATGCGCCGCGCGAGATGATGGCCAATGAACCCGGCACCGCCCGTGATCAGTACACGACCGCTCAACGACAGAATCCTCCCGGAGCGTCCCTTCGACGTGCGGTCGCGGACAATTCAGATTCGACGACCGTCGCGTCGGGCGGGCCACTGGAGATCGGGCTCATTTCGCCGAAACTCGAGGCAAGAAGTGCTTCTTTATACGTGTCATCCCCGGATTGCGAAAGTGGCAAACGGCTGTCGAGCCCCCATTTCCGGATTCGCCGGAGTGCGTTTCGATTCGTAGCCCGCCTTGGCATGGACGTGCTAGATTCGTTGCTCCCTCGCACCGCGCCGTCAGGAGTCAAACGCGTCCATGTCCGCCGTCGGGAATCCCATTCGTAACTTGGTTCGATCGATGGGCTGTTTCGAGGGTTTTCTGTTCGCGATCACCTTCGGATTGCTGGTCCGCCAGTTCTATTGGGTCATGACCGGCTACCTGAACCCCGACGAGTTCGAGAACCTTCAGATCATCTGGCTTTTCGAGCGCGGAGTCTGGCCGTTCCGCGACTACGTCCACACGCATATGCCGATCCACAATCTGCTGCTTTGGCCGATCTACCGGTTGCATGGGCCTTCCGCCGAACTCCAGGGTATCGTTCGGATCTATTTATTCCCGATCACGCTTCTCGTCGCGACACAGATCGGTTGGATCGCGTCCCGACTCACGAACCGCCGTGTCGCGGCGTGGTTTGCCGTCATTGTCTTTCTCGCGTCGCCCGCGATCGGAAAGAAACTCGCCGAGGTTCGCCCCGACACATTCGCGTATCCGTGCTGGTTGGCGGCGATAGCCGCGTTTGTCGTGTTCACCGAATCCAAGGGAAGCGCGAGGTCGTCCGCCCACTGGTGCGCGGCGGCGCTCGGGGTCGGCCTGCTCTTCAGCCAAAAAGGTGTGCTGCTCGTCCCGGCACTGGCGATTGGACTCGAAAGCCAGATGGCGCACTTCTCGCGACCTCCGTGGCGCGGCCGATTTTGGCGCCACGCGGCGTTCGCAGCGATCGTGGCGGCCCCGACCCTGCTGCTTCTTGGAACCATGTCCGCCGCCGGTATGGTGGACCCGCGCGATCTCGAACCGCTTCTGACGGGAGGCCTACACCAAACGCGCGACACATTTTTCAGCGAACACCGGGTTCGCGTCCTCCTTAACGGCGCGTTTGCGTCGTCGATCGCAGTGGTGTTCGGACTGGCCGGAATTCTCCGGGCTCGGCTGTGGCGCGGCGCAAAGAATTACGAAACGAAGGTCGGAATTCAGGCACTCGCCTTCGTCGGCCTGATCAGCCTTGCACAGTTCGCGGCGCAGAGCGTGATGTTCTATCACGTGCTCGTTCTGCCCGTGGCCGTGCTTTCGATTCTCGCCGCTCGCGAATTCGCGCGGGCGAATCGCGTGATGGCGGTCGCAGCGGTCGTCGCGGCGCTGACGGTCCCTTGGTTCGCCACGTGGGATCAGGAAATTCTGGTCGGCAACCATCGCCGGGAGCAGGTCGACCGGTTTCGATTTGTTGTGGACCGAGTCCCACCGGATCGGTTCGTGCTCGACATGCTGTCTTCACTGGGGACGTTCCATCCGATTCCGCATCGATTTCTCCACTTCCGACCGATGATGATCGAGATCCTGAACTCGACCGGCGAGACCGAGGCGTGGATTGAAGCCCTGAGGGATGGACGCGTCGGCGCCGTGGCGGACTTCGACTGGCTGAAAAAATACGCGCCGCGAACGATCGTCGAAATCGTCGAGCGGGATTTTGCACCTTCGCGGGAATTCCCTTCCGTGCTGCTTCCGCGCGCTTCGGTCGATTCCGGACACGGCTCTTCCCCATCCGCAAACAGCGCGGACCCCCAATGAGCGCGGCGACTTGGTGAACTTGCCGACGGAACATGCGAAACGAACTTCGCAGAAATGCGGATTTGAGGTTTAATGAAGATTGGGCGGTGAGAACCGGAAACCGTCGGGGGAAGAGCGGCGACGATGGGGAAATCCTTGAGCGGGGATACGGTCGGCGAGCGCCGCGTCCTGTTATTGCATCCTCCGACCGATCTCGGCCACAACTTCATGCCGCCGCTCGCTCTCGCAGCGTTGCATGCCGATGCGCCGGAAGGTTATCGAGTCGACGTGCGGGACGCGACGCGGATCCCGTGGTCCAAACTTAGGGCGGCGGATTTCGAGCCCTACGACATCATCGCGATCAGCGTTCGTTACACATACAACGATGCGGGCGTGACGCGGCTCATCCGCGCCTTGGCGAAGCGATTCCCGAAAAAGACGATCATTACGGGCGGTCCTCAGGCCACGCACGATGTCCACCGGCAGTTGGACGCGGGCGCGACCCATGTGGTCCGGTTCGTGGGCGAAGGGACGTGGAATGCGCTTCTGTCGGCGCTTCGAGACGATCGATCCGTCTCGGGCATCGCGGGATTGGCCTGGACTTGCGGCGGCGATGTCGTCGTCGAGCCCGATCGTGCGTTCATTTTACCCGATGAACTGCCGATTCCCGCGTTCGAGGTTTTCCGGGCCGTTGACTATCCGGTCACGCGCGGTCTCTTCGGCGCGTTGCTCGAATCCAGCCGCGGTTGCCCGCGCGACTGTGGTTTCTGCACCGAGCCGGCGACCTGGAGCGGTCGCTGGGCCGCGAAATCGCCGGAGCGGGTGGTGGAAGAGGTCGATCGCATCGCCGCGCTGGGCTTCAACTTCATGATCTTCGCCGACGACAACTTCGGGATTCATCCGGGCCGCCTGCGCGCTCTGCTCGAGGCGCTAGCGGCGCGAAGAAATGTCGTTCCGTTCATGGCGCTGGTGGAGCCGGCGACCGTTCGCAACAATCCGGACGTCTGGGATCTTGCATGGCGCGCGGGAATGCGAATCGTCAACCTCGACACCAACACGATCGATCCCGAAACCAACGCCCGGTACGGACGCGGCGACGGCATGACCGCCCGGATGAAAGACGCGATGGAGACCATCCGTCGCTCGCGCATCGCGTCCGTCAGCAACGTCGTGGTGGGCGCGCCGGGCGAGACGCGGGAGCAAATGCGTCGGAACATCCGCTTCAGCAAACGTTACGCCGACGTCTATTCCAACGGAGCGCTGGAGCCACGGCCCGGAAATCGATACTGGAAGGACGAGTATTACGATCAGCTCGACCGGTTCGGCAAGGGCGAGGCACTGGTGCACGAGGATCCGGCCATGGTGCGTCGCGTGCTCCATTTCGCGGTTTTGTCGTACTACCTCAACCCCTATCATGCTCTTCGGACCTTCCTGTCGCGTAAGCCCGGCACGCGGATTCTTTTCCGGCTTCAGTACCGCATGTACTTCTTCGGCGCGCTACGCAGGTTTTCCGGACCGTCCTCGCGCGCGGATGCCGTGGCCGAGGTGATGGAACTCACCTAAGCGGCAAAGATGTTTGCCGCATCGCACCTTCAAGTCTAAACTCCGAGAAATCCCCGCCGAGAGCCCATGCGCAACGCGGCTTCGTCGGCATCGCTTTTTCATCGGTGTCGTTCGCCGATGTCGTGGACGGTCGAACCTTGGGTGTCGATGTCGTACTCATCAACCCTCCGCGCCTCAAAGGCGTTACTCGACGACCCAGTTACACAGCGGAGCCGCACCTGGGACTCGCTTACCTGACGGCCGTTCTTCGTCGCGAGGATTTCGCGGTGCGTTTCATCGATGGCGACATTTCCGAAACATCGCCGGAATCGATCGCGGCCGAGGTCGAAAGTGAAAATCCGCTATTCGTCGGATTCACGGCGCCGACGGCGCTCGTGAAAAGCGCCTCCGCCGTCGCCGAACGAATCAAGCGCACAAATCCCGCGCGCATCACCGTCATCGGTGGTTATCACGCGACGGCGCTGCCCGAAGAGACGCTCGCGGAGTTCGGCGCCTTTGACTACGCGGTCTGCGGCGAAGGGGAGATCGCCGCTCTCGCGCTGGCGAAGTCCTGCGTCGAAGGAAACGGATTCGCGGGAATTCGCGGGCTGGTACGCCGGGAGGACGGGGGCGTAAAAGGCTCCGGGGCCGCGCCGCCGATTCGGGATCTGGATTCCCTGCCTTTTCCCGCGTGGGAATGCTTCCCGCTCGATCGGTATCGCGCACACTATCGTTTCGATCGCGACGTGCTCGAGATTCCCGTCAGCACCGGCCGTGGATGCGCCGGTCGTTGTCGATTCTGCGCCCGCGTCACCGGTCACAAGATCCGGCGTCGCGACGCCGAGAACATCGTCGAGGAGATCCGCCGCAACGTCGAGGATTTCGGCGCACGGGCGATCGTCTTCATGGACGAAACCTTTGCCGCGATCCCCGAGTTAGTCGAACAGGTTTGCCGCAAGCTCATCGACCGGGGCTTGCACCGACGCATCTATTGGCTGTGTCAGACGCGCGTCGATTCGGTCAACGCGCCGTTGCTGCGCCTCATGGCCGAGGCCGGATGCCGTCACGTGGCTTTCGGCGTCGAGTCGGGCAGTCCGGAGATCCTGTCGTCGTCGGGCAAAGGTATCGACCGCGAGCGAATCCGTCGGGCGGTGCGCGACGCGAACGAAGCGGGAATCCTCGTGGACAACTTTTTCGTGTTCGGTCTGGCCGGGGAAACCAAATCCTCTATCCGTCGCACCGTGAAATTCGCGAGAGAGTTGGATTCGGCCTTCGCGAACTTTTTCATTCTTGTCCCGTATCCCGGCACCGAGCTGTTCGACGCCGCGCGGCGTGGCGAAGGCGGGATGCGTTTGCTCACGTGCGACTGGGACTATTTCGGGATTCAGATGGGCCGGGCGTACGAACTCGAGGGACTGCCACGATCGGTTTTGGAGAGGGAGCAGCTTTTCGCCTATTTGCGTTTTTATCTGCGCCCTTCGAAGATCCGATTCATGTTCCGCATCGTCAGCCTGAAGGTGCTGCCAGTTTACCTGTGGAATCTGTCCATCGGCCTGCTGCGCCGGGTCAAGAATGGGAGGCAGGCGGCGTAATGGCGCTCGACCTGCTTCTGATCCAGCCGCCTTTGCATCTCGATCGCACCGATCTGGGCGCCGAGCAGTTGAGCCCAAACATCGGCATCGCCTACATCGCGGCCCGACAGCGTGAGCGCGGGCTCGTCGTCGGCGTGCTCGACGCGCAGGCCGAACGGCTGGGGCTTGCGTCAATTCTCGCCCGAATTCGCGAGAAGGACCCTCGAACGGTCGGTATTTCGGCCATGACGTATCAAATTCCTTCGTCCGTGCGTCTGGCAAATGCGATCAAGCGCGAGTTGCCCGAGATCCGGATCGCGCTGGGAGGCGCGCACGCCACGGCGAACCCGGAACGCACATTGGAAGAGTTTCCTGAATTCGACGCGGTGATTGCGGGAGAGGGAGAAGAAGCCCTCG
>CAZPJD010000023.1:0-15743 GCA_964586775.1 uncultured bacterium | reverse complement strand
CCTGCGCGAGGACGGCGCGCCGCGCGTGACGGTGATGGAGTCGTGTACCAACGGCAGCTTCACGCGGTTAGTTTTCGCGGCCACCGGCATCGCGCGCGCGGTGGAGCGCGCCGGCGGGCGGTGCGTGTATCTCGACGAAGGGGCGTCGGTCGAAATCGAAATGGGCGGCGCGGGGCGCATCCGCGTTCCGCGGTTCGCGCACGAACGGCTGATCGCAAACCGCGACGGCGTCTTTTACATCGACCTCGCCAAGATGAAGACGCACTCGATGAGCACCGTGACGTTCTGTCTGAAGAACCAGTGGTGTTTCGTCGACCCCTCTTGCCGCAGCGCCCTGCACAACGACGCCCTGCACCGCAGCATCATGGAGGTGAATCGGGTTTTCGTGCCCGACCTTTGCCTCGTCGAGGGACTCGTGGCGACGAACCACGGGCACTTCCCGCTGCGTGGATTCGAGGACCGGGCGCTGTGGAACGCGGGAGTGTTGGTCGGCGGCCAAAGCGCCGTCGCGGTCGATGCCGCGTGTACGCGCTTTCTCGGGCTCGATCCGGCGCGGATCGAGCACATTCGGCTGTGTGCATCGACGCCCGAAGACCTCGATCCGCCGGTCGTGCGTCACGATCTCATCGCCGGACCCGACGCGCCCTTCACCGCCGATCTGCTGCCCGAGTTTCCCACGGGGATCACCGTGCACAAAGGGCGTGAGCGGTGCTGCGTGGAAGGGTGCTGGTCGAACCCGATGTGCTCGGTTCAGGTGATCGCCGCGAACTACGGCGGCGGCGGGCGTTTCCACCTGTTCATGGGCAAGGGGCACGATGCCGCCGAGGTGGATGCGTGCGAGGGCCCGGCGCTGGTGGTCGGCCCCTGCGCCCACGACGAGGTGCACGAGCGGCTCGTGCGTCGGCTGGGGCGGCGATGCGTCCGCTTTTCCTCGGGATACAACAACCTCGACGAGACGATCCGGCATTTGCTGAAACTCATGGGAGTCAGCATCTTTCGGTCCGCGCCGCTCCCATTGCCGCGCATGGTGTGGCTCTTCGCCGCGCATTACCTGTCCGGCAGCCGCGCGCGCGTCGGATTTTTCTGATCGAGTCCCGTTCGCCCAGGCCGCGGAGTTTGTGCCAAAACCGCGTCGATGTTATGGTCCGCGCATCGAAATGACCGATGAGGAGGTGGCGCGATGAGTTTTTCCGTTGAGCAGAACACGGCGGCCCAGATCACCGCGCTCGCCTATCACCTCGCCGAGCACGCCACGCGTCGCCAGATGGAACTCGACCCCACGACGGCGTGGTCCGAGGCGATCCACCAGAGCGCCCGCGAGATCCTGCCCGAGATCGTCCACACGTATTACGAGGCGATGCGCGCGCTCCGCGGCGAGGACGACGATGCGTCGCCGACGGCGGATTTCGTCACGCCCTGAGCGGATCAAGACCCAATCGTCACGGAAGAATCGGCAGGTAGTCCGTCAGACGCAGTCCCGGCGATTCCAGCCCGAAGAGCTTGGCCCACACGTCGATCGCCGCGTCGGTCGGCAGGAAAAAGAACGTCCACCCGAGCGCCACAAGATTGAACGTCAGCACGACGCCGATGACGCGCACGAGGGCGTGATCGGGAACGCGAAGCCGCTCGCGCCAGACCTTGCGCCACTGCCGATAAGCGACCAGCAGCAGCCCGTGGTAGAGCCCCCAAACCGCGAAGTGGAAATCGAGCCCGTGCCACAGGCCCACGAGCGTCATCGCGAGCAGCGTGTTGCGCGCGGCGAGCTTCGTTCCCAATCGATTGCCGCCCATCGGGATGTAGACGTAGTCCGTGACAAGGCTCGTGAGCGAGATATGCCAGCGCCGCCAGAAGTCGGCGATGTTGGTGGCGAAGTAAGGCCATCGGAAGTTTTCCATGATGCGATAGCCGAAAAGCCACGCGAGGCCGATGGCGATGTCGCTCGCCCCTGAAAAATCGAAATAGAGGTGAAGCGCGTACGCCCACAGGCAGCACCACGCGTGCCACGCCGACAGGTTCGGGAAGGTGATCGCGCCGTACTGCGTCTCGAGGCCCGTGAGCGGACCGGCGAATCGGCCGAAGAGCGCGCCGACGACGAGCGTTTTCACGCACCCCGTCGCGATGCGCGCGAGGCCGATGGCGCGGTCCTCGCGCGTTGGGCTCGGCGCGGCGCGGTATTGCGCGAGAAACGGCGCGGGGCGCTCGATCGGCCCGGCCGTCATCGTCGGCCAGAACAGCACGTACGAGACGAACTCTCTCCACCCGGCCGGGGCGAGCGCGCCCTTGCGGATCTCGGCGAAATACGCGAGCACGCGGAACGTGAGGTAGCTGATGCCGAGCGGCGCGAGGTATGCGAGGCGCTGCCCCTCGCCCGTCGCCGCCATCACCTTCACGATCGACTGGGGGAGAAACGCGCCGAAGATCTTGAATGCGACGAGCGGCAGGATCACGACGACGATGGACACCGCGAGGAACGCGTTGGCATCGGCGCCGCTTCGCTTGGCGAGCCTTCCGCCGAGCCACCAACCCGCCGCCACGGTCGCGAGCGTCACCGCCGCGTAAGCGACCCCGGCGAAGGCGACGGGCCCCGACTGCGTGAGAACGAAGAACACCGACACGCCGCCGATCAGCGCGCCGCGCCATCGCGAGGGCGCGAACCGGTACGCGACGAGAAGCGCGAAGACCGTGAGGACGAAGTTTGTGGTGAAGAGGTTCATCGGTCCGCCGCCTCTTTCCACAGCGCCGCCACGTGGGGATACAGCTCGGCCGCCAGAATCTCATGGCCGCGACGCGTGATGTGGTCGGAATCGGTGAAGTGCTCCGCGGGCACGGCGTCGGTCATGTCGGCGACGTGAACGTCCGTTCCCTCCACCGCCTCGGCCAGCTTGCGTTGGAAGTACGCGAAATTCTCCCAGTTGAAATAGTTCTCGCGGTCGATCAGCCGCCGGTTCTGCGGCGTGAAGTACATCAGCATGGGCACGTGGCTTTTCTTCGCCTTTTTCGCGAGGCGCACGAGCATCGCCACGTGGTCGTTGTAGCGGTTGATCTCCATCTGGCCGAAGACCTCGCGCTCGGCGTCGTGATGGACCTTCAGCATGTCCATCCACAGGTTCTCGCGGTCGCGGTCGCGGGCTTCGAGCGCGCGCAGGATATTGCGCCCGGGATCGGACTCGATCACCACGCCCAGGCGCTTCGCCCAGCGGTCTTCGATCTGCACCAGCGGGTTGTCGTAGGACCCGGTGACGAGCTGCGAGAGCAGACCGCGATAACGATAGAGCCCCCAGATGTTGGCGAGATTGCCGCGCACACGGATCGCCAGCCATTCCTTGGGCGAGACGCCGAGCTTGCCGAGGGCTTCGCCGAGTTCCGGTTCGTCGCGCAGATAGAACGCCGTCTGCTTGTAACGCAGGGGGCTGGTGAACATCGGGTGCGAGCTGAAGAGCTTGTAGTGGAGCGACACGACAATCGCATCCGCGCCGTTGCGCATCGCGCCCACGCCGACGGCGTAGTGGTCGCCCATCTGCGCGCCCATCGACGAGAGATTGAACGCGGTGACATCGTGGCCGTTCGCGCGAAGCTGATTTTGGATCAGCACCGCCGCCGTGCGATCAGGGGGCGTGGTGATGAGCCCCTGCATAACCGAGTCGCCCAGAAACGCGATCGCCGGCGTGCCCGCGCGCATGCGCGCGAGCATGTAGGGCGTCGCGGCCTGGTGCCGCGTTTCGTTGCGAAAGACGAGGTCGGGGATCGATTCGATCTTGCGGACGCGCACATCGAGAACGACCAGCAGGAAAAACGCGATGAGGCACACGCGCCCGGGCCGCATGGCGCGGACCTGACGGAAAACCCAACGCAGCGCCGCCGGGAGGCGGCCGATGTGGACCGGGTTGTCGTCTTGCATGAGCTTGCGGATTGAACCGACGGCGATCTTAGGTCAGGATGCCGTCATGCTCAATCGCACGATGAATTTCATCCTGATGGCGCTGGCGGCGGCGATGCTGGCGGCGTGTTCCGTACCGTTCACCGAGCCGCAAACGCGCCTCGTCGACGCACGAATCGATAGCGCGTCGGTGGAGCGGATCAAGACGACGTTCACGGTCGAGATCGACAACCCGAATTCCGTCGGCGCGAAGGTCACCGCGATCCGCTACACGGTGTTCGCCGAGGGGGTGAAGGTCATCGAGGAGACCGTGAAAAAGGACTTCGAGATCAAGGCCAAGGCCAAGACGCGCGTCGATCTGCCCGCGCGCATTACGCCGAGCGATCTGGCCGCGGCGGGGCTCGCCGCGGCGCTCAATCGCCGCGTGAATTACACGCTCAAGGGCGAGGTCACGATCGACACGCCCATCGGCGACATGACGCTGCCGATCGCCGATTCCGGCGTCCTCAAGTGGTGATGTCGGCGAGGCTTGAGGTTTGAGGCCTGGGGCTTGAGGTCTGAGGTTGGGCCAATGTCATCCTGAGCATCGCGAAGGATCTTGCCCCGACGCGCGACCAGACCCTTCGCTTCGCTCAGGGTGACAGACGAAAAACCAGCGACCAACGACCAAAGACCAACGACCCTCTCGTTACTCCACCACCACCGGGTTCGACCGCTCGTAGAGATAGAACTCGTCGGTCTCGCGGAAGTCGAACGACGGCGCGAAGAACGTGTACTCGCCCGCGTCGAGGCCCTCGTCGATGGAGTAGTTGAACAGGATGCACACGTCGTCGCGCTCGCCGGGCGTATCCAGGTCGCGGCGATCGTGCGCGATCATCCACACGCCGTCCTCGCTCGCCTCGTTCCAGCCCACGCGATGGCTGACCTGCACCGAGGTTTTGTCCTCCAAAAAGCACGGGGACACGATCAGGCTGATGGGATCGCCCGCCGCGTAAGGATCGGGCAGAAGACCCGTGATCGTGTCGACCAGCGGCACGCCCCACTGCCAGTCCTCGCCGTCGTCGAGCGTCAGGTCGAGCGCGGCGATGTTGCCGCCGAGCCCCGCCTTCGCGCCGCTTTCGGTGATGCCCTCGTGCGTGAAGGCGTATTCGCCGGGCGGGATACCCACGATGTCGTAGCTCATATCGACCGAGCACACGCAGTCGGCCAGCATGCCGCCGTAGTCTTCGTTCACGGTCAGATTCGATCCATCGATGTCGACCTCGACCGTCACTTCCCAATCCTCGTTTTCGGGGCTTCCCATGCCACAGTTCACGATGGCGGCGGTGCGATGGACGGTCAGCACGCCACCCTCCCAGTCGAGTTCCACGATGTCGAAGGGATCGACACTCGGGTCGGGCGGCGCTTTTTCCGGCGAGCACGTCCCCACTTCGAGGTTCTCCACATCGACCCCGGCGTCGTCATCGGCCGCGTCGTCGTCCGACGCATCGTCATCGGCATCGTCGTCGGTCGCGTCGTCGTCCGTGGAATCGTCATCCGCCGCGTCGTCGTCGGTGGCATCGTCGTCGTCATCGCCGCCGCAAGCCGTGAAACCGACCATTAGGAAAAGGACCGCGACACACCACGCCGCCGGCATTCGAATTCCCATGCGAAACTCCCGTGCCGCCCTCGTCGCCGTGACCGCCACGGCGCGCATCCATGGGCGCGGTCAAGAAAATTAGTCCCGCCCGCACGGCGCGTCAACGAAAATTTTTTTGTCAGAAATTCATGAGACTAGTCGAGTTAACCCAAAGTTCGAGTGCGCTGTTTGAAAAAAGTATTGGACACGACAAACCCGCCGTGCGAAAATCCCCTCGTTTTTACAACCCAAATGAGGAGGGACACCATGCGATGGCGAGGTTTGACGTGTGCCGCGCTTCTGGCGATGGCGGTGGTCGCGGCGTCATCGGCGGGGGCAACGGTCTGGGGCCCGGATGGCGGCGGTTATCGCGCCGACGACGAGGCGACGTTCGATTGGCAGAGCATGAGCGGCGCGACGGACACGCTCGCGGACGCGGACGACACGGAGTACGGACCGTTCCCGATCGGATTCACGTTCTCGTTCTACGGGCAGGACTTCACGGAATTCTACGTCTCGACGAACGGCTTTATCACGTTCGACTCCAGCACCTCCGGCCATTGCGAATACGACGAATTCCAAACGGGCAACTACTACGACTGGATCGCGGTGTTTGCCGGCGATCGGGCGGTCTACGCCAGCGCGCCGACCGACGGGCTGATCGAGTACAAGACCGTGGGCTCGGCGCCCAACCGGATGCTCGTCGTCCAGTTCACCAACATGTGGCAGAGCTACGACATCGAAGAAAATCTGATGGACGCCCAGGTGGTCCTCTACGAGACGAGCAACAACATCCTCTTCCAGTGGGACAACATGGATGTCAGCCCCTACCCCGGCCTCGTGGGCATCGAGTCCAACGCGGCCGAGTCGTGGCTGACGCCGTCGGATTACAACCGGCTTTGGGTGAACGAGGGTGACGCGGTGCTGTTCACGGCGAGCGAGGACGTCGGTGTGACGCCGGTGAACCTGGAGCAGAGCGCCGGCGCCGCGGGCCGGACCTTCACGCACGTGCTGCGCATCGCGAATTTCGGCGGCGCGAGCGCGACGTATGACGTGGCCGTCACCGCCGGCGACTGGGGCGCGGACCTGTCGGACGACGAGGTCACGGTCGCGGCGGGCGATTTCGAGGACGTGGAAGTCGAGGTGGACATCCCCGCCGATGCCCGGCTCGGCGATTCGGACACCTTCGACATCAGCGTGACCGAGCAAAAAGCGGGCGCGGTGAAGGCCACGCGGACGTTTACGACGATTGCGTCGGCGAATGCGTACGAGGTCGAAAGCCTTCCCGATCCCATCGCGTACAGCGCCGCGGTGACATACGACGGTCTGGTTTACCTGATCGGCGGATACAATACCGATGGCAGCGTCGAGACGGATAAGGTCCTGGTCTATGATCCCGAGACGGATAGCTGGGACGAGGCGGATTTCACGTTGCCCGAGGCCACGCACGAACACGCGGCCGAGGTGATCGACGGCATCCTCTACGTGGTCGGCAAGGAGGGCACCGAAGAGGTTTGGTCCTATGACTTCGCGGGCGACACGTGGGATACGGGCCTTTCCCCCATGCCGACGGGATTCACCGATGCCTACAACGGCGACAGCGCCGTATGGGACGGCATTCTCTATGTGGCGTGCGCGGACGTCGCCGACCATAACAAGCTCATCGCTTACGACCCGAGCGGCGATTCCTGGGATGCACTGGCGGATCTCCCTGTTTCCGGATTGAACGCGTCGATGCAGCTCGAGGCCGTGGATGGATTCCTGTATGCCTTCGGCGGTTACAACGATGACTTCAGCGCGGGTGCACCGTCGGGGGACGTGTTCGTGTACGACATCGCGGACGACAGTTGGGACACGATCGCCGGCGAGCAAACCTTCGGTCGCGAATACGGGAGCGGCTTCTCCCACAACGGCAAGCTCTATCTGCTTGGGGGCGAGGATTCGAACTACGACTACGCGATGCCCGAGGTCAATGTGTTCGACACGGCGACCAAGGCCGGCTGGTCGGTCTGGCCGGGCCGTTTGCCGGTCGACAAGTACGACCTCGCCGCCGCCGTGGTGCCCGGAAAGGGCGCGTACCTGATCGGCGGATACTACGACCACATCGAAACCGACCAGGACGAAACCTATCTGCTGCCGCTGTGCGAGGTCCCCGCGCCCGACTTCTCCGCCGATTCCACGAGCGTCGAGGTCGGCGTGGACGTGACCTTCACGTCGGACAGCCCGGCCGCGCCGTGCAGCTACACCACGATCGAGTGGGATTTCGGCGACGGCGAAAACGGCGCCGGAGAGAATGCGGTTCACGCGTACGCCGCCGCGGGCACCTATACCGTGACCATGACCGTCGAGACGCTCGGCGGCGAAGGCACGGTTGAGAAGGCGGATTACATCACCGTGACCGAACCGACCGATGACGACACCGATGACGACACCGATGACGACACCGACGACGACTCCGGCGACGACGACGCGGGCGGCGACGACGACACCGCGCCCATGGACGACGATGGCGGCGACGACGACGATGACGACGACGGAGGCTGCTGCGGCTGCTGATCCGGATTGATCTCGTAAAAACACTTCGGGGCGGGAAACACTCCCGCCCCGATTCTTTCTCGCGCGTTCCCGCCTCAGCCGCCCGAGGCCCGCTCGAGCGCGGTCAGCACCGTGTCCTTGGTGATCACCTCGGGCAGCACGTTCGGCGCATCGGGCGATTTGGGCGAGATCACCACGTACATCGGCACGCCCGCCCGGCCGTGGCGTTTCAGGTACGCAGTGATCGCCGGGTCCTTGTTCGTCCAATCGCCCTTGAGCGCCGCGAAGCCGTATTTTTCGAGCGCCGCGCGGATCTCGTCGGTCTCGATCACGGCCTTCTCGTTCACCTTGCAGGTCCAGCACCACGCCGCCGTGAAGTCGATGAAAACCGGCTTTCCATCCGCGACGAGCTGCGCGACCTTTTCTTCCGAAAACTTCTGCCACGCGATCCCCTCGGGGTCGAAGGCATCGCTGCCCGCCACGGCGAAAGGCTCGAAACGCAGCAGGAACGACCCCGCCACGGCAATCGCCGCCGCGACCGCCGCCGCGCGCAGACGCACCGCGTTCGCACGCATCAGTTGGCCCCACCGCCCCCAGATCCACGCCGAGACGGATAGCAGCGCGAGATAGCCGATCACGCGCGTCAGCCCCGTCGGGCCGACCTGTTTGCCGAGCACGTCGAGCAGCCACACCACCGTGGCGACGAGCAAAAAGCCCATGATCTCCTTGAAGGTGTTCATCCAATCGCCGGGGCGCGGCAGAAAGCGCGTCCACGCGGGCACGAACGCGAGCAGCAGGAAGGGCAGCGCGAGGCCAAGCCCCACCATCACGAAGGTGGCAAAGATGACGGGCAGGGGCTGCGTGAACGCGAAACCGAGCGCCGCGCCCAGAAACGGCGCGGTGCACGGCGTGGCGAGGACGGTGGCGAAGACGCCCGAGAGAAACGAACCCGCCACGCCCTCGCTCGACGTGTCGGCCTCGGCATGCAGCGTCGCCTTGACGATCCGCTGCGTGGCGTGTTCGGCGGCGCGCTCGGCCTTTTCCACCGCGCGGCCCGGGCCGACGATCTCGAAGACGCCGAGCATCGAGAGCGCGAAGACGAAGACGAACGCGGTCAGCAGCGCGACGAAGAGCGGCGACTGGAACTGGAATCCCCACCCCACCGCCTCGCCGCTCGACTTGAGCGCGGCGATCACCGTGGCGAGCACGACAAAGCTGAGCACGATGCCGCCCGTGTAGGCGAGGCCGTGGTGGCGGATCTCGGCGCGCGTGTAGTCGGCGTGCTTCACGAGCGAGAAGATCTTGATCGAGATCACCGGCAGCACGCACGGCATGATGTTAAGGATCACGCCGCCGATGAACGCGAACGCCAGCATCAACAGTACGCGCGCTGGCGGTGCGGGTGGCGCGGGGGCCGCCGGCACGTTCGCCTCGACGCTCGCAACCGGGGCGGCGGCCGTTCCGCGCGGCAGGGCGATGTCGTGAACCAGCGCGACGTCGCGCGAACCCGACGCGTCGGTCAGCCGAAACTGGAACACACCGCCGATGCGCTCATCCGCGCCCTCGCCGGGAAAGGTCTTCGCCTTGATGATCGCCGTGGCGGCGCCCTTCGCCTCGCCGGGTTTGGCATCGGGTTCGACCGCGATGACCTCGTAACCCGTCATTGGCCCGGGAATCAGGAAGGGCCGGTTCGCGGCGGCGAGCGGCGCGATGGTTGCACCGGACGGTGCCGTGACGACGAACTTCGCCGAGAAATCGCGGTCCGCGGCGATTCTTGGCTCGCTGAGCGTGCCCGCCACCGAGAAGCCGGGGAGCGCGTCCACCGCGACCGGCACGCTCGCGGCGGCGGCCTGCAGGAGCGGCGCATGTTTCGACGCGCCCGCCGCGCTCTTCACGGGAAGCGTCAGCTCCACGTTCGCCGAGCCGGGGATGCACGTGTGGCGGCAGACGAGCCAGCTCGTCTCGGCTTTGAACGTGACTTTGGCGTCGGCGAGTGGCGCGGGCGCGGCGACATCGGCGAAAAGCGCCACCTCTTTTTCGTAACCGTAGCCGGCCAGCGGCGTGCCGGCGCCGAAGAATTCGGGGGCGGGGTAACGCGTGGGCGAGAGCGTGAACCCGTCCGGCGCGGCGAACTTCGCCTCGGTCGGAATGCCCGCGTCGCCCGGATTCAGCCAGTAGATGTGCCACTCGGGATCGATGTCGAAACGCGCGCCGAGCCGAAACGAAGCCCCGGGGGCGATGGCGTCCACGTCGGCCACCAGCTCCACACGCACGTGGGGCTTGGTGGTGTCGTCGGGCGCGGTGGTTGTTTGTGCCGCCGCGACGCCCGCGTGCACGAGCACGAGCCAGGTGAAAACCGCTGCCGAAACGAAGAATCTCGCCACTGGAAACCGCATTGCCGTCCTCATGTTCGGACGATACGCCGCGATCCTAATCCCCGTTTCCGGCTCTGTCACGGGCAATCGGTCGAGCCGCGCCGAACCCCGGTCGGTTTTCGCTCATCGGTCAGGAAAACGGGGCGGACAGAGTCGACGTCGAAAAAAAAACCCGGTCCGAGGACCGGGAGTTTTTGCGAATCTCGAAGTGACGTACGGGTTCAGCAGCCGCAACCGTCGTCATCGTCATCGTCGTCGTCGTCGCCTTCGTCCGTCGTGTCGTCGTCGTCCGGTTCGTCGCCGACGTAGGCGGTGCCGGTAACGAAATCGTCGTTCTGCGTGACGAGGCGGAAGTCGAAGCCGTCGGAGCCCTCGGCGTCGGACGTCGCGGTGAACGCGAAGTCGAGGTATTCGCCTTCGCGGATGTCGCCGAACGCGGCCGAGGTGACGACGCTCGAATGCATCCAGCGGATGCCCGGGCTGTCGGTCACGTCCTCGAGCAGCTCCGCGGTCCAGTCGCCATCGTGAAGGGCCGTCGGCGACATGAGTTCGCCGTTGATCGCGTATTCGGGGCTCGGCATGTAGATCTCGACGAGGTAGATCCAATGATCGCCATCGACCTCGGCCGAAGTGGTGTTGGTGACGCGGAACTCGAAGTTGTACTCCGAGTTGGGCGCCAACGCGTCGGGGGACATGAACTCGAGCGTCCCGTCGAATCCTTCGCCAGTGGCGTCGTCATCCGCCGCGTCGTCGTCCGCCGCATCGTCGTCCGTCGCGTCGTCGTCCGCCGCGTCGTCGTCCGTCACGTCGTCGTCCTGCGCGAAGCCGGCCACCGGCACGACGAGCATCATCGCCAGCATCAGGGAAACCAAACGCCATCGGATCATCCTTCATCCTCCTTCGAAGCCGCGAAATCCGTCCCCGCGATCAACGCCGGGAAAAAACCACGTTGTGAGATCTCCCTCGCAGGCCGACCCAGCGAGCCGCTTCTCTTCCTATTCCAGATTGTCGTCGAGCGCAAGACGACTTGATGACGAAACGCAATCCCAAGGGCAAACCGGCCGGCTTTCCTCCCTTGGCGATCCACGGTGTCGCGCGGGCGACCGGTTCACACTACGACAGGAGCAGCACGAGGATGCGGTCGATGGCGTTGCGCACGCCGCCGACCGACGAGCCGGGACCGGGGTTGTTGACGAGCATCGCGAAGGCGAACGGCTCGCCGCGCGGGCTCCACGCGTAACCCGCGAGGCAGATCACGCCGCCCACATAGCCCGTCTTGGCGCGGACGCGGCCATCGAGGGGCGTGCCGCGAAAGCGCTTGCGCAGCGTGCCGTCGGACCCCGCCACCGACATCGACTCGACGAGCTCGGGGAAGACCTCGGGGCGGTTCGCCGCCCAAGTGAGAATGGCGACGAGCGACGACGGCGTCTGGCGGTTGAGTTTGGACAGGCCCGAGCCGTCGGCGACGACCACGCCGTCGCGCCAAAGGCCGTTGCGCGTCATGAACTCCTCGACCGCCGCCTTGCCCGTCTCGCGCGAGCCCTGCTGCCCCGACGCGTGCGCGCCGACGGCTTTGAAGAGCTGCTCCGCGGCGAAGTTGTTCGACCAGCGCATCATGTAACGCACGATGAGCGACAGGTCGCGGCTCTCGTGGCGGAACAGCACCCGCGTCCCGGCGGGAGCGTCGCCGCGCCGCGCGACCCCCGTCACCTTCACGCCCTCTTTTTCGATGAGCGACTTGAGGGCGGCTGCCGCGAATTCGGCGGGCTCGCTCACGGGCTGAAAGGTCGTCCACGGCTCCGCGCCCGCCGCGATCTGGCCGGTGACCGTCGCCGTGCGTCCCTCGACGCGCATCGACAGCACAGACTTGCACTTGGCGCAGGTCGTGACCTGGTTGTCGAGCTGGTAGTAGCTGTTGTCGGGTTCGAGCGTGACGTGCGCTCTCGCGCCCTCGTCCGACGCCGGGGCGACGTGCGCCTGCACGGTGTTGTAGTTGAACGCGAGCGCGCCCATGGGCTGCGTGTACGAGGCGGGGTTCGCGTAGTTCCAAACGTCGCGGCCGTACCAACGTTCGGGAGAGAACCGCGAATCGTCGGCGATCACGTCGCCGGTCACCGCGCGCACGCCGTGACCCCACACGCGGTGCGCGATGAGCCACGTCTCCTCGATGGTGGTCGAGGGATCGCCGGTGCCGCGCACGTAAATGTTGCCGTTCACCGTGCCGTCGGCGGCCATCTTGCCGTCGATCAGAATCTCCGTCTTGAACTGGTACTTGGGTCCGAGCACGTCGAGCGCCGCCGCGCCGGTGACGACCTTGTTGGTGGACGCGGGGATGAACGCGTCGTCGGGGTTCTTCGCGAGCAGCGTGCGCCCGTCGGCGAGGCTCTGCACGAGGATGCCGACCTTCGCGCCGGCGAGTTCGGCGCTCGCCAGCACGCCCTCGACGGTGGTCGCGCTGACCGCGGAGGGGCCCTTGTCGGCGGGTTTGGCCTTCGCCTTGGCCTTGGGCTTCGCGGCCGCCGCGAACGACGCGCAGAGCAATACGACCATCACGGCCGCGCACATGCGGCGCGGTGAAATTCTCCTCATCAGGCACTCCCGAATTTTCGCGAAATCGAGCGGTCGCATCCTACACGCGCGCGCCGCCCTCGGCCAGACCTTCTTTGCGGACCGTCACCCCTTACCACGGATTCTGGCGACCGGAAGAGAGAGAAGGCGGGACAAAACCGGCGAGCGTCCTCAATGAAATACGATGTTGTTGACCTGAAGCCAGTGGTATCCGCGGAATGCGCGCGTCAAGCCGACGCACAGCAACACGGGATCGCGGCGGCGAAAGCGCGCATTGACGCGCTGTGTCCACTCGTCGGCCTCGGGTACGAGGCGGCTGTCGTCGTCGTAATACCGCGCGTCGGTCAGACTGAGGTTGGCGATGCCCAGATCGGTCATGACGCGCACGCGCAGGCTTTCTTTCATCTCGGCGTCGCGCTTGAGCTGGAGCATCGGAGGCGCGACAGGACGAAAGACGCCGAGCGACGCCGTCCCGGAATTCTCCGGTACGCCGAACGACGCGCCCTCGAGCGGCGCGAGGTCCGGGCCGAAGATGTCCGCGAGCGAATTCGACGCGCGCGATTCGAGTTCGGCCCACAGTTCGGCGTGCGGGAGGCATTCGGTCGAGCGAAGGGGAATCGCCGGGACGCGATGATCCTCGACCTCGGGCGGCGAGGGGTGCGGCACGTCGGAACCGAAGTCGATCACCGCGCCCATGCGCACGGGTCCGCCGTTTCGCGCGAGCAACAGACAGGAGAACTGGCCGCGCTCGTGCGGCAGCACCGGGCGCGCGAATCGACCGGTCTCCGCGTCGATTCCCGCGATGCAGATCGTGCCGGCCTTCATGCGCGTGAGGTGACAGACCACGAGTTTCATCCCGCCTCCGGACGCCGCGTCGATCTAGAGATGCACGATGCGGATCTTCTCGTCGGTCCAATTCGCCGCCAAGTGCTCCGCAACCAGCCGCCGATGACAATGCTCGGCGGTCGCCTCGCTGCACAGCAGCGCGACGGGCCGGTCGAACAGCGCTCGGGGCACCAACTCGGCCGCGCGCCGCTCGTCGAGCAGCCGGGCGAATTTGCGCGCGAATTCGTCCCACCCGATGGATTTCGTTTTCTTCAGCCCGTTCAGCAGTTCGTCCGTCGGCGCGAACGCCGGTTCGTGCACATATTCGATCCCGCATAACGCCTCGAGAAAGTAGGCGAGATCGTCCGCCTTCGCGAAGCCCGCAAGCTGCGACGTGTTGTGCAAACGCACGTCGATCAGTCGTCGTATTCGGGCTCGTCGGAGTCGCTCGAAGAAGTCCCGGGCCGTCGTTTTGGTAAAACCGATCGTGTGGATTTCCATTCGGTCTCCTTCGGGGCGAACAGGTCGAGCTGATTTCGTCGCGGGTCCGCGAGCCGAATCGACTCCGCGAGCTCGTCCTCGGTCTGCGCCGTGCCGTCGCCGCGGATGTGGACCACCGCGTGGCCGAGCCCGCGCGCGACGCGGCCGATCAGCAGCCGCCGGTGACAGTCGGTCGGGTCTTCCTCGGCGCACATCAGGGCCACGCGCCGGACGCGCGCGATCGCGATCGCCTCGTCCAGCGCCCGAACGAATCCCGGCGTCCGCGCCACGGCGTCGTAACGCGCCCGGCCATCTTCGTCATAGCAAGCGGGGTCCGCTGGCCGCCCGCCGAGTTCCCCGCCCAGGTAGAGGTATCGAATCCCCGCCGCCTCGACCGCCAGACGCAGGGGCTCGGCGTTGAAATGCGTGGAATACCGGACCCGGGGGGACGAGCGCGCGTCGACGAGCACCTGCACGCGGTGCCCGGCCAGCAAACCGAGAAACCGCGCGAGGTCATGGTTGGAGTGTCCAATCGTGTAGAACACGACCGAATCGCTCGTCGGAGTTTCGATCGGTTCGAGTGCCACGCGCAACCACCTCTTGATGGACCACCACGTCTACCGCGGGCGCGCCGCGTCGCCAAGACTTGCCCACCCTCTTTTTTGCCTTTGGCATGGACTTCCAGTTTCCCGTGTTCTGTCGCGTGGCGTCCCATGTGAAGCGGGAAAGTGGAATCCAACCCATGCCCCGGATTTTCGTCAAGACGGGCGGCGAATATCGATGCAAGTTCAACTGCTTGACTTTTCGAGACTTTTCGATGATAAAGGCCGCCAACGTAAGCGACCCTCCAGCGATCTCGCGTAAAAATACGCGTCACGAGGCGACCGAAACCGCCTCCGATTTCCCTCGATGCAGGCTTGTTTACCGTCACCCTGAACGTGTCAGGGATGAGGCCGACTATTATGAATTTCGAGAACCTGAACCTGATCCCCCAACTGATCGACGCCGTCGCCGCCCAGGGCTACACCGCGCCGACCCCCATCCAGGTCGCGGCGATCGGGCCCGTGCTCGCCGGCCGCGACGTCTGGGCCTGCGCTCAGACGGGCACCGGCAAGACCGCCGCGTTCGCCCTGCCGATCCTCCAGCGCCTGCACCAGTCGCCGCGCCCGGCCCGGCCGCGCGGCCCGCGCCCGATCCGCGTGCTCGTTCTGGTGCCCACGCGCGAGCTCGCCACGCAGATCATCGACAGCTTCGGCGCCTACGGCGCGGGCATGCCGCTGCGGCGCACCGCCATCTTCGGCGGCGTCAGCCAGCACGCGCAGGAGCGCGCCGTCGCCGCCGGGGTCGACATCGTCGCCGCCACGCCGGGCCGGCTACTCGACCTGATGGGCCAGGGCATCGTTCGGCTGAACGAGGTCGAGATCCTCGTCCTCGACGAGGCCGACCGCATGCTCGACATGGGCTT
>CAZPJD010000022.1:0-17338 GCA_964586775.1 uncultured bacterium | reverse complement strand
GCGAGGCGCTTGATGGGCACCGACGTGGGCGGGGTGCGGTGCGTCGTTTCGACGTGGATGAGGTATTCGATGTCCTCGATGAACAGCGATCCTTCGTAGTCGGTCGTCAGATCCGAGATGGCGCGCTCGGCCGCCGTCTCGAGCGTGGCGGGCGCGACGGGAAGGGATGGTTCATCGATCAAGCGGAACAGAACACCTCGAAGGAGCCGCAGGAAATCGCGGGGGTATCCGCCGGACATTCGGATGAGCCGCTCGATTTGTTCCGGTTTGTCCGATCCAAACAGCGCGTTCAATTCGACGCGCTTTCCCGCGAGTTCGAAAAACAGGTCCACGCCATCCGGGTTTGCTGTGCGGGACGTGGGATCGATCACCTTGCACATCGGCAGCATCATGCCGCCGACACTGGCAGACGTTCCCGTGAAACGCAGCCACGGCGGAATTGTGTAGATGACGTGGCAGGGCATCCGAAGTTCGCGGGCGCGGGTCAGAAAAACCCGTTCCACGCTCTCGTGAATCCGGTCCATCTCCTGACCGCGCAGTTGCTCCAGATTGTCGACGATCAGGACCACGCCCTTGCGTCCCGGGTGCAGACCGCGCAGCCGGGCGATCGCCTCGGCGAGGTATGTTTTTACCTCACGGATCAGGGCGTCGTTTTTTTGCCGGCGATCGAGCAGCGTGCGCAGCTCGGTCCGGAAGTCGTGGTTCGACTTGATTTCGGCCTTGAATTCCGCGAGCGAGGGGATGGAGAAGCCGACGTCCTTGACCTCGACCTCCGACTTCAGGAAATCGACCACCCGGTCCCAAAGCGGTTTCGCGTCCCGCCACGAACCCGCATCGACCCGCTTGTCGATCTGGGCGGCGATGGCGAGAAGGATTTCGTAGGTCTCGATCGGCATGTTCAGATCGAGATACTCGAGCGTGTCGATGTAGACGGTCGTGAAGCCGTCGGCGGCCAGCGCCGTGTCCAGGTCGAGGAGCATCGACGTCTTCCCGCTGCCACGGAAACCCGAAAACAATTCGTAGGTGTGATCCCCGGCGAGCTGATTTGTTTTGACCAGCTTGTGCAGCTTCGACGCGCAGCTTTCCGCGCCGCGCAGCCCCTTGCGGTCGAGATCCACCCAAAAGGGTTCGCCCTTTTTCACGGGCACTTCCGGGTGGCAGTTTTTGTAAGCCCGCGCGATCAGGTCCTGCGGATTCACGATCGGCTCCCTTGCGCAATCGGCTCACTATCAGGCAGTTCTCCGGGGACGACAAGAGGCCATGTGTTTCGTCCGCGCCCCGGCGCGGCTCGGACCACGGGCGGTCGCGCTTGTCCGCGGGAAGCGCAGCGCCTATAAAGCATGTCGGGGGGAGGGAGCGCATGACCACCTCGAATGTCTCCGCGTCCACGCGGTTCTGGCTCGTCCTCGCGACCGGTTTGGGAACGGGCTTCGCGCCGGTGGCGAGCGGCACCTTCGGCACACTCGTCGGCATCCCCATCGTGTGGCTCTTTGGTCTGTGCCCGGAGCGGTATGCGCTGCTCGTCGGGGCGATCGTGCTGCTGCTCGTCGGCGTCAAAGCGGCGGCGGTCGCCGAGAAGCACTACGGCCAAAAAGACAGCGGCAAGATCGTCATCGACGAGATCGTCGGCTACATGGTGACCATGTACATGGTTCCGGTGTCGTGGACGACCATTCTCGCCGGATTTTTCCTGTTCCGGTTCTTCGACGTCGTCAAGCTGTGGCCCGCGCGCCAGATCGATCAGGAGATGGGCGGCGGCTGGGGCGTGATGCTCGACGACGTGGCCGCGGGAGTGTATTCGAATGTGGCGCTGCAATTGCTGCTGGTCGTGGGCTTTGTCCGGTAGAGATCGCGCTTCAACACTCGTTGTCATCGCCGCGACGCTCGCGCTGGTCGCGTTCGCCGCGTGTTCGCCGCGCCCCGCGCCCGGGCAGCTTCCCGTCGTTGCGAAGAAGACCGACACGCCGGACCGTCCCGCGAAAACCGCCGCCGATGCCGGCGCGCTGTGGCTCGGCATCGCGCGCGAGGACATCTCTCCCGACCGCCCCGTCATCATGGGCGGTTACGGCATGTACATGTTTTCGCGCGCGCTGTGCCGCTGGTCGCGGGGCACGCACGATCCGCTTTACGCCACCGCGCTGTATCTCGCGAAGGGCGACACCGAACTCGTCATCGTCCACGCCGACCTCGTCGGGCTCGGCCAACCGGATATCTTCGACATCCGCACCCGCGTGTCGCGTCGCCTGTCGATCCCCGTTGAGCACGTCATCGTCGCCGCGAGCCACACGCATCAGGGACCGGATACAACAGGCCTTTGGGGAACGATCATCCCCAACTCCAGCGGACGCGACGGCGAGTACATGCGCGAGATGCGCGGGCGAGCGGCCGATGCGGCGGTCGAGGCATACCTCGCGCGCCGATCCGCGAAATTGGCCTTCGCGACCGGCCAAATCACCGACATGCACCACAACACCTACGACGAACAAATCAAAGCGCCGTATATCGATCACACGGTGACGGCGCTCTTCGCGCGGGAAGCGGCGACCGATGAGCCGATCGCGACGCTCACGAACTGGGGCTGCCACCCCACCACCGAGGGCCCGCCGAACCGGCTGATTTCGTCCGATTACGTTGGCGCGTATTACCGCGCCGTGGAACAGGCCGGCGGCGGCATGCCGATGTTCATCAACGCGTCGGTCGGCGCGGCGATTCAGCCCGACGAGGACTGGTTCAAGGCGAAACACCCGGGCCAAGACTCGCAGGGTTTCGCGTGGGCGAACGCGATGGGGACCGAGCTCGCGCGGCGCGTGATGGCGCTGCGGGGCGCCGCGCGCGAGTTGCCGGTCGAGCGCATCGGCGTGGCCCAGCGCCGGTTTCACGTGCCGATGATGAACGAGACCTACGAACTGGCCCGAAAGATGGACATGATGCCCGACGTGCTGCCAAGTCTCGGCGAGGAATACCACACGCTCGTCACCGCGGTGGATCTGGGCGACGTGCAAATCGGCACGATGCCGGGAGAGATGTCGCCGCAGCTCGGCGAACAGATCCGCGCGGCGCTCGGCGGCGAGGCGCAGATCCTCGTTGGCCTCGGGCAGGACTGGGTCGGCTACCTGATCGATCGCGACCAGTACGACAACCCCATGTACGCCTACGAAAAGATGCTGTGCCTGAGTCCGTGGCTCGGCGAGGCGGCGGTGTCGGCACACAATTCGCTGCGCATCGAGCGCGAGGCCGCGAAGTCGAGAGCCGCCGCGAATTAAAACGCGCTACGCGCCCTCGCTCGCTGCGATCCGGCGATACTGCCGCCACACCAGCGCTCCGATCACGGCCCCCGCAACCAGCAGCGCCGCCCACATCGCGATGGCGGCGAGCGGGGACTCGACCGTCACCGTCCCATAATCGGGATTCGGCGCCAGCGGCAGGGCGCGCCCCTCGGCCTTTTCGGGCAGCGCCGACACGTAGTGCGCCAGATCGTAGTGCGGCGCGGGGGCGTCGGGATTGCCGACATAGAGCGCGAAAGGCCCCGCCGACCGCGGCGAAAACACCAGACGCGGCTCGCGCACCTCGGCCGTGAGAGAGCGGATGTCGAGCGGAGCGTCGTCGAGGTTTTCGATCAAGAGGCGAACGTATCGGTAGCCGTCGCCTTTCCACGCCAACGTGAGGCTCGCCTCCGCTCCGGGTTCGACGCCGAGTCGCCAGAGCGTGCCCGACGACACGGGGCTCCACGGCTCGGGCTCCGTGCGCTTTGTCGTCGAGCCGTCCTCCATCGTCACGTCGACCTCGCGCTCGGGCGCGTTGCGTCCCTCGACGCGCACCGAGCGGTGGAAGAACGCGTCGCCCACGTCGATCACGAGTCGCTCGATCGGCAGGTGGCGATACGCAAGGTCGAACTCGGCGGTTGTGACGCCGTCCTTGGTATCCACCGATTTCGGAGCGGCATTTTCCTGACGAAGCGCAAGTGCGGGCCGTACGCGCATCACCGCGACGGCGTCGCTCACGGTCGGCGCCTTGGCGTCGTCGTCGCCCGCCGACACCGTGACGCGCAGGTAGCGCATGTCGTTCACGGGGAATTCCACCGTGTCCTTGTTGTAGAGTTTCTCCCACGCTTTTTCGGGGTGATTCACGCGGAAGAGCAGCGCGCCGTCGCGCACCGTCACCCATGATCGACCGTCGTCGCAGCCTTCGATGAGCACCCGGCGGCGAAAATCGCGCCCCTCGGTCGCGATGCGCAGGACGTTCTTCTCGATCTTCTTCGCGAAGTCCATGACGAACTGCGTGTCGCCGCCCCGACGCACGCGGTTCAGGACGCGCGCGCGCACGGACTCCTCGCGCACTTCAGGCCGCTCGTCGCGCACGATCCAGCCGACCGGCGCGCCGGTCTCGTCGATGATGCGCACATCGGAAAGACCGGGCTGTGCCGCGTCGAAGACGTCGCGTCCGACCAGAAGCTCCACCGCGCCGTTTTGCGGAACGCGGTCGACGACGATGGCGGCGCGCTCGCGCCAGTGCGTCAGATCGGGGACTTCCTGCGCGAAAGAAACCGTCGCGAGGATCGCTACGAGCGCGAGGGCCAATAACGCGCGATTCATGGGCGCTCCGAATTCGACGCGTCTGGGGCGACGCGCTTTTCGACGAGGTGATACAGGTACGACGCGCCGATCATCAGAAGCCCCATCGCGACGAAGGTGAGGATGCGGTAGACCTGTTCGACGCTCGACATGTCGAAGAGCACGAGCTTGAGCCCCGCGACGCCCAGCAGCCCCAGCGCCGCAAGACGCAGCACGCGGTTACGCAGTCGAAAACCGCCGACCAGCGCGCCGACGGCGAAGACGCCCCACGTGATCGTCACGGCCATCTGCGCGCCCCACTCGGCCTGTTGGTCGGCGCGGCGCATCGAGAAGAACGAATAGTTTTCGAGCGTGAGGATCGCGAGCGCGAAGGTCGTCACGAGGCCGATCCCGATGGGGCGCGGATCGATGGTGCCGCGCGCGCCTTCGACACGTCGCGATGCCGCGAACGCGCCCGCCGCGGCCACCGCCAGCGCCGCCGCGAATCGCCCGTTGGCAAACCACGCGAAGCCCGAGCCCGCGCGCTCGTAGGCCGAGATCGAGACCAGCGCGGCAACGCCCGCAACCAGCGCGCCGCTCGCGAAAAGCGCGTGCGATTTTGCCCGGTGCGCCTGCGCGACGGTGACGAGGGCCGAGGCCGCCAGCGCCATCGCCGACGCGCATTGCGGCAGACGCAGCGACCACGCGCCCGCGAGTTCCCACACGCGCTCGGGCGCGAGGAACGTCAGGTACTCGCTCGCCTCCGCGCTGGCGAAATACGCCGCCGTGAGCGCGGCCGTCACCATCGCTCCCGTGCGCAGGTGGGCGTCCCACACGGCGCCATCGGCCTGAAACGCCCGATGGACGCGGACGAAGACCATGAGCGCCGCGACGGTCGCGACCGCCGTCGCGAAGGGAATATTGGCGATGGGCACAAAGAGCGCGTGATGCAGCGGCGTGTGCTCGCCAATCGCGTAGATCGTCGCGAGCGCCGCGATGCCCGCCGCGCCGTGGCGCAGCGGGGCGTAGCGGAACCGGTAGCCGAGATAGAGCAGGATCGGCCCTTCGATCGCCCACAGCACCGCCGTGCCGGGGATTTCGAGATGCAGCGGCACGGCGATGGTGACGAACGCCACCGCGAGCGCCACGAAGCCGAACAGCGCGCGCGATTCATCCGGCAATCTCTTGCGCGTCCACGCGCCGAGCAGCGTGTAGAGCGCGCCGAAACCGAGTGCCATGAAACCCAGGGCGTGCGGGTGATCCTCGCGCAGCATCACGACGGCGAACGCGAAGGTCACGGTCGCGTCGGCGAGCGCGAGGGCGAAGCGTTCGAGCGTGATGGGGGTTTTCTCGCGCCAGTGCCGCGCGAAGGGCACGATCTGGAACTGGGCGAAAAAGACGAACAGCCACGCGAGGGCGGGCACCAGCGCGGGTTTGTCGTAGTAGGCGTCGAACCAGCCGGTGTAGAGCGCGAACGTGGCGACGAAGGCGAGCAAATCGAGCGCGCGCCAGTTGCGGAATGTCGCGACCAGCAGCACGCCGAGGTTGAGCGCGGCGATGTAGCCGAAGAGCGCGTCGCGCGCGTCCACCCCCTGCGAGAGCAGCACGGGCGTCAGGTAGCCGCCGACCGCGGCGAGGATCGCCATGGCCGGCGCGCCGTGCAGCACCGCGAGCGCCATGCCCGCGCCGACCACCAGCACCATCGACGCGAACGCGACGAGGTTGGGCATGAGGTGGTAGAGCGAATACCCGGCGAAGAGCGAGACGAAGACGACGGCGAGCCCCGCGCCGACGAGCCCCTGACCGAGCATCGCCATGTCGCGGCGGATCGAGCGCTCGCCCGCCAGCAGCATGGCGACGCCGAAGGCGACGCCCAGCGCCACGCGCGCCGCGGGCCCGAGCCAGTTGTTGTCGAAGGCGTATTTCACGAAGAACGCGGCGGACAGGAAGAGCACGATCGCGCCCGCCCACGTCATCCATCGCTTGCCGACGCGCGCCTCGAAATCGTCCCAGGACCACGCGGAACCCGCGGCGGTCGGCGGGATCTGCTCATCGAGTCGACGGCGCGTTTGGATCGGTGATGGCGCGGCGATGGGCATCCGCTCCGATGGTTCCGGCTCGATCAAGGGCGCCGCAACCGGCGCCGTCGGCGGCGCGTCGACGGCTCGCGGCATCGCGGCCGGCGTCGGCACGACATCGTACCCCGCCTCGGCCCGCCGCTTCAGCGATTCCAGCCGGAACGCCAGTGAGGCCAGATCCTTTTTCATCCGCGAAATCTTGACGAGCGCGACGATGCCCGCGATCGACCCGGCGAGGATCGTCCCCGCGGCGGCAACCGCCAGAAAAATCAGCGCGCACTCGTCCATGCGGACCTCCCGAATCGAAACCAGACGTCGAATGGGCAACGCGATGATAGTGCCCCCGGCGTGCGCTCCACAACCGATCGAAACCATCTCATCACCGATGACCGACGCCGCACGCACCTCCGGATTCATGGAGCGCCTGCGTTTCGGCCTGCCGACGACGATCATCAACCTCTTCGTCGGCGTGTCGGTGCTGGTCGCTCTGGCGGGGTGAGACCTCGATTCCGCGTCATGCCGCCCGCCGCCGGACTCCCGGGCGAAGAGTTCCACTCACAATGCCTCCGATGATTTGTACGCAAAGCAACAAGAAATTCTTGACCGAAATCGCTTCCCGCGGTATGTCTCAAACGCATGAGCGTATCTTTGGCTCGTATTTGACCGATGGGGGAGGTTGCATGGGCAAGCGATCCGATCCAGTCTTTCATCTTGGCATTCTCACGACCCTCTGCTTGAGCGTCGCGCTGGCTGCCGGGTGCTCCCAATATCGGTTTCAATCGATCGAGGGAGGTCACGCGGCGCTTCAGATGGCGCTCCAAGGCGATCACATCGTGCTTCGCGTGACGAACTACTCGGAGACCGAGGAATTGCACATCGATTGGAACTCGGCGCACCTGCGGGATCCACGTGGGTTCGAGGCTCCGTTCCGCGTCGTTCCGGAAAACGGTGTGTCGTTCATTTATCCGAAAGGAAAAGTGGAATACCACCTCTTCCCGGGCCATTGGTACGTCCCCAAAGATCGTGTCTTCGACCGCCGCAGCGGATTGAAACGGGAGGTTGCCTTCGATCGCCTGTACGAGGACTTCGGCCCATACCCCCTCGAGGTATTCGTGAAAATCTGCGAGGGCAAATCCTGCCAACCCTGTGAGAAGGAGTGTCCGGCCTGGCAGACGATCAAGCTGACGGGAAACGTCGTTCGCTCCGAGCGGTGGGGTGTGCAATGAGAAATCGAGTGTTTTCATGTTTGCTTGCGCTCGGTCTGATCCTGCTTATCGCCACCGCCGCGCTTTCGCGGGAGACGACCAGCCCGTCGTTTCCGTACGGAGATCATTGGCGAAACAACGCATATCTCCAGCCCGGCACTTGGCTGAGCTTTCACGTCCGGACCGGCTCGGCGTTCTACGTCGTTAACAATCAGGAATTCGATGCCGATCTCGTCACGGCGTCGCAGTTCACGGTTGGCGCGAACTATCATGTGCGGCACTGGTTGGCTTTTCCCATCGACGTGACGTCGCGCAGCCGCACGGTCGGAGAATCGTCCATGGCCGAGGGGAATGTCAGCGCCAAACTGCGGGACACGATCTTTTCGACCGGCTTGCAGTGGTCGCCTTTCTACGGTCCGTACCACAGCATCGGGGCGACCGCTCGTTTGGGCTTGGCGTCCGTCTCGGACGAGTTGAAGACAACCGAGGACAAATTCTATCGCGACGCGACCGTGGTCAGCCCGGGTGGCTCGCTGCATTTCATCTTCTACCCGGTGCGCGTACTGGAACTCGGTCTGGTCATCGGAGGCGATTACCAACTGGGCAATCAGCGCTTGGGCTCGGGCAATCCGTATATTCGCTCCGGTGCGGCCGCGTCGGTCGAGTTACAGATCGGTGTGGACTTCTAAAACCGCTTCGACAAGAAACTGAAATGAGCGCTGGACGTATGCGGGCGTCGCCGTGTTCTCCGCCGTCATGGTCGTGGGATCGAACCCGCTGTAGAACGTGCCGATGATGCTGGTGGCGGGTCCGAAGATCCCGGGGCTTGGCCCGCCCGAACTCGGCTACCTGCTGCTCGCCTACACCACCACAGTGGCGGGGAACCTGCCGCTCGTGGGGTCGGTCGCCAACATCATCGTGGCCGAGGGCGTACGCCGCACGCACCCCCTCTGCTTCATGGAGTAACTGCGCTTCGGTCTGCCGACGACGATCATCAACCTCGTCGTCGGCTTGTCGGTGCTGGTCGCTCTGGCGGGGTGAGGCGGCTGCGAGCCTCGACAATCGTCGCCAAGTTGTTTTACGATATTCGCGTTCGTCCAACCGCCATCCGGGCCGCGTGAATCCGCTTCCCGCCGCGATGAGCAGGGCCGAATAATCAACGGTTCGAAAACCGGAACACGCCTGTATTCGGGCGCGCGGGGAGAGTGTCGAGATGATTCGCGTTCATTCGAGGTTCATGGCCGCCGTGGCTTTGCTTGTCCTGTGCGCGACGGGCGCCGCGGCGCAGAGCGTTCCGTCCGAGCCGCGCGTCGTGTACGCGCTCGGCAACGTCAACGCCACGTTCGCTTATCCCGTCAACGTCTTCCTGATCTGGGACGACGAACTGATCCCCGCCGAGACGCTGTGGATCGATCCGGACGACGAGTTCGAGCCCGTGGGCATCGCCGTCGATTCTCTGAACCGGCGCGTGTTCGTCGCGCCCGAACACGGCGACGCGCTGGGCGTGATCGATGCCGAAAACGGCGATCTGCTCTCGCCCTTCACGATCGACGGCGCCGGCGGGCTCGCCGGGCTCGAGGTCGTCGAGCGCCAGGGCGATTTCTACGTCGCCGACCTGACCGACTACGACATGTTCGTTTACGATCTCGAGACTCTCGACCGCACCGACGAGTGGGTCGTTTCCGGCGGCTCGGCGGCGTTCGGCGTCGCGGTGTCGGGCGGGCTGCTCTATCTGGGCAATGGATCGAATGTCGTCCCGATCTACAACGTCTACACGCACGAGCAGGTCGGCGACTTCGAGATCACCGACATGGCGCTCGCCATCGACGTGTGGGAGACGGACCCGCCGCGCGTCTTCACCTCGCCCGGGTTCACCACGAACTTCGTCACGCGCTACGACCTGGGCACCGACGTGGAGACGCAGCTCGACCTGGGCACGATCGCCAAGGGCCTCGTGGTCAATTCCGACGCCGGGCTCGTTTACCAGCTCGCCGGCTCCGGTTCGCTGCCCGAGACGAGCCTTCGCGTCATCGACGCCGAAACGCTCACCGAGCTTTCGAGCCTCCCGCTGGGCGACGGCACGTGGAGCCCGACCGACGTCAAGCTCGGCAGCAATTCCTTCGGTCGGCGCGTGGCGGTCGATCTGATCGGCGTGACCGAGCGCGTCTTCGAGTCCGGCCAGACCGTCACCGTCGAGATCATCGTGACGAACGACGCCGACGCGTCGATCGCCGCGATGCCCCTCGAGGTACTCTTCCACAACGACATGCTCACGTACGTCGGCGCGACGCCCGCGTCGGACGCCTCCGATCCGGCGGGCTCGGTGTCGTGGACCGACATCACTTCGAGCGAGGGCGAAGACCTCGCGCCCGGCGAAAGTTTCACGGTCCTCGTCGAGTTCACCGCCCAGGTCCCGCCGGGCTGCGCGGGCATCGAGGGCGACATCGTGATCGCGCGGATGGTCGGCGCGTCGCTCGCGGGCGGCGGCACGGTCGAAGACTCGGCGGGCAGCACACGCTTCGCGGTGCTGTGCCCCTGCGCCGACAGCGCGGCTTGCGATGACGGCCTCTTCTGCACCGGCGTCGAGATCTGTAACTCGACGAATCAGTGCGAGGACAACGACGATCCCTGCGAGATCGACGAGATCTGCAACGAGGAGACGGACTCGTGCGATCCGCTCCCCGGCGCGGACGAAGACGACGATCTGCCCGAGCCCGCGGCCGATGACGACGACGATTCGTCCGGTCAGGGCGGATGCGGCTGCTAGGATCGATCCGAAGCGTTTTCGACACCGTCTTTCCGCCGGTGTGCGTGCTATGTGGCGGTCTCGCGGCCGGGCCCGATACGGGTGTGTGCGCGCGGTGCGACGCCGCGCTGCCGCGAATCCTGCCGCCATTATGCCGCGTCTGCGGCACGCCGTTCGAGTCCGGTACCGCCTCGCGCGCGTGCCTCGACTGCATGAGCGATCCGCCACCCTTCGCCATCGCGCGCGCGCCGCTGCGTTATGAGGGCGAGGCGCGCCGAGCGATCCTGGCGTTCAAACTCCGCCTCGGCGTGCATCGCGCGCCGGGCTTTGCGAATCTGCTCGCGAGTGTCGCGTCGATGGGCGTGGCCTGGGGCGATTTCGACGTCGCCGCGCCTGTGCCGTTGCATCCGCGCCGCCTGCGCGAACGCGGATTCAATCCGCCGTTGCTCGTCGCGCGACGCCTGCTGCGCGACACGCGGCTTGGCCTGCACCCGGAATTGATGCACCGCGTACGCGACACGCCGCCCCAGCGCGGCCTGTCGCGCGCCGGACGCCGCGACAACGTGCGCGGTGCGTTCGCCGTGCGCGAGGGCGAACCGGTTGCCGGCGCGCGCGTGCTGCTGATCGACGACGTGCTCACCACCGGCGCGACCGCCGCCGAATGCGCGCGCGTGCTGCTGCGCGCCGGGGCCGCGCGCGTCGCCGTCGTCACACTCGCCCGCGCGACGCGCGGTCGCCCGATTCTGGACGAAGACCCGATCGACGACGCCGACGACCACCAATCCGCGTCCTGATTCCGGCCATGACTCCCATACGACCCCCGATGACGCATGGGCGTTGTAGCCTCCGAATTGTCACCGGGGGGTGCGCCATGTTGGTTGAGGCATTTCGCATGTACGAGGTTCGGTTCCGTATGCAGAAGAAGGAAGCGGACTTCCACTTCCTTGAAACACGCGGTTCGATCGCGCTCGTTCGAGACGCGTCGGTTGACGGAATGGATATGCTGCTGGAACGAACGATTCGCCCGGCGACCGTCGAAGCCGAGATCCGGCTGCGGGTGTGGGGTCGCCTGGGGGAACGTCGAAGAACTCCGGCGGGCGTCGATCTCGTCCAGCGGCTCGTCGGGCTCTTTCTCGCTCTCGCGCACATCAAGGCCGGGGCGATCCTGCGCGGGCTCGAAATCGCCGACGGATTCGACAAGGCGGACGAGCTGGACATCGAGGTCGCGGAGAAGGTGCTGGGCGAAGACGAGCGGCTGAACACGCTCGCCGAAGCGCTCTGGAGCCCGTGGCACGGTACGCCCTTGCCGCAAGCGCACCCGCTGCGCGCGTTGGCCAAACTCGCCGACGAGTCGGACGAGGAGCTGACGCGCCGGCTGCGCGATTGGTACGGTCGCGCGACGCGCTGGACGAGCCGCGTGGTCGGTTTTGCCCACGTCAAGGAGCACTTCATTCATCTGGAGCACGGTGCCGAGGTGCGGCGGATCGGGGAAGGGGATTCGTGCTGGCTGGTTCGCGAGCACGACAACCCCGTCGATCCGAACGCCGTAATGGTGATGCACGAGAGCGGGCAGAAGCTTGGCTACCTGCGTCGCACCATCGCGCAGGTGCTGGCGACGCACCTCGATCGCGGCGCGATCTTCGACGCGCGCGTATGCGCGTTCCTGCCCCGCGAATACCCGCTCGATGAGCGCGTGTATCTGGAAATCCAGCGCGCGGCGTAAACGCGCGGCGCGCAACCACGAAGGGCGCCCGCCATTCGCACCATGAAAAAGGCCGGTCGCGTGACCGGCCTTTCTTGCGATCGCTCGAATTCGGGGATCAGAACGTCACACCGGCGCGCATCTGCATCGTGAAGATGTTTTCCTTGTCGCCGTAGACATCCTGGAAGTATCCGCCGAGCCACGCGTAGCCGAACTGCACGCCCGTGGTGAAGTGATCCCACGCGGTGCTGGAGATGTCGAGGTCGAGCTCGGTGCCCAGGTCGTGCGCGGCGTCCTCGCCATTCTCGCCCTTCCAGCTCTCGTTGATCCAGCTCTGGATCACGTTGGCCTCGATGCGCAATTCCTGGAACGGCTGGACATAGCCGCCGACCTTGGCGTAGAGGCCGTTCTTCACCGCGCCGCCCATCAGCACTTCCCAGATGATGAGATCGACGTCGTAGTCGGGATCCATCGGGAACGTGTAGACCTTCTTGCCGAACGCGGCCTGGTTCTCGACCACCGCGTTGATGAAGTCGATGCTGTTTTCCGGCGCGTCCTCGTCGGCGTCTTTTTGCGCGGCGGCAACCGCGATGGCCGCGGCGGCCGAGGGATCGAATTCCGTGTCCTGATTCGGATCGGCCGGGCTCGAGAAGCCGAACTCCGCGCCCGTGCCCCAGCTCTTCGTCTCGAATTTCAAACGCGCGGCGTCGACATAAGCCGACACCTCGATCTTGCCGCCGCCCTCGCCGGTCGGCAGGCCCGATTCCTCGATCTCATCGAGAGTTTCGTCGTCGATCTGCGTGAACGAGCCCTGAACGCCGACGGCTTCGTTTTCGAGCGAGAAGCCGCCGAGCTGGAGCTTGACCCACAGGTCGTACACGAACACGCGGGCGTTGGTCGACATCTGCCGGCGGTGCACCATGTAGAGGCCGCCGTTCAGCAGATTCGCCGGATCGCCGCCGAGCTTGATGTCGCGAAGGTACTGCACGAAGCCGAACTCGTGCACGTCGTTGTCGCCGGTCTTGTAGTCGCCTTCGAGCACGCGGTCGTACAGCAACACGGGGATGTACGGGCCGATCTTGGTGCCGAAGAGGATGCGGTCGTAGGTGTCGCCGTAGTTCTTGTCGAGACCCTGCCAGCCGAACTCGGTCTTGGTCGGAAGGCCGTCGTTGGAGAACACGCCCATGCCGAACTGCGACGGCATGCGTCCGAAGCGCATGAAACCGACATTCGGCAGCATGATCTCGGCCCAAAAGCGCGACATCTCGATCGAGGGCACTTCGTCGCCGCTATTGCGGTTATAGGCATAGTAACCCGCGTTCGACGACGTGCTGCTCGAAAAGACGTTTCCGCGATACAGCCGCGCCGCATCGAACTCCACCGTCTCGATCTTTTCGGTGTTGGCCGGGTTGCGCGTCACGTGCACCTGCGGGATCACGGCCTGCGTGTTGTTGCCGAAGGTCACGTTGCGCAACGCGTCGATCTGCGTCTTGAGGACGATATTGTCGTTGACGGTGATCTTCGGCAGCAGCAGCACGCGCTGATCGAAGTACGACCACCAGTCGCTGTCCTGGTTGTCGTCGCCGTCGCGGTAGTCCTCGTTGAAACGCCAACCCGTGTTGAGCGTGTTGTCGAATCGGACCCGGTAGTAGCCCGACAGATCCACCGAAACGCCGGGGTCCTTGGCGGTTTCCGGCTCCGCGGCATCCGCCGTCGCCGCCAGCGCCGCGAGCACGACCATCATCGGCACGATCAACCACAAACGCATCTTAGCTCCTCCACATCCCCGCCCGGCCGGAACCGGAACGCGGAATCAATAGCGATAATGGATCGACACGGCGCCGTGGACGCCGCCGCCGTCGCCGAAGATTTCCTTTTCCACCCAGTGCCACTCGTCGGCGCCGTCACGCACGAGCACCGCTTCGATCGTGTCCATCGGCACCACGTCGTACGTCGCCGCGAAGCCGAGAATCAAACTCTCGCGCAGCGCCACGTCGAGGCCGACGCCCGCGTGCGCGCTGGGCACCCAGTCCGACCGCGCGAACTCGCGGGTTTCTTTCAGCCAGCGCCTCGGCTCGGGCGCGTTGTCGAACTCATCCGTACCCGGTTCCGGCTGCGCCTCGCTGTCGTAGTTCGGATTGCGTCGCTGGTCGAACAGGTCCTTGCCGAAGATCCGCGTCGTCACGTAGTGAACGCCGCCGCCCGCGAACACGTTGGGCCGCCAACGGCCCTCGGCGTTGAAGCTCCACTTCGCGGTGGCGACGAGCGGCACGTCGATGCGGTCCATGATGATGTCCACGTCCCGGTTTGGCGCCCACGACAGCCACAGCCAACGCACATCGCCGTGCAGCGAAAGGCCGAAGCTCCAGCCGTAATGGCATTCGAGCCCGGGCGCGATCAGGCGGTTCGGGCGATTCCACGTGTAGAACTGGTTGCGATCCGCGCCGACCGAGTGCTCGACCCCCACAAGGTCGCGGCCCCATGCGTTGTCCGACATGGTCGCGCCCCACATCTCGGGGTCGAGGGGATACTGGTAATCGATGACCGCGCCGATGCCCGCGAAAGTGTCGGCCAAAGCGGCAGGCACGGCAGCGGGCGCGACGGCCAGCGCGAACGCGATTCCCATCGCCGTCGCGCACGTATACCGCGTCCCCCGTTTCATCGCGCCCCCCGCTCCAAGTCGCCGATCCTTCTGGAATGAAATGCGTGCAAAGAGGCGCGGACTGTAGCACCCGTAAAAAACGGGTGTCAAGCGCGATCGGCCTTGAAAACAGGGCCGATTCGCGATTGATCGCCCGTTCAAATCGGCGCGGGTCGGCGCGCGTTATTTCAGCATGCGCCGGCGGCTGTCTGGAACGCTTCCTCGCACGCCGCGTAGTCGGCGTCGGCGGTCTCGGCGCCGCACTCGACGGCGTTGATGCAATCGAGGTTGTCGGCGTAGAGCGCCATCACGCAGTCGTTCGCGTCGGCCGCGCTTTGTCGCGGTTGGCAGACTTCGCCTTCAATCGTCGCCTCGTCCCACATGGCGACTTGGCAGCCTTCCGGGCCGTAGAGGCGCGCGAAGGCGTCGACGCACTCCTGCAAGGTCACGCTGGGCGTCGTGTCGGCGTCGTCGTCGGACGCGGTGTCTTCTTCTTCCTCGTCGTCGTCATCGCCGCCGCACGCGACGAAAGAGACCGTCAAACCGGTGGCGAGCACGCACAGCAACGTCAGAAACAAGAAACGCGGTTTCATCTCGATCGGCTCCGTGAACGGGTTGGCGCAATTCGCGGATTTGGCCGCCGGGCGCGGCGGTTGTCAAGCGGCATTCGCGGTCCGGGCGATCTCACGTGATGCTCAAAGGAGCGCGATGAACTCGTCCACCGTGAATCCCGATTGACGAATAATGGATCGAAGAGTTCCGCGATCCAGGGTTTTGTGATCGGGAACCGTGATCATCGTCGGCGGTTCAGGCCGCCGAAGAACAATGTGACTGCCGGTCTGACGTCGAAATCGAAATCCCGCTTTCTCGAGCGCGCGGACTACATCCCGCCCCGACACGACGGGAAGGGGTGGGCTCATACCGCAACGACCAGCGTGTCGAACCGCTCCTCCGGAATCGGGAGTCCACCCTCACGCAGGACCTCGACATACGCCGCGATCGCTTCGCGAACGTTTTCCAGCGCCTCGTCGCGGTCCTTCCCCTGAGAAACGCATCCGGGCAGCGATGGGACCTCGACAACCCAGAACCCGTCCTCGCCTCGCGTCATCACCACCTGTCGCATCAGCTTTCTCCTGATCGGTCCGCGCCCATGATAAACGTCAGGCGGAAAAATCCCAACATCGACTCGTCATCACTTCCCCCGCGTGGCCGGGCGAAACTTCGCGGCGACAGCCGCGCCACGCCGCGAAAGATCGAGCTCGATCCACTGGCCGGCCTCGACCGCCGTGATCCGGCGCGATGCCTCGCGCGCGTTCTGAACCGCTTCGCCGTTGACGGCGACGATCACGTCGCCGCGCTGCACGCCGGCCTGGGCGGCGGGGCCGTTCGCGTCGAGCGAAACGACCATCGCGCCGGTCGTCGAACCCGCGCCGAATTTTCGGGCGAGCGCGGGGTTGAGATCCGCGAGTCCAAGGCCCGGATATCCCCGCGTCACACGGCCGTTCTTGGCGAGAGCGGGCAGCAGGTCCTTCACGAGGTTCGCGGGAATCGCAAACCCGATGCCCTGAGCGCCGGCGATGATGGCCGTGTTGATCCCGACCACGTCGCCGTGCAGGTCCATCAGCGGCCCTCCCGAGTTGCCGGGATTGATCTGCGCGCTGGTCTGCAAATAGTCCTCGTAGAGACCTCGGCGACTGCCCGCCGAGAGCACGCGGTTTTTCGCCGAGATGACGCCGGTGGTGATGGTGTAGTCGAGACCGAAGGGGTTGCCGATGGCGACGACGATCTCGCCGCGCTCCACACGATCCGAGTCGGTGAGTTTGAGATAGGGGAGCCGCTCGCCGGAATCGACCTTGAGCAGCGCGAGATCGGCGACCGGATCGACGCCGATCACCCGCGCGGCGTGGGCTTCCGAATTTTCGTGCAGATAGACGTGAACGTCGTCGGCCTTCGCCACGACGTGCGCGTTGGTCAGCAGGAAGCCGTCCTCGCTGATGAAAAATCCCGTGCCCAGCGATGTGGCCTGCATGTCGTAATCCGGCACGGGCAAGCGGAAGATGCCCAGCGGATCGCCGATGCCCACACGCAGATCGGTGGTGGTGAAAATGCTGACGATGGCCGGGTTCGCGCGCTCGGCAATCTCGACATAGGTGCGCGAATCGACCGTCACCGGCTTGCCGCCGCCCTTGCCCGCGTCGGTCCAGAGCTTCGCGGGCGCGTTCGCGCCCAGCCCGCGCGCCTCGGTCGTCGCGCCGCCCGTGGGCGTGGTCTGAGCGCCGCCGCCCGGCGATCCCGAGCTGCTGGTCGTGATCGAAAAACACCCGCTCGCCGCGAGCGCGACGGTCGCGCAGGCGATGATCGTCATCCATCTCTTCATGCCGAACTCCCGCAATTTCCGGCTGGTCCCATCATCATG
>CAZPJD010000021.1:0-3517 GCA_964586775.1 uncultured bacterium | reverse complement strand
GATCGCCATCGCCGACGTCCAGTATCCCGCACCGCGCTTCGTTTTTCGCCGCGCGGATTCACTGCGTTCTGAACAAACCGCCTGAGGCCCCTCACGAATCGCCAATTCGCCCCCACGCCTTCCGGGCTCCCGTGATTCCGATGGACATCGCGTGAGGATTCTGTAAACCTTCGCGCGACTTTTCCTACGTCTCGAGGCGCGCGTGGTCCTGCTATTCGCGCAGAACATCGTTGCCGTTCTGCTTCTGACGCACGCGATCTATTTTCGCCCCCATCGAACGACCTTGCTGTTTCTGGCGTTCACACTGCCGCCATCCGCTGTGTACGACCCGTCGGTTTACGTCTTCAATCGCGGGGCGGAAGCCGACATGCTCGACGTGTGGCATGGCGGTGGCATCCCGCTGTTTTCTTTGTTCGGATTCTATTTCACCTTTTATTCGGCTCTGACGATCGGACTGTCTATTGCACGGCGGCGCGGCGAGTCCGACGTGTCCTTCGGGCGGCTACTGGCGGCCTGCGTCGCGGTTTTTGTCGCCTTTGGCGTTTGCCTCGAAATCCTGAACAACGCACTGGGTTGGTGGACCTTGCAGTACCGGGGAAACATCCTCGGCTATCTGGGGATGTGGTATTGGCGCCCCGCCCTGGCGTTTCCGCTGTTGTTCGCCAGTCTCCTGCCCGATCCTTCCATGCGCAGACGCGCGTTCCGCGCGTCGCTGGTCTGGTGTTGGGTGTGGATCTGGAATTCCTATGTGATCGGCCCGCTCGGCGGACCGGTCTGGCAGGTCCTTCTGATGACCTTGACCTTCGCGGGTTTGTGGCACGTGGCGCGCCGGTTCGGCGACCACCCCGGCCTCCGGATTCCCATCGACGCGCTGGTGTACGAGCACCCGCGATGGCTGTTCGGGCGGGAAAGATCGGCGATCTAACGATCGGTTCTTGACACCCCGCGCGTCTTTGGCGGACCATCTACCTCGTACCCAAATGATGACGGTCCAAACGACCGACCAAGGGAGGACGCCATGCCTCGCGGAGTTCTGTTCGCTCTTTTCGTTTCAGCCTTCATCGCGATTGCGGGTTGCTCGTGCGGCGACGACGATGACGATTCGTCGAGCGGCGACGATGACGGCGGACCGGTCGAAGCCGTCGACGCCTTTGTCGGTTTGGTCGCGAACGCCGTCGCGGATCATGGAGTGGAATCCGGTTGGCAGGCGATCGTATTCGAACAGCCACTCGCGGCGAGCGACGAGGTCGCCCCGGCCATCGCGGACGAGCCCGAGGCGTCGCCCGGTGACGACGACAACCCCGATGCTCCGCCCGCCGAAACGGCCAAGTCCGCGAAGGCCGATGGCGATCGCTGGTTCGCGTTCGTCGATCTCGATCCCTTCGCGCAGTTCTCGCATCCGGTTCTGTATATCTACGCCGACCCCGCGTCGGGCGAGTTGACCGTCGAGGAGCAATCGTGGTGGCCCGAGGTCAACGGTACGTCGATCTACCTTTCCGACAAAACATTGCTGCGGGTGTACGCCTCCGTGACGCCGGCCTCTGAGTCCCAATCCGCGCCGTCCGACGCCATGGAGTCCTTCGGTCGGGTTCTCGTCGCGTTGACCCTCGATCAATCGGCCAACACCGCCACGATGCGGTTTGCTGTCGAGGCTTCGTCCATCCCGTCCGGCGCGACCGTGCTGAACGCCGTCGTCGACAACGATCGCAGCGGAAGCTGGGCCGAAGGCGCTCGCGGGAGCGAGTGGATCGCCCAGAATGCGGCAATCGACACCGCTTCGGCGGCGGAGGGTTGGGTGTGGACGGCGGCGGCCTCGCTTGGGCTGGACGCGAGCAACAAATTCGGATTCGAGAACTGGACGCGCGTCGCGCTCGACGCGGGCGATGTCTCGGGCACGTGGGACGGTTCGGGCGATCACTCCGCGGTGGGCGACTACTACTTCAACTTTCTGCCCTGGGGCGGACCGGGGTACGGCGAGGATGACGACCCGGCCACGGCGCTCGGCCCCGATGAGCCCGCGATGACGCCGATCGAGATGTCGTCAATTCCGCCCAAAGTCGAGGGGCTCGCGACGTGCTCGCCGGATGGCGCGAGCATTCCCATCGAACGCAAGGCCCTTGTCATGAACCTCGGCGACGCGCCGGGCAAGAGCTGGATGCAGCGCAACGGGATGCGCGCGAAGATGGGTTTCGATCTGATTCTCGGCGACGGGGCGGCAACTTTGCTCGACCGTCCCACATCGGCCGAGGCGTTCACCGCGATCGAGAACTTCCTCGCGGGTATGAAGTGCATGGACGAGCTGTGGATCTATATCACCGGCCACGGCGAATCCGGGCAGGGTGCGATCCACGTCGCCAATGGCGATGGGTGGGTGGAGCCATGGCGCGTGGGACAAAAACTCAACGCGCACACGAACTGCCCCAAGGTGATGGAGTACAGCAAGAACGAGTGCCGCCAGGCGGGATACTGCAACCTGAACATGGTCGTACAGTCCTGCTATTCGGGTTGGTGGCGCGAAAATGCCGGCACCAACGGGCTGCGACGCTGGGGCGTGAACGTGCTGACGTCGGCGAGCAAGGACAAGACGTCGTACGGAACGGCTGACGGCGACGGCAGCTACGTTAGCAACATGTTCTGGAACAGCTACCTCGACAACGAGGCGGACGAACTCGCAAACGGCGGCAACGCCGACGGCCACGTCTCGCCCGAAGAGGCGATGAACTACGCCGCGTCGAAATACGAGGGCACGGGAAGCGATTCGAACTACTCCAAGGGCGCCAACTGCAACTGCCATTGCGAGGAGCGCGGATGGCTGTGGGCCGATCCGCTGTGGGATCTGCGTTACTACGAGGACAAGGCCGAGCCGCCCTATCTGGGATACATGGATATCGACTTCTACGGTATCCGCCAGACCGAGACCGGCTACGAGGTCGAGATCACCTATGCCGAAGACCTGAACGAAGAGGGCGCCAGCGACGAGTTCATCGAGTACTACGCCGTCTTCGACGCCAGCACCGATTGGACGAACGAGACCGCCGACAGCCCCACCTACGGCGGCGACGTGGTCTATATCGTGAGCTACCAGTTTGGTTCGTACGGCATGTTCCGATTCGATCGTTCGCTCGGCGCGTGGGCCGCGACCGCGACGACCGCGACGTTCGCCATCGACGGCAACGTACTCACGATGTCGATCGATCAGGCCGAGTCGGCCCTCGAAATCGACGAGCCGGTCACGTGGCGCGCCGCGGTCTGGTCGAGGGATCCCAGCGATCAGAGTTTCGGCGACACGACCGACCCGGGCGACTTTACACCGGAGGCGGATGTCATTTCGTGCGTGCTGTAACGGCCCAAACGCACCAAACCTCGCGATTCCGCGTCGGGCCTACGTCCCAGAACCGGGTTTTCACGACGCGCGTCGGGATTCCCAGTAGTCTTCGAGTCGTCCGGAGAGCATGGCGCAACGCAGGGCGATGATGTCGTTGGCACCGCGAACGGACCATTCCATTCCGGATTGCTT
>CAZPJD010000020.1:0-15972 GCA_964586775.1 uncultured bacterium | reverse complement strand
AGCGTGGCCCGGTCGATCTCCAGCACCTCCGCCGCTCGCGAGATGTTCCAATCCACCTGACGCAGCACGTGCTCGATGTGCACCTTTTCCATGTCGGCGATGGACATCATCGCGGGCGCGGCCGGACCGCCCGGCGCCGGCAGCGACAGATCCGCCGCGTCGATACGCCGCCCGCGCGCCGACACCAGCGCGCGCTCGATGACGTTGCGCAGCTCGCGCACGTTGCCGGGCCACGGGTGCGTGGCGAGCCGGGCAAGGGCCTGCTCGGTGAAACCGTCGACGGGCTTGTTCATCTGCTCGGCGAGACGGCCGAGCCAATAACGCGCAATGGGCTCGATATCCTCGGCGCGCTCGCGCAGGGGCGGCAGGTCGATGCGAAAGACGTTGAGTCGGTAGTAGAGATCCTCGCGGAAGGTGCCGTCCTTGACCATCTGCTCCAGGTCTCGGTTGGTGGCGCTGATGATGCGGAAATCGACGCCGATCTCCTTGTCGCCGCCGAGCCGCGTGAAGCGCTTGGTCTCGATGACGCGCAAGATGTCGATCTGCATGCGCGGCGGGATGTCGCCGATCTCGTCGAAAAAGATCGTTCCGCGATCCGCCGTCTCCAGCTTGCCCTTGCGCAGGTACTGCGCCCCGGTGAACGCGCCCTTTTCGTGACCGAACAGCTCGTCTTCGAGCAGCGTCTCGGCGATGGCGCCGCAATTGACCGTGACCAGGCTGAAATATTTGCGGCGGCTGTTCATGTGGATCGCGCGGGCGGCGAGTTCCTTGCCCGTGCCTGACTCGCCGCGGATCATCACGGTCGAGTCGGTCGGCGCGACCTCGCCGATCAGCCGGATCATGTTGCGGATCGCGGGGGAGCTGCCGACAATCTCGTCGACGGCGGCGAGGCGCTCGATGCCCTCGCGCAGCTCGCGGTTTTCGTTGCGCAGGCGAATCGAGTCCATCACGTTTCGCACGATGTGCGACAGCTCGTCGGGATCGATGGGTTTGCAGATGTAGTCGAACGCGCCGTCCTTGAGCGCCTGGATCGCCGTGTCCACCGCCGCGAACGCGGTGATCATGATGACGACCGTGTCGGGCGTCGTGGATTTGATCCGACGCAGCAGCGCCATGCCGTCCATGCCCGGCATCTTGATGTCGGTCAGCACGATCTCCCACTTGCCGCGGTCGAGCGCCGCCAGCGCCTCGTCCGCGCTCGCCGCCGTGCCCGTGCGGAATCCGTCCGCCGAGAACCACGCGTCCAGTGAGTCGCGCACCGAGAATTCGTCGTCGACGATCAGAATGCCGATATCCGAGGTTTCCATGACTCACGCTCCCGAAAGGCTCATACCTTCACCCCCGGCCCCTCTCCCGTCATGACGGGAGAGGGGAGCCGAACTAAGCGAGGCAGGGTGAGGGTTCGTCTTTCCATCATTGCGCGCCCGAATGCGTCACGCGTCCTAACGCCAACGCGCCCGCTTCGTCGGACGGTCCTCTCAGGGGCAGCGTGATCGTGAACGTCGTGCCGATGCCCGGCGTCGAGTTCACCTTCACGCGGCCGTGGTGCGCCTGCACCACGCCCCACACCACGGCGAGGCCCATGCCGATGCTCTTGCCCGAGGTCTTGCTGGTGAAAAACGGTTCGAAGATGTGCGGCAGCAGGTCGGGCTCGATGCCCTTGCCGGTGTCGTGCACGCGGATCCGCACCTCTTCCTTATTTTCGTAGTCGGTGGAGACCAGCAGCCGGCCGCCGGGTTCCATCGCGTCCATCGCGTTGACAAACAGCGCCACCAGCACCTGCTCGAGCCCGCTCGCGTCGCAGTGGACGAGCGTCAACTCCGTCGCCGCGAGGTCCTGCTCGAACGCGATGTTCTTCATGTCCATCCCGTGGCGCACGAGACCCGCCGCGCGACGGATGACCTCGTTGAGCGGCCCGGTGGCGAATTCGCCGAAAGTGCGTTTCGCGAACATGAGCAGGTTGCGAACGATGTCGCCCGCGCGCTTGATCTCGGCCGCGCCGGTGTCGAGGTGGCGGCGGATGGCGTCGAGGCGCTCGGGGGTCGGCTCCGCGTCGATCAACTTGCGGCAGACCTTGACGTAGCTGAGCACGCCCGAGAGCGGGTTGTTGATCTCGTGGGCCACCATCGCGGCCATCTTGCCGAGCGACGCCATCTTCTCGGACTCGAGCACGCGGTCGCGGGCGGTTTCGAGCTCGCGAGCGCGGGCCTCCACCTTGTCTTCCAGCGTGCGATTCCATTCGAGCAGGTTCTCGCGGGCGCCGGCGAGTTGCTCGACCATGCGCGCGAACGCCCGCGTCAGTCGGCCGATCTCGTCGTCGGCCGGGGCGCGGGGGAGCGGCACGTCGTCGCCGCCCTCGGCCACCACCTCGGTCGCGGCGGTCAGCGCGACGATCGGGCGCATCAGCCACGCCGAGATGACCTGCACGCCGACGAGAATCAGCGCGACCGTGACGACGAAGAGCACCAGAAACGCCCGCCGACCGCGGTGGTACTCGGCGAGGATGTCGGCCTCGCCCTCGCCGACCAGCACCACCCAGTCGTAGGGCGCGAAGTAACCGACCGCGGCGAGGCGCTTCGCCGACGATCCGCCGCTCGCCCACGGGATTTGGCGGAGAGCCACCTGGCCGGGGCCGAGGGCGCGGGCGGCCTCGAGCAGTTCTCGGGTCGTGGCCGCGTCCGGTCCGTCCCGATCGAATGCTTCCCCCTCGGCCAGACGGGGGTGGATGCGGGCACGACCCTCGCCGTCGAAAACCACGCTCTCACCGTGCCGACCGACGCGCACCTCGCGCACCACGTCGCGCAGCGACTTGAACTGCCCGCCCTCGCGCCAACCCATCGTCGCGCCGCTGACGCCGTCGGGCATCTGGAATCGACTCTCGTGGAACCGGTTGAGGGCTTCCTGCGCCTCGCAAAGACGCAGAATGCTCATGGCCGCGAATTCGAGGGCGTCGCGCGCACTGTCGATGGCACGCTCGCGCTGAAACCGCGCGGCGACCGTGGAGTAGACGAACAGGGGGGTCAGGGCGAGCAGGAGCGTGGCGGCGACCAGCTTATGCTGAAGCGGCTGCCTCCTGAACCAACGCAGTGCGCGACGACCGAAGCCGCCGGGCGCGCGCGCGCCGTTTTCCGAACCCGACATCGCCAAATCCAGCCCGCCCGCCATGCGCGGACGACAACTCGCCCGGGATTCCCGAGCACGAGGCCAGCGTAGCACAAAGCGGACTCGCATGTCCATAAAAAAACGCGATCACCCTGATAAATAAGGGGAATACGTCGCGTGTCGAATTATTCCACACCAGCCGGACTGAAGGGTGTTGAACTATTCGACACCCCGCCAGTCGAGGCTGTCGCGAATTTCAACACGAAAAATATCTAGTGAATTCATGTGCTTACATGCGAAACTCGTGGTTTCCCGCCCGGACTGTTGAATTCCTCGACACTTTTCGGTCGAACCGAGGGGTGTGAACGCGCCGTCTGTATGCGTAACATATTGATATTGTTCGTGAATATTCCAGTTTTGTGATTTGGCCCGCTTCTTGGATATGGAAAAAGGCGGAATCGAACCGAGGCAAAGCCCAAGGGAGCACGCCTCGAACCCCGGAAGGGAGGACACCATGGTCATCATCATCGTCGCCGCCTTCTTCATCACCGCCATCGCGCTCGACGCTCTCGTCGTCGAGCGCCTTGCGCACCGCAAGGCGAAGGAAATGATTCAGAAGAAGTTCGCGCTGGACGCCATGGGCGAACCCGACCAGGACATGCTCTACACCGAGGGTCACACGTGGCTGCGCCTCGACCGCGCGGCCTTCGCGGTCGGCCTCGACGAGTTCACCAAACGCCTCGCCGGCACGATCGACGCGATCCAGGCTCCCGAGCCCGGCGACCGCGTCGCCAAGGGAAAGACGGCGTGGACGCTGCGCATCGGCGAGCGCGAACTCGCGATGCCGTCGCCGCTCACGGGCACCGTGTATGAGGTGCATCGCGAACTCGTCGCGCATCCGGCGAAGCTCGGCAATCCGTTCGCCGACGAAGCGTGGATCATCAAGATCGCGCCCGATCACGCCCTTCGCGAGCTGCCGGACCTCTACACCCCGACCCGTTTCCGCAAGTGGTTCGACGTTCAGAAGATCCGGTTGTTCGCCGCCTGCGCGCCGCGGCTCGGCCCGGCCATGGCCGACGGCGACGAGGTGCAGGAAGGCGCCGCGCGTCACATGGACGACGCGACCTGGAATCACGTCTGCGAGATCGTCTACGGCCGTCGCTCCGACGCGTCCGAATCCGAATCCCTTTGATCATTTTTATCGCAAGGAGAGTCCCATGACCCCGAACCACCCCACCACCCGAAAGGCCGCCGGCCTCGCCGCGACGATCGCCCTGATCGTCCTCGCGGCGTCCGCGGTCGCGGTGATGGGCCAGGAGACGGCCGGGCCGCCGGTGGATCCGCCCGAGAGCGTGACCATCCGGCCCATCGGCCCGCACTTCGGTCCCGTCACCTTCGCGCACAAGACGCACAACGACTACGTCGATGACGGATGCGCGAGCTGCCACCACAAGGGGCTCGAGAACTTCGACTTCGGTTGCTCGGGATGCCACCGGCCCGACGAAATCGTCACCGAGGCCGGCAAGCCCGCCGCCCTCAAGCGCGCCTACCACATCCAGTGCGTGGGCTGCCACAAATCGCTTTCCGCCGGACCGGTCGCCTGCACCGGCTGCCACGCCAAGGTCGCGCGCGCGAAAGCGACTCCCGCTCCCACCGGCGAGGTGACGCCATGACGACCTGCAACACCAAAACGGCCGCCGAGACGTGCGTCAGCCGCAAGGACTTCCTGCGAATGATGTTCCTGGGCGGCGCGGCCGCGGCGGCGGCCCCACTGCTGCCCGAGACCGCGGGCGCCGCGCCCCGCATCGAACTGCACAAAAACACGCTGGCGGTGCTGATCGACCTGTCGCGATGCATCGGTTGCCGAAGCTGCGAGGCGGCGTGCAACGAGGCCAACCACCTCGGCAATCACCCCGCGGAATACGAGTCCGACAAGGTGTTCGAGACGACGCGGCGCACCGACGCCACGCACTTCACCGTCGTCAATCGGCGGGTCCCGTCCGAAGGCGCGGCGCCGGTCTTCGTGAAGAACCAGTGCATGCATTGCTCCGAACCGGCATGCGTCTCCGCGTGCCCGGCCCGGGCCTTCGAGAAGAACATCAACGGCGCGGTGACCTACAACCCCGACGTGTGCATCGGCTGCCGCTACTGCATGCAGGCGTGCACCTTCGCGATCCCCGCCTACGAATACGACCGCGTGACCGATCCGCGCGTGCGCAAGTGCGAGATGTGCTTCCACAACATCGACAAGCAGGGCGCGCCGGCCTGCGCCTCGATCTGCCCGCAGGACGCGATCGTGTTCGGGCGGCGCGAGGTGCTGATCGAGGAAGCCCGCAAGCGCCTCGAAAAGGACGCGACCTACGTGAAGCACATCTTCGGCGAGAAGGAACTCGGCGGCACGAGCGTGCTCTACGTCTCCAAGGTCCCCTTCGACCAGCTCGGCTTCCCGAAGAACCTGCCGCAAGAGCCCATGCCCAAGGCCACCTACGGGTTCCTCTCCACCATCCCGGTCCTGCACATCACGCTCCCCGTTCTGCTGGCCGGCATCTACAGCGTCACCCGTCGGCGGGATGACGTGCGCGCGGAGGACGATCATGAGTAGTCCGCTCGTCGCGATGCCCTCGCGGGCCTGGGTTCGCGAAAACATCCTGCTCGGCCACAGCGTGCGCGAGTATCTGCGCAGCCTGGTCACGCCGTGGAATCTCTTGGGCGCGGCGATCGTCGCCGTCGGCTTGCCGGTCATCATCGCCCGGTTCATCTGGGGCCTTGGCGCGACGACGAACCTGTCCAACACCAACCCGTGGGGAATCTGGCTCGGCTTCGACATGTTCTTCGGCGTGGCGATCGCCACCGGCGGATTCGCGATGGTGGTCGGCGTCTACATCCTCGGGCGCACCGAATACAAACCGATGGTCCGCCCCGCGATCCTCACCGGTTTTCTCGGTTACGCCCTCGCGGTCTTCGGCCTCGTGGTCGATCTCGGCCGCCCGTGGCGTCTGCCCTATCCGCTCTTCGTGTCGATGGGCACCGCGTCGGTGATGTTCCTCGTCGCCGAGCACCTGTTCCTGTACATCACGATCCAGTTCCTCGAGTTCCTGCCCGCGGCGGTCGAGTGGCTGCGGCTGCGGGCCGTGCGCGCGTGGCTGCACCGCATCCACATCGGCGCGGTCATCCTCGGCGCGGTGCTGGTGATGGGCCACCAGTCGGCGCTCGGCGCGCTCTTCCTGCTCATGCCCACGCGCCTGCACCCGCTGTGGTACTCGCCGTATCTGCCCTATCTGTTCTTCGCGTCGTGCGTCGCCGGCGGCATCGCGATGCTGGTCGTCGAGAGCCTCGTGTCGCACAAGGTCTTCGGCCACAAGCTCGCGAAGAACGACCACGAGACGATCGACCGGCTCACGCTGGGCCTCGGTAAGGCGGCGATGTTCGCCCTCTTCGCCTATCTGGGCCTGAAGCTCCTGTCGATCGCGCACGGCATGTCCTGGAATCATCTCCTCACGGGATGGGGCGCGTGGTGGGCCGTCGAGATCGTCGCCGGCATCGCGCTGCCCTCCGTCCTCTTCCTGCTCGGCATCTGGCGCGAAAGCGCGACGCTGGTGCGCTGGGGCAGCGTGGTCACCGTTCTCGGCCTGCTGCTCAACCGCCTGAACGTCGCCGTCATCGCGCTGAACTGGAACCTGCCGGATCGCTACGTGCCGTCCTGGATGGAGCTCGCGGTCAGCGCGACGCTCGTCGTCTTCGGCGTGTGGATCTTCCGGTGGATCGTCAACCGCATGCCGATCCTCAATCGGCTGCCCGAATTTCCGGATCACGACTAAGGGGCGAGCCATGCATGAATTCAACACCTTCGTCGACTACGTCACCTTCATCAAACAGGTCGAGTACGCCCTCGCCTTCGGCCTCATGCTCGCCTTCGTCGCCCTCTACAAGGTCGCGCGGCCGATGAATCCGGCCAAGGTCGTGCGCGCCGCGGTCGAGCGGGTCAAGGGCATCGCGATGCCCGCCGATCTCGCCTTCCACACCGGCCACGCGTGGGCGCGCTTCGTGCGCAGCAACGTGCTCGTCGGCGCCGACGACTTCGCCCGCAAGCTGCTCGGTCGCGTCACGCAGGTCGTGCTGCCCGCCGAGGGTACCGTGCTGCGCAAGGGCGCGCGGGCCTTCACGCTGGTGGTGGACGGACGGCGCTTCGACGTGCGTTCGCCGCTCGACGGCACGGTGATCGGCGTGAACGCGCTGGCCGCCGCCGACGCCGATGTCTTCAACAACGATCCGTATCAGCAGGGCTGGCTGCTGCGCGTGAAGCCGGCCGACCCGGCGGATGTGCGCGGCGCGCTCTTCGACGGCGATCGCGCGAAGCAGTGGATGACGCGCGTGATGGACGAGTTTTTCGCCGCCACGCACGAGATGGGAATGGTCGCGGCGGATGGCGGCGAGGTGGTCGACGGCCTCGCCAAGGCCGCGGGCGCGAACGATTGGGAGATGGTCGCGCGAAGATTCCTGGACGAGGACGTCCGTTAAAACAAGCTCCTTCCATGACCCATTCGCCGGCCGTTCCGATGCGGCCGGCGGAAATTTTTTGCGGCGGGTTCGCTGGCCGTTGCCGACCCATTGACGACATGCGAAAATTTTTTGGCGTTCGATTTTCTTTCACGGTTGGGATTGAGGTCAGATGGGTGCGCCTCTACGAGTGGACGTCAATCCGGAATTCTTCGCATGGGCCTGCGAACGCGCCCGCGTGGCACCCGAGGCGCTTGTCGCGGGTTTTCCCAAAATCGCTGAGTGGATGAGGGGTGAGACGCGGCCCACGCTTCGTCAGCTCGAAACGTTCGCCAAGACGACGCACACTCCGGTGGGATTTTTCTTTCTCGATGAACCGCCGGAAGAACGCATCCCGATACCGGATTTTCGCACCGTTCCCGGCGCGCGCGACCAACGTCCGAGCGCGGATCTGCTGGAAACCATCCACATCTGTCAGCAGCGGCAGGAATGGTACCGCGACGAAGTGAGGATGCGCGGCGAGGAACCGCTCGCTTTTGTCGGGAGCGCGACGACCGGTCACGGCGCGACCGAAACCGCGTCGGACATCCGCAACGCGCTGCGACTGGACGATGTCGCCGCCGTGGCAAGGGCGACGTGGGATGACGTGCGTCGTCGATTCGTCGAACAGGCGGACGCGGCCGGGATTCTCGTCATGTCGAACGGCATCGTCGGTTCGAATACCCATCGCCCGCTCGATCCGGAAGAGTTCCGCGGATTTGCGCTCGCCGATCCCGTTGCGCCGCTCGTATTTATCAACGCCCGCGATTCCGTTTCGGCGCAACGATTCACGCTCGCGCACGAAATTGCGCACCTGTGGCTCGGCGAGACGGGGATTTCCGACCTCGGATGGTCGGACCAACCGATCGACGGCGTAGAAGATTGGTGCAACCGCGTCGCGGCGGAATTGCTCGCTCCGGCCGACGACGTGCTGCGCGAGTTCGATTCGTCGCGGGATTTCGTTTCGGAGCTGGAGCGACTCGCGAATCGTTACAAAGTCAGCACGCTGGTCGTTCTCCGGCGCCTCTACGAGACGGGCCTACTCGGCCGCGACGCAATGTGGTCGGCCTTTCGCGACGAACAGCGTCGATTGAGCGAGCTGCCGCGCGGCGATCGCGGCGAGAGCGGAGGCGATTTTTATCGGACGCTTTTCGTGCGCGTGGGACGCCGATTCGCCTCGGCGCTCGCCGTCAGCACCCTCGAGGGGCGCACGCTCTTTCGCGACGCGTATCGCATGCTGGGCTTACGCAAGGCTGCGACGTTCGACGCGATGGTCGAAAAATTGGGGCTCGCGTAATGGCGTTTCTCCTCGACGCCAATGTATTCATCCAAGCGAAGCGACTGCACTATGGATTCGACTTCTGTCCGGCGTTCTGGGAGTGGCTCGACCGCGCGAATGCGAATGGTCGAGTTTACAGCATCGAAAAGGTCGCGAACGAAATCGAGGCCGGGCGAGATGAGTTGGCCGAGTGGGCGCATCTTCGCGCGGAGACGTTCTTCCAAAAACCCGATCAAGGCTCATTGCCAGCCCTCGCGCGCGTCGCCACATGGGTACGCAGTCAGCGGTACGATGCCGGCGCGGTGAGTACCTTCCTTCAGGTCGCGGATTATTATCTCGTCGCACAGGCGCTCGCGGGCGAACACACGGTTGTCACGCACGAAAAGGCCGACGACTCGATACGCAGGGTCAAGATTCCGAATGCCTGCATCGCGCTCGGGATCCCCTGCATGACGCCATTTGAAATGCTCCGCGCGGAGCGGGCACGGTTTGTGCTCGGCGCGCAAATCTGAAGAGGGGCGCGCGACGCAATCCCTCCCTCACGACACCGTTTTCGCGTCCTTCGGCACCATGGTCAGCATCATCTCGATGAACTTCGATTTCATCTGCTGCCGCGCGAGCAGGCGTTTGCTGGGCGGCAGGTTGGCGATCGTGCCGACGAGCGAGGCCAGCGCGCGGTGCGTGAGCTTCGTCGGGTCGGAAAAGATGAAGTGCTGGAGTTTGCCCTGCTCCAGCGCCTGCGTCAGCATCTTTTCCATCATGTCTTCGGGCGTGTGAACGCGCGTGCCGATGGGATTCATGTCCATCGCGGCGTACTTGCACGAGCGGTTGCACACGCCGCATCCGATGCAGCGGTCGGCGTCCACCGTCGCGGTCTTTTTGCGCTTCGGGTACTTCGCCGTCGGTCCCGCGTCGCTCACCGCGATGGCGTCGATGGGGCACGCCTTGGCGCACTGGCCGCAGCCGTTGCATTCGGCGTCGTCGATGGCCGACACGTAGTTCGACGTCACCACCGGCGTCGGGCCGGGGAAGGCGCGCAGGCTGCCCAGCATCTCGCAGCAGCAGCCGCAGCAGTTGCAGATGAAGCCCGGCTCGCGCTTGACGTTGTCGCACATCTGCACGAGCCCCATCTCGCGCGCGTCTTTGAGCACGCCGAGCGCCCGGTCGCGCGTGATCGGCTTCGCGAAGCCGTTGCGCGTCAGGTAGTCCGCGCCGTGCCCGAAGCTCATGCAGAACTCTTCGGGATACCCGCAGCGCTCGCCCACGTGCTCCTTGACGTGGCGGCAGTAGCACATGGCCTCGGCCCACGCGCCGGCGTTTTCGATGACGCGGGTCGCTTTCTCGTAATCGAGCACCTCGGTGTAGGTGCCCTCTTTGAGCATGTCCTCGTGCACCAGCGGCCGCGCGACGAAGGTCTCGCCCTTGGCGGCCAGCTTGAAGAGCCCCTTTTCGGGATCGTGCAGGTATTCGTGGAAGAGCTTGCCGACCTTGTGCTGGTCGATGTCCTTGCGTACGCGCATCATCGTAAACTCGAAGAAGCCCACCATCGTGGGATTCAGGAAATACGACACGCGCCCGTCGCTGCGCGGCAGATCGGCGAGCAGGCCCTTGGCCACGAGCGCTTCGATCACGGGCTTCGCGCGCGCTTCATCCATGTCGGCGTTCTTGGCGATCTTGCGCGCGCTCACGAGACCGAGCGGCACGGCGGCCGCGACGCGGGCCTCTTCGGGGCTGAAGAGCTCCGCGAGCAATTCGAAGAGCGCGCGGTGCTCGGGCGCGCCGATGGGCATGCGGTCGAGGCGCTCCTGCAAACGACGATATTCGGCCTTCGCGTTGATGTGACCCATGGGAAACCTCGATGACGGGCCGGACGAAAAGCCAGCCACGCATCCATACTACGCTCCCGGGCGCGCGAGGGAAGGTGGGGGTGGGTTGTTGGTTTTTGGTCGTTGGTCGTTGGTCGACGTGGCGTCCGGCGCGGCGTGGATTGGCGACGAAGAAATTCCTGCCTGCCAATGCAAGACGTGGTATCATGCCCTTGGATCAAACGACGGAGCACGACTCATGAAAGCACTTCTCCAGATGTTCTTCTCCGTGTTGATCGTAGCCCTCGTCCTGACGCCGCTCTCGTGTGGCGACGATGACGATGACGAGTCCGTCTGCGATTCCCGCCCGGCGGATTATTGGGAGAACTGCGAGAGCCAGTGCACGGACGAGACCAATGCGTGCCGCGCGGATTGCGGTCCCGATCCGTCCGGCGATCCGGAAGGGGCGTGTCAGGACGATGCCTTCGGGACGAGATACATACCTCGCGATCCTCTCTACACGGATTACTGCGAATGCTACGACGCGTGTTCGTGGTTGAAGTGCACCAACGACTGCCTCTACCCCTGCGGATCGATCGTCGTCTGATATCCCGCCAGCAGGCGTTACACCTTGGCCTCGCCCGGTTTTACGATGAGCGCAATGGCGATGGCGATCCACCCCCACGTCGTCAGGTGATACGCACCCATCATGATCCAATACGGCCAAGGGTGCAGGAACCAGATCGGCGCGCCGCCGTCGTGAAAGACCGCCGCGAGCGTCGCTACGAACATCACGAGCAGGAAGCGGCGCTTGCGGCACTTCGCCACCGGCGCCATCACGTACACCAGCGCGCCCATCATCGACGCCGCGATCGCGAAGTGCAAAAATCCCCACAGGAACGTCAACGGGCTCATCGGCTCCGCGCCCTCGGCGCGCACAAACACCTGGCCGATCGGCCCCGCGCGGTGCGCGGCGAGGAGTTTTTCCATCCGCTCGGCCGGAATGTTCGGGTCTTCGACATTGGGGAAGATGTAGACCCCGGTGGCCGGGGCCTGCGTGCGCAGGAAATCAGCGACGGCGAGGTCGTCGGCGAATCGCTCCATCGTCATGTTGGCGAAGGGCAGGCCGACCCACCACGCGAAGCCCCACACGAGCCCGATCACCCCCGACAGCGCCGCCGCGATCGCCACGCGTTTCATCGTGCCCCTCCCGCAAAATTGTTGGAATACGCACCATGCCCCGCCGCGCGCCATTTGGCGATGACCAAGCGCAGGGATGCGCGGGACGGAACCCTTGAGGAAATGTTACCGCCTCAACACCTCGGGATAGTCCATCCTGTTGGCCACGATGCCGTGCGGATCGGTCGGCAGGTCGTTGTGGTACCGCGCGACCGAGGTTTGATATTCGACCCAGGCCTCGACCGCCATTTGACGACGCAGCCTCGCGGGGATCACGGCGCTCTCGTCCCGCGCCGCATCTTCCTGCAGCGCCTGGTATGCCTCGATCGCCTCCGTCATCATGCGACCGTTCTTGTGCACCTCGGCGACGCGGGTCTCGATTCGCTCCCGCGCCGCCTCGGGCAGGAAGATGAGATTTTCGAGCGTCGCCTCGACGACATGACCGGTCGTCGATGAGCAACCAATGACGGTGAAAACGTTGCGCAGCGGAAAATATCGATCGGGTTCGGGGTCGAGGACAAGCGCGGCCTGCCCGCAGGCATCGGTCCGGACGATGCGTGTGGAAGCGTTGGGATACACAAGTTCGAGAGAGCAGTTCTCCGCCACGTCCGACCGGGTGACGCCTTCACTCTCGACGATCTGATCCATGTGATGTTCGGAGTAGACTTCGGATTTGCAGCGCGAGACGCCGTAGATCCCGGAACCCGTGCTCGCGGCCGCACCACCCGAGAACAATGCGGTCAGCAGATTCCATGTCTCGCGCGCGGTGGCCTGCATGTCCTCATCGCGCATTTCGTTCGCGTCCGGCGCGTCCGCGGCCTGCGCGATCGAATACGCCGCGCCACTCGCCGCGACGGTCGCGACGGCGAAGTCGGTCCACAGCGGCCAGGATGATGACTTCGCACCATAGCCTCCTTCCCGAATCTGCCGGACGCGGTAGGTATCGACCCGCTGGTCGAATTCCGTTGTCAGGATCCGGGCATTGATGCGCAGGTGATCCGCAAAGGGGATCAGTTCGACCATCAATTGTCGCTCGACCCTCCATAGGAGATCCGTATTTTTCGGTCCGAGGAGCGTTCGTTCTCCGCGCACGGAGACATGGCGTTGCTTCGCCGCATCCATCGTCATGGAGCACCCGGCAACGGCGATCAACAATGCGATGACAACAATCCCGACTCGCGGCATGTCTTTTCCCCCATATCGGAAGTTCGTCATGGCCAGCACAGATAGCATAACCTGACGCATGCGCGATCGCGAGAAAAATCTTCATCACGCAAAAACCCCCGCCCACCCGGTTTGACAGCGCCCCGGCCTTGTCCCTACAAGGGGCGCTCACGTTTTGTGCGCCACGGGGAGGCCACGGTGAACGCCGGTCCGCGACCCATCCGGCGAATCCTCGCCAGCATCGCGTTGTCGCCACGCGCCGAGGCCGTGGCGGGCGAGGCCGTCGGGCTCGCGCGCCGGCTGGGTGCGGGCTTGTCCTTCGTGCATGTCGGCGCGGACGACGCCGAGCGGCGCGAGCGGGTGCGCGAGGTGCTGGAGCGCATCGCCGGCGACGCACCGCCGCCCTTCGAGATCCGCGCGGGCGACCCCGCCGAGGTGATCTGCGAAGCGGGCCGCGACGCGCGCGCCGACCTGATCGTCGCGGGAGCGCTCGAACGCGAAGGGTTCATCGAGGGGCTGCGCGGATCGGTGGCCCGGCGCATCGCCCGTCTCGCGCCGTGCAGCGCGCTGCTGCTCACCGAGCCCAGCCGCGAGGGCTCGATCGCCGGGCGCGTGGTCGTGGGCGTCTCCGATGGCGACGACGACACGCGGCTCGTGCGGTTCGCGACGCACTTCGCGCGATCGGCCGGCGCGACGCACCTGCATCTGGTGCGCGAATTCGATCGGATCGTTTCGCGCGTTTCGGAGTCGATCGGGGATCGTGCGCCGATCGCCGACACGCAGCGACTGTGGGACGCGCAGGCCCGCCTAGAACTCGACGATCTGCTTGGCGCGGCGGATACCGCGGGGCTCGCAACCGAAACCGCGTGCGTCGAAGGCCGTCACGGGATGGAGACGGTGGAGTACGCGCGGCGTGTGGACGCGGATTTGATCGTCATCGCGCTGCCGTCGCGCAAGCTCAACTTCTGGGACCGCTTTTTTCACCACAGCGCCGAGAACGTGCTCGAGCGCCTGCCCTGCGCCGTGCTGTTCTACCGCGAGCCGGATGCGTCGCGCGACGAGGAAACCGGATGACGAGTCTGACGCACGACGAGCTCGTCCGGTTCTTTTTTGCGCTCGCGGTGCTGCTGGCCGCGGCGCGCCTGCTGGGCGAGATTGCGACCAAGTATCGTCAGCCCGCCGTGTTGGGCGAGATCCTGGCGGGGATTCTGATCGGGCCTACGGTGCTGGGCCGCCTCGCCCCGGGCGCGAGCGCGTGGCTGTTTCCCGCGACGGGCGGATTCGCGGCCGCCTTCGAGGCGTTCACCACCGTCGCGATCGTGCTTTTTCTCCTGACGGCGGGTTTTGAGGTCGACCTGTCCACGGTCTGGCGGCAGGGGCGGTCGGCGCTGCGCGTCGGACTGACGGGAATGCTGATCCCCTTCACGATCGGCTTCGCGCTCGCTCGTGCCGTTCCGCATCTGGTCGGAGCGGAGACCGACGCAAGCCCGATCGTCTTCGCGCTGTTCTTCGGCACGGCCCTTTCGATCACGGCGCTTCCGGTCGTCATCAAGATCCTGATCGATCTCAACATCTTCCGCTCCGACGTCGGCATGATCATCGTCTCGTCGGCGATCCTGCTCGATCTCGTGGGGTGGAATCTGTTCGCCGTCGTGCTCAGCCTCTCCGGCGCCGCGGGCGCCCGGATGGGCGTGGGAACGACCGTGACCCTGACGATCCTGTTCGCGTCGCTCATGCTGACCGTCGGTCGCGCGGCCTTTCATCGCGTATTGCCCTGGCTTCAGGCGCACGCGACCTACCCCGGCGGCGTGCTCGGGTTTGCGCTGGTCGGCGCACTCGCCTGCGCGGCGTTCACCGAGTGGATCGGCATCCACGCCATTTTCGGCGCGTTCATCTTCGGCATCGCGCTCGGCGATTCGGTGCATCTGCGCGCCCAGACGCGCGCCATGCTCGAAAACTTCGTGGGTTTCATCTTCGCGCCGATCTTCTTCGCCAGCATCGGGCTCAAGGTCGATTTCATCGCGAACTTCGACCCGATCCTGACGCTCGTGATTCTCGCCGTCGGCACCGTCGGCATGGTGACCGGCGGAACCATTGGCGCGCGTTGGAGCGGGCTCGCGCCGCGCGAATCGCTGGCCGTGGGCGTGGCGATGAACGCGCGGGGCGCGATGGAGATCATCCTCGGCCTGCTCGCGCTGCGCCACGGGATCATTGGCGAGCGGCTGTTCGTCGCGCTCGTCGTCATCGCCCTTGTCACGTCGATGACCTCGGGCACGCTGATGCAGTCGATTTTGCGCCTCAAACGGCGGGTGCGTTTTCACGATGACCTGTCGTCGAAGACCTTTGCGCCGGCGCTCGACAACGGCGACCGGGACGGAGCGATCGCGCAGCTTTGTCGCCTCGCCGCCCTCGCCGCGGGCCTGAATGTCGACGACCTCACGCGCCGCGTGCTCGATCGCGAGCAGATCGCCTCTACGGGACTGCCCGGTGGAATCGCCGTGCCGCACGCGCGGGTGCCGGGGCTTCGTTCGCCGGTGGTCGCGGTGGGGCGTTCGCGCTCGGGGATCGACTTCGACGCGTCGGACGGGAAAAACGCGACGCTGATCTTTCTGATCGTCACGCCGGAAAACGACCACCAGAGCCAGCTCGAAATCCTTGCCGACATCGCCGCGACCTTCGCGAATCCGGCGCTGGTCGAGCGCGTGGCGCGCGTCGCGGGCTACACGGAGTTTCTCGCCGTCATCAAACGCGAAGCGCCGGGGTGAATCCGTAGTGTCCCCCCGAAAGCAAGACGGTTTTAAGCGGCGTTTTGTGTGATCCATTCGGTCTCGAATTCGCACGGAGTCCGGTAATCGAGCGCCGAGTGGATGCGTGCTTCGTTGTACCAGCGGACGTATTGGTCGATGG